>JAJDOH010000069.1 GCA_022340265.1 Deltaproteobacteria bacterium | reverse complement strand
GAAGTTCTTCTACAAGATCTTCCGGAATGCGCTCTTCCTCCTCCAGAGGTGTAGAAAGGGGGTTCAGCACATTTTCCACCCAATCCCGCGCCTCGGCTTTCAGTTTCAGAATATTTTCGGGTAGGCTGAAATCCATATTTGTCTCCTTTTTTTGCTTAGCCGATCATGGTCAGGCCACCGTCAATACTAAGCACCTGGCCGGTTAAATACCTGGAATCTTCACTTACGAAAAAGGCGACCACATCCGCCACATCTTCCGGGGTGCCCAGCCGCCTCATGGGTATGGCCCTTGTCACTGCTTCCGTTACCTTCTTTCCTTTTTCACCGTCATGCAGTTTATCCCAAAGCTCCGTATGAACTGGCCCGGGACTCACGGAATTGACACGGATGTTGAAACGTGCCAACTCCTTTGCCAGCGCTTTTGAACTGGCCATGATGGCGGCCTTGGTGCCGCAGTAAAGCACCTCGCCGGGATTTCCGATCCGCCCCGCATCGGAGCCCAAACTCACGATATTGCCACTCTTTTGTTCAATCATGTAGGGAATGCACGCGTGACTTGCATTCAGGAAGCTGCGATAGTTGACGTCGATGATCTTGTTCCAGATGGATTCGTCGGTATCTACAAATACCTTGGCGATATCAATGCCCGCGTTATTGATCAGGATATCAATGGAGTCCAGGGCGTCTTTGAGTGCCGCCACGCATGTTTTCACTTTCGCATAATCGGTGACATCACAGGTCAGCGACATGGCCTGGACTCCCAGACTTTGGGCTTCCTTGACCGTTTTGTCGGCCTGTTCCTGTTGCAGATCCAGAATACCGATATTGGCACCGTCCTTTGCAAGCCGAAGTGCGATCCCTCTGCCGATCCCCTGGGCACCGCCTGTTACGATCGCCGTTTTTCCTTCCAGTCCCATAGCTTAAACCTCCTGATCATTTGGTTGCGAGTTTTTCGACAATATCTTTTTTGAGTATTTTCTTATCCGCCTTTCCTGCAGCGGTGAGGGGCATTTCCTCCACCACTTCGATGCGGGCGGGATACAGCACTTTAGACGCGCCTATCCTCGCCAGATGTTCGATAACCGCATCATGGGTAATAGAACACCCTTGCGCCAGCTTAACATATGCGCATACCACTTCGCCCAAATCAGGATCCGGCATCCCCAAAGCCGCCACGTATTCGACGCTCGAAAACGTGCTGATGGCATCTTCAACATCCCGGGCCGCAATATTCTCGCCGCCGCGAATGATGATATCTTTGATCCTACCCGTTATTCGAACACATCCTTTTTCATCGATCGTCGCCAGATCTCCGGTTCTAAAGTAGCCGTCCGGTGTGAACTCTTTCTGATTGGCCTGAGGATTGTTTAAATAGCCCGTAAACACACCCGGACCTTTGGCTGCCAGCTCCCCTTCGACACCGACAGGGGTTTTATTGCCGGACGCATCGAGCGTGACAATATCATCGTATGGACAACAGGGACGGCCGATGGTACCGAACCGGATTTCCACGGGATCATCCGGTCTCGACTGACAAATGGGGCCTTCAACCATTCCGAAGGCATTGATGTACCTGGCACCGATCTTCGCTTCAACCTCTCGTACCAGTTCCGGCGGGCTGTTGGCGGCGCCAACATATATTTTATGCAAAGATGTTAAATCGAAATCCCCGAGGTTTTCGTATTTTACAATCCGGCTGATGAGTGTCGGAACTAAACCGGTACAAGTAATTCTTTCCGACTGCACCGTTTTGCAGAAATCCGCCGGGTAGGTGGAATCCAAAATAACAATTTTCGCACCGTTAAATACACTTGCCGACACGCAAACCAGAAGGGCCAGGTTGTGCCCCACAGTGGCCACCACCAAACACGTATCAGTTGGATTAATGTCCCATGCCCGAGATTTGTATTCAATGTTGCAGATGTAGTCGTTATGGGTTCTGGGAGCACCTTTGGGAAGCCCCGTGGTGCCGCCTGATGGAAGGATCTGACAAACATCACCTGGATCAGGCCGGGCGTTTTCCAGGGTTCTTTGTATTTCCGAAGAATCCACATCGGATTGCAGTAAATCGCCCAAATTCAAATCCGTTCCACGGGCACTCTCTCCCACAAGAATGACCTTTTCAAGATTTGAATTTTCACTTCTTACCTGATCAATAATGGGCAGAAAATCGGTTTTCCTGTACCGTGCTGGAACGATCCACCCTTTGGGTCGGGTCAGTTGTGAAAGGTGCGCAATTTCCCGAGCTGAATGGTTAACCGTGAGTAAAACCATCACCAGGCCCGCTTTCTGCAACGCGAAATAGCAGATAACGAATTCCGGCCAGTTAGGAAGCTGGAGAAGTACCGTATCCCCTTTTTCAAAACCTTCACCGATCAGATTGTATGCCATTCGGTCCACCTGTTCACGAAGCTGTTTCCAGGTGTATCTTTTTTCGGGCCCTACCAGCGCTTCCCTTTGGGGATAGAGATCACAGGTTTTATCGAACATGTCCCCCAGCGTTAATCCCAGCCACCAACGCTTGCTGTTGTAGTGCTCAACCGCACTTGAATCGTATGG
This sequence comes from Deltaproteobacteria bacterium, assembly GCA_022340265.1. Lineage (GTDB taxonomy): Bacteria > Desulfobacterota > DSM-4660 > Desulfatiglandales > Desulfatiglandaceae > NaphS2. Next base: position 34,317 of record JAJDOH010000069.1, on the reverse strand, counting down.
TGTAAAACCTTCAAAAGCCATTTGCCATCTCCATTTTCAAGGATTTGGTGGCGATGTACTGCCATCCTTCTTTTTCCACTGAAAACAGGTCACTTCTTCAAAAGCCCCTTCCGCTTCGCGGCATTTGTTGCAATAGATGCACTTCAGGATCTCTTTTTCCCTGCCTTCCTGATATTTCCTGGGCCAGTGGGGGTCCGCCAGAATGGGCCGGGCAATGGCTACCATGTCCGCCTCGTTATTGGTTAAAACACTTTCCGCGATTTTTGCTGTTGGAATGCGGCCCGCAGTAATGACGGGAACATTGAACCCTTTTTCGTTAAGGGTTTGTTTGATTTCCGCGGCCAGGTAAACATTTACTTTTTCCGGCATCCACTTGGGCGGCATGGAGCGATGTCCACTGTATCCCGTATATGGATCCAGCGCTTCCCCTTCATGGGGTATCGCATCTTCAAATTTGCCACCGGCCGAAATACTGATATAATCAAGCCCCCAATCTGCCAGTTTCAAGGCAATGGCTTTTCCCTGCGCCAGGCTGTTTCCTCCGAGAGCAAATTCATCGCCATTCATGCGAACCCCCAGGGTAAAATCATCACCCACAGCCTTTCGGGTGGCCTCCACCACTTCTTCAGCCAAAAGCAGACGCTTTTTGAGGGAGCCACCGTATACATCTTTTCTGAGATTGAACCGCGAAAGCATGTAGGCCATGGTATATGCATGGGCAAAGTGGAGTTCCACTGCATCAAATCCGGCTGTTCGCGCTCTTTCAGCGGCTTTTGCGAATAGCTCCGGAATCTCCTTAACCTCCTCAAGGCTAAGATCGTTGACTGTCTGGCGGTAACCACTCCTCGAAATCTTCAAGAAATGAAGAATTTGAGGAGCAATTTTGGAATCTGTTTCACCATGAAACCGTTCCGTCAATTTTTTCATTCCCGGAATAAATTCATCCTCACTCAAGCGAAGCAGTTGACCGCTTTTTCGCTTCTTGACCGAGACCGCCTCTGTCACCACAATACCGGCACCCCCTTGGCCATAAAGCACATACCGGTCAATGAGTGCGTCGGTCACCTCTCCCTCGGTGGTGGCCAGCCGCGTCACGACCGGTGGCATCATGATTCGGTTATTGACGGTCAACTTGCCGTTGATGCTAAAAGACTCAAACAGTTTCATAAACATCCTCCCTATGCGTTTTGCAAAGCATGTTTTGCTAAGTGGTCCATGAAATCCAGAACATCCTGCTGTCGTTCGAAGGCCTTGATACCCATTCGGCCGGCGATTTGAGCGAAAACATCCCGGCGCTTATCCGGGTCTTCCGATGGAAGTGCATCAAGATCAATTCCTTCCCCTTTAGCAGCATTTCGGAATTCATTGACGACTGTTGAAAGAGCCTCCCCTTTTGAATGAAATGAAAAGAAATGATCTATCTTCTTTCCCTCGCGGTCGGACTTATCCAAAGAAATTTCGTGGGTCTCAATAAAATTGATTTGCTTCAAATCCAGCGGCGTTCGAATGATTTCCAAAAGTTCCGGATAGCCATCCGCTTTGTTCAGTGAGAGCCGTCCAACGTCTTCCGGACGCGTAATCACGTAATAGCGGTTGATGTCCGTGCAGGTCCCATCCACTGCCTTGACTTCCTTATATCCATCCTTCCATTCCAGAAGAACATATTTCATTTCGCCGCATTCGGGGATGAAATCAAACAGAAGCGGTTGCCTTGAAAGTTCACGCTGCGCCTGAAGGGTCAGATCTTCATAGGCCGCTTCTTTCTCTGTGCCGTCATCAAATTGAACGATAATTTTTTTTGCTTTTGGTCTCGGCATGAGATTAATCCTTTTTTTTCAGTATGTGCTTCAGCTCTTCAAAGGAATGAATAACGAGATCCGCTTTAGAGTCACCCAGGTCAATAAATCCGGTATATTTGATGGTCTTGAATCCTCGTTCGTGTGCGGGATTGATATCCGTCTCCGGTTTGTCTCCCACCATCACCGCCTCATGGGCCTCAATGCCGCGTTCTTTCAGCTCTTGCGCAAGAACATCGTAAAGTGTCCCATCTTTTTTGGTGTGCCCCTTGTATTTATCATCCACGGAATTGTCATTCAGATTGATTTTCCCCTGCGGTGTTACCAGTTCCTCGAAATATTTCACAAGACCGCGCCGCTTAAGAAATCTGGAAACAATATCGGTTCCAACCGCGCCCAATGTCTTCTTCATTTCAGAAACCACTTGAAGTTCAATGCCCAGAGACTGTAAATGTTGCAAGGTATCTTCCAGGCCTTCCCCCATATCCAGAAGTTCCTGTTCTTTCTGCCCGAACAACTCAATGGCCTTTGGATCGTCATCCAGAACGTAACTGTATATTTCATCCCGATGGCCTTCTTTGATTCGGCCGTAGCTCCCGTATTTTTCTTTTAGGATTCGGTACTTTCGGATTTTATCCGGAATCAGTTCCGGCTGGCCCAGTTCCTTGTACAGATCTCCAAACAAGCGAGGATTTCTGAGGCCTCCCGGCTCCATAATGCATTGCCCGTAATCAAAGCCGCACCATTTGACTTCCATGACCATTTTATTTCGGCTCCTCCATTCGCATGCGTGCGTTAGGATCAGGTCGATAGGCTGTTCCGCCCCAGAGAAACGGGACGGAACAGCATTTTTCTTCAATCTTCAATTGTTTTGGTTCTTTGCCTTCATTAAGGCATTGGCGGCAGATGAAAAATTTCTTCCAGATTTCTTCCAAGAATCATATCGATCTCATCTTGGCTGAGGCCCGCCTGGTCACCCAGGTCCTTGACGGCTTTGATGGCGCCTTCAGGATCGCCAACCCGGTGGGCATAGTCAGTCCCGATGCACATCTGCCCGGCACCAACCCATTCCAGACAGCATTTCATGGCCGGAAGATAAAAGGATGTGGTATCCGGATAAACTCTCGTTTTGTAGGTTATGTCAGGAGACTCGGAAAGCTCGATCCCCCATTCCTTTCCGTAACCTTTGTAGGAATCTTCCAAACGGCGCACAAAATAGGGGACCATCCCGCCCAGATGCCCGTGAACCAACGTCAGGTTTTTGAATTTTTCAAAAATTCCCTGAAAAATCATGCTGACCACGGCCATACTGGTATCGAGTGTGTAACCCCAAAGCTGGTATGGAATCTTGACCAGATCCATAACAGGCCCCGTAAGCGGATTGGCCGGATGGACCAACATGGGCATTTCGTACTTGTCCGCAATTTCATAGATACCGTGAAACTTTTCCAGAAACACGGGCTCTCCGGCATAATTGGAAAACATCTGCACGCCCTTTGCCCCCATGTCGTGACATCTTTCCAATTCCTTGCAGGCCTCATCGGGAACCTGCCAGGGGAGAGTCGCCAGGAAATAGAAACGTCCGGGATAATCTTCCTGCGCTTTAACCAGCGCGTCATTGCATTTCTTGGCCCAGTAGACACCGTTTTCAGGCTCTAATGTTTCCGGACCCGGGATTGTAACGCTTAGAAGCTGCGTGTCGAGACCTGCCGCATCAAGGTCCTTGACTCTGGCATCAAGCTCATAGTGCCCCGGCCGATCGATATGGCAACAGGCCACGCCTTTATAATATCCTCTGTAATGACTGCCGCCGTCATGTCTCATATAAGGGGTTTCGCTGTCGCTCCGGGTCATAAGATATTCCAAATACTCTTTTGGGTACCAATGATTGTGTGCATCTACTGTTCTTTGTGCCATTTCTTTTTCTCCTTTCATTTGAGAAATAGGGGTTAAAAAGGGTACGCCTAAATTGTTTTAAAAGGGTACTCCTGTTGGATAAGCTGTTTCAGTCCCGTAACCGGAAAGCCAGACGCCAGTCGTTCTTTTCAAGGGCTTCCCAAAAATCCTTATGGCCATCCTCCTTGCTGGTGAACCATTTCCCTGATTCTCCAGATTCAGGATCCTGTTAACTTCCGGTTTTCAATGTTCGAATATTTCTGCTCTGCAAAATGTAAAGCTCGCCTTTCTCATAGGCCCATTCAATGTCCTGGGGAAACCCAAATAACGCGTCGATCTTAAGCCCAATTTTCCCCAGCTCTTCAGCCTGTCCATCGGAAAGGGTTACGGCGTCCATTTTGTCTGGCGCCACCGACATTTCCTTGCGCCCGAAACCCTTTTCTTCATCAAAGGATATGGTAATTGTCTTTTTGGAAATCCTCTTCTCTTTGAGTTTTAACGGCGATTTACTTAACAGGTAGAAATCATTCATGGATTTCCCAGATACCACCGATTCCCCCAAACCCCAATTGCTCTCTATGACAATTTCATCACGATTACTGGTGATCGGGTTGGCCATGAAAAGTACGCCGGCTATTTCCGAATGCACCATTTTCTGCACGATGGGAGCAATCAAGCCAAGGTGGTGATCCACGTTTTTGTGGTGACGCGTCATCGTGGCCCGGGTGGTCCACAGGGACGCCCAGCACATTTTGATATGCGCAACAATCTCTTCCTCTGTTTTTAAATAGTGGTAGGTATCCATCATTCCAGGGAATGATGAAATATCGCTGTCTTTGACCGCCACGGAAGAGCGCACAGCCACAAATGGGGGCTCCGGATCCGCAAGGGATTTTATGGCATCGCTGATTTCCTTCAGCAAATCGCCGGGTATTTCAACGGATGCGATCATCCCCCTGATTTCGGAAGTTTTTTGGTCCAAACCACCAAAATCCTCATAGTCCAATTCAGCGATGATTTCGTCAATTCTGGTTTGAATTCCGCTTTTCTCAATGAGATAGAAGAGGGCATCGCTGGTAACACAAAAGCCAGGTGGTACATTAAAACCCGCTTTAGTTAGTTCACCTAGATTGGCGGCCTTTCCACCTGCTTTCTGGATATCCTTTTTCGTCATCTCCTCAAACTTCTTTACCAGCTTTGCCATAGCTTCCCCCGGTCTAAGGTCCTGATTGGTAAATGAATTTTTGCGCGAGTTTTTGATTTAGTAAGAGCAAAAGCCATGCCAGGAATGACTGTTTAAATTAACTTATTAAAATAATTATACAAAAAAGCCTATCAAAGCATAACTATTTGATCTTACGGCTTTTAATTATAACAGCTTGAAATAAATGCGTTTTAACTGGAGAAATATGCATCATCATTGCTGCATGCAACATTATTGCTATGCAGCAAGGATTAGAATCCTGAATATGAGAGAACCCTTGCGAACAGAAATTTTGATGATCAGATCCTTACCAAGCAACAGGGTGATAAAGGAATGGTGGTTGGAAGCTTGATGGTGAGGCGAAAATCAAGGGCGCGCGCGGTACTCCCTTAACATCTTTCTAATGCAGTTATCAATAGTACCAAACGAAACCGAAAAAAAAGCCGGTTTTTTGGAAAAACCGGCTTAAGATATTTGGCAATTATAGAAGCTAAGCTGCCTTTTCCAGTTTTACGGCGCACACCTTCAATTCAGGAATCTTGGCGATGGGATCCAGAGCCGTGTTTGTCAGCACATTGGCATTACTTTCTATGAAATGGAAGGGAAGAAACAGAACCCCTTTATCCACGCGGTCTGTCACCTCCGTTTTGACATTCAGCTCACCCCTGCGGGAAGAAACTTTCACCTCATCGCCGTCTGCAACACCCAGCGTATCGGCGTCCGTGGGATTCAATTCCAACAACCCCTCCGGAATCTCCGCATCCAGATGCGGACAGTTGCGGGTCATGGTGGAAGTATGATAATGGGCAAACACCCGGCCGGTGGTCAGCCAAAAAGGATATTCCTCATCCACGACTTCAGCAGGTGGTTGGTAAGTAACGGCATGAAAAAGGCCCTTTCCCCGGGCAAATACGTCCTTGTGGAGAAATTTGGTTCCCGGATGGTCCTTGTGCGGAGAGGGCCACTGAATCCCTTCACCTTCCAGACGGTCGTAGGAAATACCCCCGTATGACGGTGTCAGTGAAGCAATTTCGTCCATAATGGCCGCAGGCGAATCGTAATGCATGGCATATCCAAAACGATTTGAGATGTCGCAAACAATTTCCCAGTCGGCTTTTGCATCACCCGGTGGCTCGATTGCTTTACGAACGCGGGTAACCCGCCGTTCCGTATTGCTGAAAGTACCGTCTTTCTCGGCAAAACAGGCCCCGGGCAAAACAACGTGAGCCAGTTGTGCCGTAGGGGTCATAAAAATATCCTGCACCACCAGCAGCTCCGCCTTTGAAAGGGCTTTCTTCACATGGGCCATATCGGGGTCGCTCTGCACAGGGTTTTCCCCCATAATGACCATGGCCTTGATAGAACCATCATCGAGCCCATCCAGCATTTCCGGAATGGTGCGACCGATCTGATCGGAAAGTTCAGCTTGCCAGGCATCGGCGAATTTCTTCTGTGCATCAATGGTGGTAACTGCCTGATATCCCGGGTAAACATTGGGAAGCCCACCCATGTCACAGGCACCCTGCACGTTGTTCTGCCCGCGCAGGGGATTCACCCCGGTGGATTCCCTTCCGATTTGTCCGGTGAGCATGGCCAGGTTTGCCAGGCTTTTGACATTATCGACACCGGTGACATGCTGGGTAATCCCCATGCAGTAAATAATAGTGGCGGTTTCCGCGGTAGCGTAATATTCCGCGGCCTTGATGATATCCTCCGCGGGGACTCCCGTAATCTCGGCCGCTTTTTCAGGCGTATAGTCTGCCAGGACTTTCCTGAATGCTTCAAATCCCTCGGTGCGCTCTTCAATAAAAGACGGCTTGTGCCAGTTTTTCTCCAGAATCACGTGCATCATGCCGTTTAAGAGGGCCACATCGGTCCCCAGGTTCTGACGCAGATAAACATCCGCTTCAGTTACCAGCTGGATTTTTCTGGGATCTGCCACCACCAGTTTGGCTCCCTTTTGTTTGGCCCTGAAAATCCGGGTCGCCACCAACGGATGGCTCGACGTGGTATTGGAACCGATCACGAAGATGCATTCCGCATCCTGGATCTCCTCGATGGAATTGGTCATGGCCCCGCTTCCGAACGCTGCGGCAAGACCTGCCACAGTGGAGGAGTGTCAGAGACGTGCGCAGTGGTCCACATTGTTGGTCCCCACTGCGGCGCGAGCAAACTTCTGGAACAGATAATTCTCCTCGTTGGTCACCTTGGCAGAGGTCAGAAAAGCAATGGCATCACCGCCGTCGGATGCTTTGATACTTTTCAGCTTGGACACGGTATAGTCCAGGGCTTCATCCCAGGAAACCTCAACCAGTTCACCGTTTTTCCGAATCATGGGAGTGGTCAATCGTTTGGGGCTTTGAATGAATTCATGAACATTCCAGCCCTTAATGCAGAGTTTTCCCTGACTGACCGGGTCGGTCTTACAGGGAATGGTACCTATCACCTGGCCGTCCAGCACCTCCAGGTAGAAACCACATCCACAACCGCAGTGGGTGCAGGTAGTCAAAACGGTTTTATAGTCCATGGGCACTCCTCTCTATTTTTTATGCCTCAGCACCCGTACCCAGGATATTCAACGGAGACTTTCCTGCCGTATATCCGGGACGATACTGGAATTGGTCATCAATAATATCGGCAACCTTTTTATAAAGCGTGCGAAGGGGAATATCCGCCGGACACGCCTCATTGCAAAGCCCACAGTCAATGCAGCGACCCACCATATGAATGGCCCGCGTCACGTGAAAGACGGGAATTTCAGGGGGAATTTCACCCGTTGACACCAGATTGTCGTCCTCCAAGGCGCATTCCTTGCAAAAACACATGGGGCACACATCCCGGCATCCGTAGCATTTGATACAACGCGAAAAAACATCTTTCCAATAGTCGAAGCGTCCCGCCAAATCAAGGTTGTCGACCTTGGCCACGGATAGCTCATCCACCCCTTCCGATTTTTCCCCCTCCACAAATTCATCGGGAAAAGGCTTCCGGCACTCGCAATAGGCCGCCAGCATGGGCGGACAGGCAACACCCACCGGTACCACTTTTTCCTGATTCAGTTGATTCCAAGTGAAAAGGGTTTTCAGCCCGCGCTCATCACAGCCTCGAATCAGAACTCCGAAGGTTTCATCCGGATATTTAAGCGCCAGGTGTATGAGTTGTTTATTGAGAGAATACCGCGTATCTCCGGGCTGTTTCCAATCCCCCACAACCAGATGGTCCAGATCGGTTTCGTCTTTGAACAGGTGAGGACCGATTTGGCCATATTTATCGCTCAGGCCTAAAAACCCACTAATCTTTCCTGAAGCGAGCAGTTCCTTAACCTTGTTTCTTACGTTTTCACTCATGGAAATATCCTAGCCCGGGTACTTATCCGGGAGCAAAAAGGTTGGGTTGACGCAACGCCTCAGGCAGCGCGAAGCGCTTTTTCCGTCTGCTTTATGGGAGACGGGCCCATCGCCTTGAGGCTGTCAATAAAATCAATAATCTCATGGGCAAATTCCGGACCTTCCGCCGATGAAATCCATCTGGATCTCAGACGGTCCGACTCTATTCCCACAAAAGCCAGCAACTCTCTTAAAAAACCGATTCTCTTTTTGGTCGCGTAATTACCATACAGGTAATGGCAGTCGCCCAGGTGTCACCCACCCACAAAAACGCCGTCCACACCCTGTTGAAATGCCCTCAGGATATGATGAGGCGAAACACTGCCGGAACACATGACACGAACCGTTCTGATATTCGTTGGATACTGCAGTCGACTAACCCCAGCCAGGTCAGCAGCGGCGTATGCTCACCACGTACACAAAAAGCAAACAATCTTGGGTTCGAAATTGACGTCACTCATAATTGATCCTCGTAAAGTTTAAAAGCTAACAGCTGCTCTAACACACCGCCTTTATCTGACTTAACAACTGCTGCGGTTTGTATCCCCTCAGCGTAGCGCTCTGGGAGGGACACGTGGAGGCGCAACACCCGCATCCCTTGCAGAGAATCCGGTTTACTTCGCAGACACCTTTCTCCGGCATAAACTGAATGGCGTCATAGGGACACATTTCGACGCACCCGAGACATCCCACGCAGGTATCCGCGTTAATCTCCGCTACAATGGCGCTGGTAACCAGTTTGTCTTTAAAGAGAATGGTACCGATCCTGGATGCCACGCCCAGGCCCTGTGATCTGGCCTCTTCCACATTGGCGGGGTACCTGGCGGATCCGCAAACAAAAATACCATCCGTCGCAAAATCAAGGGGCCGCAGTTTTGCGTGGGCTTCCATGAAAAAATTATTCTGGTCAATGGGAACCCGCAGCAGCTTGCTGATCTCCGGTGCATCTTCTCTTGCCACCAGGGGCGTGGACAGCACCAGCAGATCATAGGGAATGCTTTCGGTGTCTCCTGTCAACACCTGTAGGAAACGAACCTCCCCGTCTTTCACTTCCGGCGGCTTCTCGGGATCATAGACATCAAAACGGACGCCGATCCCACGGGCATCCCACAGCATCTTTTCCTTTTCAGTACCGTACATCTGCATGTCCCGATAGAGCACATGCACATGTGCATCGGGATTTTGCTGCTTGATAAACTGCGCATTCTTGACCGCATTCTGACAGCAGATCCGGGAACAGTATTCCCGTTCTTTTGAACGGGCACCCACGCACTGAATCATCACGACCCGCTCGGCATCAAAGGTACCGTTACGAAAACGATCTTCCAGTTCCGCCTGGGAAATGACCTTTTTACCATCGTATCCAAAAAGCCCTTCGGGGACCAGTGGAAGGGCCCCGGTTGCCAGGGCAATGCACCCCACCACTTCATTTGCGACAGCACCATCCGCATCCCGAACGCCGATTTCATAATTGCCGATGTATCCGCCCACCGTTTCCACCTGGGCGTTTAGATAAATCTTCACGTTGGATTTTGAAACAACGTTATCCACCAGGGATTTCGCGAATTCGGATGCCTTCCGTCCTGAAAACAGACGATCAATACGATTCAAAAAACCACCCAGTTCCGGGGCCTTTTCCACCAGCACTACGTCGAGCCCCATTTCCGAAAGGGTCTCCACCGCTGAAAGACCGGCCACCCCCCCGCCGATAACCAGAGCCCTGGGGGTTAAATCCGCTTCGATTTCCTGTTGAGGCTCCAAAAATGCCGCCTTGGCCACCGCCATCCGCACCAAATCCTTGGCTTTCTCGGTACCCCCTTCTCTATCTCCCATGTGCACCCACGAACATTGGTCACGGATGTTGGCCATCTCAAAAAGATAGGGATTGAGCCCGGCCTGAGCACAGGAACTGGAAAAGAGCGGCTGGTGTGTTCGAGGTGAGCATGAAGCCACCACCACCCGTGTCAGATCGTTGTCTTTTATGCCGTTGATAATTTCCCCAATGCCCGCTTCGGAACACGTATAAAGGTTTTCCTTGGCGTACGCCACACCGGGCAACGTGGATGCATAACGGGTCACCTCGGCGCAGTCCAGGTGCCCTGCGATATTGGACCCGCAATCGCAGATAAACACGCCGATCCGTTCAGTCTCACTTTTGGATCGTTTTTTTTCTTTCTTATCGCTCATGCTGGCAGACTCCTTCATGATGCTTTTCGCATACCTGCACCCATCACCGTTCGCGCCGCCCTGGCGGCTGCTCCGCTGGCCTGGACGACGGATTCCGGAATATCGATGGGGCTGTGCGCACAACCGCAGGTAAAAATACCGGGCCGGGTTGTGTCCATGGGTTGAGACGCGTCGGTTTTAAAGAATCCGAAAGGGCTCAGTTCAACGTCTAAAATCTTCGCCAGTTCCGGATTCCCGCTTGATGGCGCGCAGGCCGTGGCCAGAATCACCAGATCAAAGGCCTCGCTCTTCACGACCCCCTCGCGGGTATCCTCATAGGTCAAAACAGGGTTATGGCTGGGCCCCTCATTAATCTCGGCCACCCGACCCCTTACATAGGTAATATTCGACTGGTTGCCGCCCCGCACCTTGTATTCCTCAAATCCCTTTCCCACGGCGCGGATATCCATGCCGAAGATGGTTGAGGTGGTTTCGGGTTCGTGTTCCCTGGCAATAATGGCCTCCTTAATGGAGTGCATGCAGCAGTAACCGGAGCAAAAGGGATAGAAACGAAAATCCCGCGAACCCACACACTGAATAAAGGCCAGTTTCTTGGCCGTCTGAAATTTTTCAGCCTGGGCCTCGAGCTTTAGAAGGGGCTCCTCAATGGTCAGATGCGTTTCATACTTTTCGGCCCATTTTTCCCGGTCCTTGTCGCCCTGGTACGCACCCTCTTTATATTTCGCATGGAAATCAGCGGAAGCCTCCCCGAATTTCTCCTCCAGCTTCTTGAGTTGTTTCAAGGATTTTTCGTGAGCCTTCTTCAAGGTCCCGATCTCCGCTTCAACTGCCAGATCCGATGGCCGATCCAGGTGGCCGCCGGTGGGACCGCTGGCACTGAGCAATCTTTCAAACTCAATGGCAGTGACCACATTGGGAATTTCACGGTACTGATATTCGGGAATGCGTGAAGGATCAAACACATCATAACCGGACGCCACAATAATGGCCCCCACATCCAGCTCGATATTCCGGTCCTTCTGCTCAAAATTGACGGCATTGGCCTGGCAGACTTTGGCACAGATGCCACATTTTTTGCCGTTGAGCTGTCGACAATGATCCGGATCAATGGTGTGAGTGGACGGAATCCCCTGAGCAAACCAGCTGTAAATGGCTCGCCGCTCCCCCAGACCTTCGTTAAATGCATCCGAAAGCACCGTCGGGCATTTTTCCTTGCATGCGCCGCAGCCGGTGCACTTGTCTTCGTCTACGTAACGGGCTTTCCGTTTAACGGTTACCCTGAAATCGCCTTCTTCTCCTTTGACGTCCAGAACTTCACTATAGGCCAGAAGTTCAATGTTGGGATGTCGACCGACATCCAGCATCTTCGGCGAAAGGATTCAGATGGCGCAGTCGTTGGTGGGAAAGGTCTTGTCCAGCTGGGCCATTTTCCCGCCGATGCTGGGCAGTCGTTCCACCAGATGGACCTTGAATCCCATCTCGGCCAGATCCAATGACGACTGGATTCCGGCGATGCCGCCTCCAATTACAAGAATATCCTTACTCACGATATTTCTCCTATTATTTAGCGATCAGCCATTAGCACTTCGCCAACAGCTGCTTATCAGGCCGCCTGTTTCATTGATGCGGATCCCAGTGACCGGATTTCTTCGGTAAATTCCCTGGCCACCTCCGCGAACCGGGTCCCCTCCGCGGAGGAAATCCATTCGAGCCTGACCCTTTCCGTCTCAATGCCCAGGATGTTAATGAGGTCCCGCGTCAGGTTGAACATTTTTTCCGCTTTTACATTACCGTCCAGGTAATGACAGTCGCCGATGTGTCACCCGGCAACCAGGACGCCGTCCGCACCTCTTTGAAACGCTTTGAGAATAAAATTCGGATTAACCCTGCCCGAACACATCACACGAATAATTCTCATGTTGGGCGGATATTGAAAACGGCTTACCCCCGCCAAATCGGCGGCGGAATAAGCGCACCAGTTACATGCAAATGTTACGATTTTGGGATCAAATACATCACTCATCAGATACACTCCGTTTGGTCTGTCAGATTTGACAGTCCATCCTCAATGGCCGGTCATCAATCCAGTGCCGCATCCACCATGGTCAACACTTCTTCATCGTCATAATGGAAAATGGCCGCCGCTCCCGTGGGACATGCGACAGCGCAGGCACCGCACCCCTTGCAGAGGGCCGGCTGCACCCGGGACACCTGACCGCCCGTCTCCAGATCCACCAGGCCGATGGCGCCGTAGGGACACGCATCTCCACACATGCCACAGGCGATGCAGTAATGTTCATCCACGTGGGAGACCACGCCTTCAACGGAAAGCGTTTTTTTGGAAAGTACCACGGACGCCCTGGAGGCAGCCGCTTTGGCCTGGGCAACGCTTTCTTCAATGGGTTTCGGATAATGGGCCAGTCCCGCCAGGAAAGCCCCCTCCGAAGCGAATTCAACGGGTCTCAGCTTGGCGTGGGCTTCCATGAAGAATCCGTCCTCATTGAGGGAAAGCTTGTACATTTGGGCCAGTTTCTCGTTATCCCGAGGCACAATGGCAGCCGCCAAAACCACCAGATCCGGATTCATTTGAATTTCCCGTTCCAGGATATGGTCCCGAACGATCACTTTCAGTTCATCGCCATCTATTTGAACCACTGGTTTGTGATCGAGGTCGTACCGGATGAAGATCACCCCTTTTTCCCTGGCTTTTCGGTAAAGAGACTCCCGCTGTCCGTAAGTTCTAATATCCCGATACAAAACAAAGACATTCATATGGGGATTGATTTCCTTCAATTCCAGCGCTGATTTGATGCTGTGCGTACAACAGACCTTTGAACAATAGGGCCTCTCCGGTTCCCTGGATCCCACACACTGAATAAAGACGGCGGCGTTCGCCTTTTTCATCCGGTCGTCCCCGGCCATGAAAGCGGCGTCAAACTCCAGATGTGACAACACCCGGTCATCTTTGCCATAAAGGTATTCGTTCGGTTTAAATTCCTCAGAACCGACCGCCACTACAACAGCGCCGTGTTTCAGTGTGGTATCGCTTCCGTTGTGAGAAATGGTGGTCTCAAAATTACCCACAAACCCTGATGCATCCTTTATGCCGGCCCCTTTATACACATCAATGAGTGCGTGATTTTCAACCTGTGCCGCCATTTCCCGGACTTTATCGGAAATGTTATCACCCCGCCAGGTCTCATTGAGCATGAGGGCATTACCCCCCAGCACATCGGACTGCTCCACCACATGGGTATGGTACCCCTGATCGGCCAGACCCAAAGCCGCCGTCATGCCGGAGATACCGCCGCCGATCACCAGCGCCTTGCTGTCAACATCAATGGTGGGTTGCGGAAGCGGCTGGATCAACTGGGCCCGGGCCACCGCCATTCGCACCAGGTCTTTTGATTTCCGGGTGGCTTCCTCTTTTTCCTTGCTGTGCACCCAGGAGCACTGGTTGCGAATATTGGCCATTTCAAAAAGGTACTTGTTCAATCCCGCATCCCGCATGGTTTCCTGGAAAAGAGGCTCATGGGTCCTTGGGGTGCAGGCCGCGACGATCACGCGGTTGAGCCCTTCACGTTCAATGACATCCTTGATGTTGTCCTGGGTATCCTGGGAGCAGGTAAAGAGATTTTCCGCCACATAGGCCACACCCGGCAGGGTTTTGGCATACTCCGCCACCGCAGGAACATTGACAACGCCACCGATATTGATACCGCAGTTGCATACGAAGACCCCAATCCGCGGCTCTTCACCGGAAACATCGCGCTCTTTCGGGTAACTTCTTTCTTTTACCTGCGTACCCCTTGCTGCTGAAAGCCTTGCTTTGGCGTCACAGGCGGCGGCGCTGGCTTCCATCACCGAGATGGGAATGTCTTTGGGTTCATTGAAAGCGCCGCACACATAAATGCCACGTCGTGACGTCTCCACCGGGTTAAAGGATCCGGTCTCCACAAAGTTATCGGAATCGAGCGCCACTTCCAGCCGGTCCGCCAGTTTCACCAGGGATTCCTGGGTTTCAAGACCCACCGAAAGCACCACCAGATCGAATTGTTCCGAGTGGATGTTGCCGCTTTCGTCGGCGTAATCCAGAACAGGGTTATGGGTCTCGCCGTCTTCCGCGATGGAATGGATGCGGGAGCGGATAAACCGAACGCCCTGCTCTTCTCTGGCGCGGTCGTAGTAACGTTCAAAATCCTTTCCATAGGTCCGCATGTCCATGTAAAAAATGGCCGTGTCCAGATCACCGTCCGAATGTTCCTTGGCAATCACAGCCTCTTTCACCGCATACATGCAGCATACGGAGGAACAATAGGCATGATCACAGCGGTTGATGTCCCGGCTTCCCACACACTGGAGCCATGCAATCTTTTTGGGCGTCGCTCCATCGGAGGGCCGCTGCAGGTGTCCCATGTAGGGTCCCGTGGCGCTCAGAATCCGCTCAAACTCCATGCTGGTGATGACATTTGGAAAGTTGGCGTAATGGTATATGTCATACTTTGAAGGATCATAGGGCTTAAAACCGGGAGCCAGGATCACCGCGCCCACATTGAGCGACAACCTCTTCACATGCTCGGCATGGGTTTTGAAAGTCACGGCTTGGGCCTTACACGCTTTGACACACTCGTAACATTCACAGCATCCGCCGCAGTTAAGACATCGCTCCGCTTCGGCGTGAGCGCTTTCTTCATCCACCATCAGGGTGACTTCTTTAAAACCCGACAATCGCTCTTCCACCGGCAGAGTGGAAACGCGCATCCGGTTCAGGGTCGGCGTGTCATCGGGAATCTCCACCCAGTTGTCTCCCATGGGCGGTTCTTCCTGCCATTCGGTGGGAAGTTCTTCTCCCTGAAGGTACTTGGCCATGTACTTCGCCGCCCGCTTTCCGGCGTCCACTGCTTCAATCACCGTTGCGGGACCGGTAATCGCGTCACCGCCGGCAAAAACCCCGGGAATACTGGTCTGAAGTGTCTCGCTGTTCACCATCAACAGATTCCATCTGGAGACTTCGGCATTAAATCTCTCGTCCAGAAAATCGAGATCCGGTTCCTGACCGATGGCCGGTATGATGTGGGCCGCCTCAATGAAAAACTCCGAGTCCGCGATGGGAATCGGTTTTCTTCTGCCGGTGGTATCGGCGGCTGTCAGGCGGGTCCTGATGCACTCAATTCCGTCGGTCTTGCCGTTCTTTTCGGATATTCTGACAGGCGCCACCAGAAAATGGATTTTGATCCCTTCTTCTTCCGCTTCCGCTATCTCCTCCGGATCGGCCAGCATCTCCGTTCGAGAACGCCTGTATATGATATTAACTTCGTCGGCGCCCAGCCTTAAAGCGGTTCGCGCTCCGTCCAAAGCCGAATGACCGCCGCCGATGATGACCGCTTTTCCCTGAAGGGCCTTCAGTTTGCCAAGTTCCACCTCCCGAAGGAAACTGGTGACATCCTGGACACCTTCCGTTGCCTCTCCCGCGAGGCCCAGTGTCAAACCTTTCCATGCCCCGGGCCCTAAAAATATGGCTTTAGCGCCATGGGCCTGCAGTTCTTCCAGGGAAATGTCTTTTCCAATGGCCGAATTGGTATGGATTTCAATACCGTAGCGTTTCAGGTTCTCGATTTCATTGTCCAGGACCGCCCTGGGAAGACGATGGGCCGGAATGCCGTATCGCATCATACCGCCCGCCTCGGGCATGGCCTCGTATACGCTCACCTGATATCCTTCCAGTGCCAGAAAGTATGCCGCCGTAAGCCCTGCCGGACCGGAACCCACAACAGCCACCTTTTCCTCTTTCATTTCCCGTTCGGGCACCGGAATTTCCTGGAGATTGGTCCGGTCAGCCGCCACGCGTTTCAATTCCTTTATGGATACGGGCGCATCCACTTCCAGGCGCCTGCAGCTCTTTTCACAGGCATGGGGGCATACCCGGCCCAGCACGCCGGGAAAAGGAAGATCCCGCATGATGATTTCGACGGCTTCCCGGTATTTGCCCTCTTTCACCATCTGGACATACCCCTGAACATTCAGGTTGGCCGGACAGGCCATTCGACATGGCGCCAGATCCCGTTTTTCAATGGCAAAACCGCCGGGGATCGCCTGTGCATACGGCTTAAAAGTGGCCTTGCGGTTCACCAGCTCCATATCGTATTCGCTGGGCCGCAGTACGGGGCATACTTCCGTACAGTCCCCGCACGCCGTACAGGCATCCGGGTCAATATACCGGGGGGTTTTGGTAAGAATTACCTCAAAGTTTCCTTCTTCTCCAATGACTTCATCAACGTCTGAACAGGTGTGAAGCTCAATATTGGTGTGCCGGCCGACCTCGACCAGTTTCGGAGAGATAATTCACATGGCGCAATCATTGGTGGGAAAGGTCTTATCCAGCTGGGCCATCACGCCGCCGATGGCCGGTGATTTTTCCACCAGATGGACATAAAATCCCGCATCCGCCAGATCCAGGGCTGACTGCATGCCGGCGATGCCGCCGCCCACGACCATCACGGCACCCTGTACTTTTTGATTTTTACCAGATTCCATCATATTAACTCCTCAATCCGCTATCCCCAGTTTAACGCCCATCATGCATTGTCCAAGTGCTTCGAAAGATAGGCATAGATGTCCGTGATGTTAAGATCCATTCCCGCGTTGCGTTGAGCACAGGTAAAATGGATCTGGCATTTGGGACAGGCCGTAACCATGGTCCCGCTTCCCGTGTCGAGCGCTTCCTGAAGACGTTCCAGCCGTATTTCCCTGGAACAGTTGGCACATTCCATCCATGCACTTGTTCCGCAGCAGAGGGCGTTTGCCCTGTTGCGCCCCATCTCCACGAGCTTCACATCCGGAATGTTTTTGAGCAGATCCCTCGGGGCCTCATAGATTCCGGAATCCCTTCCCAGCCGGCAGGGATCGTGGTATGTGATGGCGCCGTTTGAAGACGCTTTAAACTCAAGGCCGGATTCGGGCAGTTCACGGTTCAGAAATTCAGTCATGTGAAGCACCTCAAAAGGAAGGCTGCCGAAGTGCTTCGGATAATGATTTTTGAAAGTTGCATAGCCTTCAGGGCAGCTGAACAGGACCGTCTTTGCCCCTGAAGCTGCAATCACTGCCAGATTCTTTTCAGCCAGCTTCTTAAAAGTCGCTTCATTGCCGCTCATCAGTGCATCGTGACCACAGCAACGTTCTTCATTGCTGATAACGGGCGTGATGCCCATTTGATTCAACATCTTGAGAACGCTTCTGGCACTTTCAAGGGGAGATATTTCCAGATACTGAAAGACCACTTCAAAATACGGCAGGCACCCCACAAAATAAAATACATCTCCCGTTTCCGCAAAATCTCCGACCCCTTCGGCCCATGCGGTGCGGTTCTGGGGTCGGTCGTTCAACTGAAGTTCAACAACGCTCTGCATAATCCCGTGGTGACTTTCCTGTGGGAAAAACCCTGCCTCCCGCGCCTGCTGTCTCAGATGACCAACAAATTCAGGAAAGTTGATTTCAACGGGGCACCTTGTGCTGCACCGGGCGCAACGCAGACAGGCCCAGAGACCGGGATCAAGGGATGGCTCTCCGGCAGGGTCCCGCAACGCCTTCTTAATCATCTGTCTCGGTGAAAAGGTTGGAAGCACTTTGTTTACAGGACAACTTCCGGTGCACACGCCGCATTCCATACAATAGTCTATCTGTTTTTCAGTCAGTTGCATTGTTTGTTCCGCTTTTTGATGGTGTAGGTGGATGACAGGGCCAAAATTCAAAAAAGGTTCCGGAAATGAATCCTGCCCTACTATTTAAGCGAACTATTTATCATACTGCTCAACAGGTTTGTCAAGGAAAAACCCTTTGTTTCAGAAAGTGACACGGTTGTCTATTCCCCTGCATGAAACGATTCGTTTATTTCAGAGAAAAGCCGCCCGATTAACAGGAT
Organism: Deltaproteobacteria bacterium; assembly: GCA_022340265.1. GTDB lineage: Bacteria > Desulfobacterota > DSM-4660 > Desulfatiglandales > Desulfatiglandaceae > NaphS2. The sequence goes on along the minus strand of JAJDOH010000069.1, from coordinate 15,930 downwards.
TCAAAATTCCGCTTTTCAATAAAAATTCATGGTAAAAAGAGATTTTTCTTGACAAACCGAACCTCTGCCAATAGAAATTTTCGTTTTAAGACCTTTGACAAAAGCTTCATCAGCCCCCAAATAATGGACATCGGATTATGACTAAAAAGACGAAAAAAGGAAAAATAACGATCAACAGGGAACGATGCAAAGGATGTCATATTTGCATTGACACCTGTCCGAACGACATGATCAAGGTGGACGAAAAACCGAACAAAAAGGGATACTCGCCCGCGCAATTCAAAGAAACCGTATCAGAAGGCGAAAAGGGATGTGTCGCGTGTAAACAATGCGCCACCGTCTGTCCCGAAGTAGCGATTGAGGTGTACCGTGCCAAGTGAAAAGATGTTAATGAATGGTTCCCAGGTCGTTGGAGAAGCGGCTGTTCGTGCGGGGTGCCGCTATTATTTCGGTTATCCCATTACACCCCAGAATGAACTGCCGGAATATCTTTCCGCAAGAATGTTGGATGTCGGGGGCACGTTTATTCAAGGCGAAAGCGAAGTGGCATCCATTAACATGGTGCTTGGCGCCTCCGCCGCGGGAGGACGGGTCATGACGTCTTCATCATCGCCCGGCGTTTCCCTGAAACAGGAAGGTATCAGCTATATGGCCGGGTCGGAACTGCCGGGCGTCATTATCAATATGATGCGGGGCGGTCCCGGGCTTGGCAATATTGCTCCGTCAGCCGCCGACTATTTTCAAGCGACCCGGGGCGGTGCCCATGGCGACTACCGCACCCCGGTCCTTGCACCGGCCGGCAGTCAGGAACTGGCGGATTTGACGTTTGTCGCCTTTGACATGGCGGACAAATACCGCACACCCGTCATGCTGCTGGGGGACGGCCTCATGGGGCAGGTCATGGAACCGGTGGTTTTTCAGGATTTCATTGAGCTTGAAGACCTCCCCGAGAAGGACTGGATCCTGGACGGATGCAAAGGCCGGGAACCCCGGGCCATTTTCTCCATGCTTCTGGGACAGGACGGCCAACTTTACAAACACAACCTGCACCTGCAGGAGAAATACGATGAGATCACGGCCGTTGAGACGCGCTGGGACAGCAATGTTCAGGACGATGACGAAATGATCGTGGTGGCTTACGGCACAGCCGCTCGAATCGCCGAAAGCGCCATCGAAGAATTAAAGGCCGACAACCTGAAAGCGGGCCTTTTCCGTCCCATCACCCTTTGGCCCTATCCGAAAGCGCCTTTGCGGGAACTGGCATCAAAAGTTTCCAAAATAGCCGTTTTTGAGCTGTGCATGGGACAAATGGTGGAAGATGTGATGCTGAGCGTGGGTGAGCGAGCGGAAATTTATTTCTACGGACTGCCCGGGGGGATCATTCCCACCCCGGCGGACGTGGCCGAGTTCCTGCGATCCGCTGCCAGCGGTGACGGAAAAATAGGCCGGAGGATAGACGTATGAGCGCACAAGTCGCATATGAGAAAATATTTGGTTTTCCCGAGTCCTTAAAGGACAACCCGACCCATTATTGCCCCGGCTGTGGGCACTCCATCGCCCATCGCCTGGTGGCGGAATGTCTCGATGAAATGAACCTTCGTGAAACGACCATCGGGGTTCCCCCCGTGGGCTGCGCCGTTTTGGCCTACAACTATTTCAACTTTGATATGGTGGAAGCCCCACACGGACGTGCACTGGCAGTGGCCACCGGCATCAAACGGGTCCACCCCGACAAGCTGGTGCTCACCTATCAGGGTGACGGAGACCTGGCTGCCATCGGTACCGCGGAAACCATTCACGCCGCTAACCGGGGCGAACGCATCTCCACCATATTCATCAATAATGCCATATACGGCATGACCGGCGGTCAGATGGCCCCCACCACCACACTGGGACAGAATGCCACCACAACCCCCGGCGGCAGGGATCAGCGCCGCCACGGCAATCCCATTGATATTTCACAAATGCTGGCCGTCAGCGACGGTGTCATATACGTGGAACGCTGCGCATTGACCACCCTCAAAGAGATCAGACGGGCGAAAAAAGCCATCAAAAAATCATTTCAGTGTCAGCTGGATGATATGGGTTTTTCCCTGGTGGAATTGCTGTCACCGTGCCCCACCAACTGGAAACTGTCACCCAAAGACGCCTGGAAATGGGTCAATGAGGAAATGGTAAAAACCTACCCTTTGGGTGTGATCAAAGATAATACCGGCTACGAGGATAAAAAATGATTACCCGGACAACTTTTGCAGGTTTCGGCGGCCAGGGTGTTTTGCTCATGGGGTATGTTCTCTCCCACGGCGCAATGCACAAAGGGCTCAACATCACCTATTTTCCCTCTTACGGGGCTGAGATGCGCGGCGGTACCGCCAACTGCACGGTGACCGTGTCGGACAAAAAAATCGCATCCCCCGTTGCGTCCAATCCGGATGTGCTGGTGGCCATGAACGGTCCTTCCCTGGACAAATTCGAGCCCACCCTCATCAAGGGAGGTCTTATTTTTCTGAACGCATCCCTGATTACCGAGGCACCGTCCCGCACGGACCTGGAATTTTTGCAGGTGCCCATCGTGGAACTTGCCAAGGAAGTGGGAAACGCCCGCGGCGGTAACATGGTCATGATCGGAGCAGTTTGCGCCAAAACAGGACTTCTCTCCCTTGAAGAGACCGTTAAGGGGATGCAGGCGGCCATGAAAGGGAAGGATAAATTTTTCGAAACCAACCGGAAAGCCATTGAACGTGGATTTGCTTTCGTGAAAGAGGGCAAATAAACAATCTTCAATCTTCTTCTCAACCGTTCCCGGTCCGAAGGATGTATCCGGGAACGGTTGAGCAAACGATGATCCACATACCCCTTTATCATTCCATCCAATCGACAGATCACACCATGCCTTACGAAGAACTCTACATCTACCTGCTGAACGGCACGTTCGCCGCATCTGATGAAGGTGAACTGGGGACCGGTTTCATCGGAAATTGGGTTGAAGGAAACAGTGCCTTTCTTTTCTTCCATTCACCCGCCGAAGAATCGCTCAATCAATTTCTGCGGAACAGGCCCGAACTTCACATTGAAGATAGATTCCGTTTCTCCTATGAAGAATGGCAGGGGGGCGGACTGGACCCTTTGAAAATAGGTCCTTTTCTGGTGACGCCACCCTGGCTGGAAAGCCCTCCTGATGAGGGCTTTCTTAAGATCCTTCTGGATCCCGGCGTCGTCTTTGGCAACTGCCTTCATCCAACCACCCACACTTGTCTTGAAGCGCTCTCGCTGGCAGCTGATCGGTCCCCGTTGGGCCGGGTCATTGATCTGGGAACGGGAACCGGCATTCTGGCCGTCGCCGCAACCCTTCTGGGCGCGGAGCAAACCCTGGCGGTGGATTTCAATCCCCTTTGCGTCAAGACCGCCAGCAAAAATTTCGTATTAAACGGATTGACGGAGCGGATAAGGGCCGTTCAGGGAAAAGCGGAGGATTTTGCAAAAGAGAGGGCGGATCTGATTTTGGCCAATATTCAGTTTGAGGTAATCCGGGAATTCCTGAACAGAAGCAACCCTGAAGGCCCCCGACGACTGATTATATCAGGCCAGATGCGCAGTCAATCAAGAGACCTCAAAATGCAGTTGAAAAGAGCAGGATATCATACGCTTAAGGAATGGGATCATGACATGACATGGTTTACCGTTCTGGCGGAAAAGCCATCACTTTAAATCAAACACCGCTACGGCATTCACCCGTCATTTAGACACGCGTGTCTACGCTTATAAAACTTCACCTGTATTAATTTCCGTGGGAGCGGCGTCCCGCCGCGACATTCGTTTCAGATCGCGGCTGGAAGCCGCTCTCACAAGAAAGAAGTTTCATTTTCCAGCGAAATGACCAGTGGGATCACATGGAGTTCATTGGAGAGTTCGCGGGTGGCACCCAGTTCCCATCCGTTGCACCGGAATTTTCCGTTGAGCCGCTTTCCGATCTCTTCCACCACGCCGTTCACATCGATCACCGGATGCCGCTTGAACACCTGAGGCAGGCCGTAGGTCAGGTTGCAGGCCAGACATTTTCCCGGACGCTGGTGCAATTGAAATTCGAAATGGAGTTTATTCCCACGAAGTGCCTTGAACGCCAATCCGATATCAAAAGCTCCCTCTTCGGCATCGCCGAAAAGGGATTCAAAGAATGAATCGGCCCGTTCCCCGGGAAAAAGTTGTTGAAGGTCTCCACGTGTAAAAAGATCTTTCAATCCGTCACTTTCCGTCATAACCGCCCCCAAAGAATAAGAAAAACCGGCAAAAGTATATATATATTTACCATAAAAAAATTTTCATGAAAACCGAAAAGCAATCCCTTTTTTGTTTGAACGCCCTACTCAATTCTTGACTTTCTAAATTTTTCGGCGTTACAAAAAGATCCAAGTATGCTTAAATAGAAGCTATCCTAAAGAAATGAGATTTATTGAAAGCATATGTTAAACGAAACCGACGCTAAAATCCCCATTCGAAAGCTTCAAGGACACCACTGTTTCGCGTGCGGCACCGACAATCCCATCGGGTTGAACATGCAGTTTTACCATACGGGGGACATGGTCTGTTCCGACATTACGCTGGGAAAGAACCATGAAGGGTGGGAGAACATGGCCCACGGCGGCATCATTTCCACGCTTTTGGATGAAGTGATGTCCTGGACCGTGCTCTATTTCAAGCGAACCTTCCTGGTTACCCGGAAAATGGACATCAAATACATCAGACCGGTTCCGCTGGGCGTCCCGTTGACCGCACGGGGAAAAATCCTGAACGAAACGGGCAACGCCAAAATTGATATCAGGGGCGAAATTGTCGACTCTGAAAAAAAGCTTTTTGTCCGGAGCCGCGGGGAATTTGTGATGCTGGCTGATAAACAACTCTCTTCTGTCTCTGAAGGGATGAAACGGGAAATGATGGACATGTTTCAACAATTTGAATGACAAAAACCATTATGCCAATCATCACAGTTTTTCTTGACAAGCCAAATATGGCCATATAATCTAGCTAACTAAAGTCAACTATTTTTTAAGGGGCCATCATGGAAACACTTCAGGTAAATATTCATGAAGCCAAAACCCAACTATCCAAATTGATCCAGGAGGCACTTAAGGGAAAGGAAGTCATTATCGCCAAAGGAAACAAACCGATTGTTCGCCTGGATGTTTTGCCGGGCGTACGCAGCCACAGAAGAATCGGTAATGCAAAGGGATTGATCCTGGACATGGCTGACGATTTCGACGAACCTCTTGATGACTTCAGAGATTATATGGAATGAAGACTTTGCTCGATACCCATGCTTTGCTTTGGTTACTAACGGACAATAGGCGACTCAGCGAAACGGCCAGGAAAATCTTTCTGAATCAGGAAAACAGCCTGTTTTTCAGCATAACCAGTCTTTGGGAAATATGTATTAAAATGAGCTTGGGAAAGCTCTCTCTTAAGAATGGGTGGCTGGAAACCATTCAAGATGAAATGAAAGCCAACGCAATCAATTGGCTTCCCGTTGAAATAGAACATTGCACAAAATTGACAAAACTGCCCTTTTATCATCGAGATCCTTTTGACCGAATGCTAATAGCACAGGCAATAGTAGAAGATATGCTGCTTCTGAGCCGCGACACCCGTCTTTCGGATTATGAAATCACACGCGTATGGTGAAGGAAAACGGACATTCCAATGAAATCAGATTCAAAAAGACAGACCGTCTCCATAATACACTATGAAAAACCGATTGATTCGGTGAGAAAAGTAGTTGATCTCAGCCATGGACTCAATCATCTTCCCGCAAATGCAAAGGTGTTCATCAAACCCAATATCGTTTTCTGGAGCCGTTTCGGGACCTTTCCCGCCTTTGGCGTCATCACCACCTCCAGAATTTTGGAAGACATGGTCATCCTGCTCAAAGAACGGGGCGTCGAAAAGATATTGATCGGCGAAGGGATCACACTCTCAGACCGCAAAGACCGGGAGACACCCGCCCATGCCTTTGAAACCCTCGGCTACAACCGCATGAAACAAAAATACGGGGTCGAGGCGTTTGACCTGTTTGAAAGGCCCTATGAAAAAGTCACATTCGGTGACGGCACGACCCTCAATTTCGCTACGGATTTTCTCAAAGCGGATTTTCTGATCAATCTTCCCGTATTGAAGACGCACGCCCAGACCATGGTCAGCCTCGGCATCAAGAATGTGAAGGGGACACTCGATATCAATTCCCGCAAGAAATGCCACAGTGCGGACCCGGAAAAAGATTTGCACTATATGGTCTCCAAACTTCAGGAAGCGGCACCTCCCGGATTTACCCTCATTGACGGCATCTACAGCAATGAAAGAGGTCCCGCTTTTGACGGAAAGATCAGACGGGAGAACCTGCTCATCGGATCCCGGGATATGCTCTCGGCGGACAAGGTGGGGGCCCGGGTACTGGGTTATGACCCTTCGGAAGTCCCCCATCTGGTACACGCGGCCCGAGATATGGCCAGGCCCATCGATCTCTCCGACACCGAGGTGCTCGGGGAAAAAATCGAAACCGTGGCATCAAAACATCGTCACGATTTCCCCTATACCCCGGACGAATCCCGGGCCCTTCCCGTTGCCATGAAGCGCATGGGAGTTCAAGGCCTGAGCTATCGAAAATATGATCTTTCCATGTGTACCTATTGCTCTTCGTTGAACGGAATACTCCTGACGGCCATTTCCCAGGCCTGGGAGGGGAAACCGTGGGACGACGTGGAGGTGCTTACCGGAAAAATGATGAAACCGACCCCCGGGAAAAAGAAGACCATTCTCGTGGGAAAATGTATGTACCAGGCCAACAAAAACAATCCCCATATCAACGAGCTCTTTGCCGTAAAAGGGTGCCCCCCGACCACGACACAGGTTGTAAAGGCCTTTAACGATGCGGGGATTGCCATAAGACCGGACATTTTTGAGGCGAAAGATCAATTTCCGGCACTTTTCATGAAAAAGTATGAAGGGAAACCGGAGTTTGATATCAATCTGTTCCGGGTGAAGTGAAAATAACCTGTTGTAATCATGTTATAAAAGCGCTATGCGGTATAAGGTTCCCTGAGACCCTTCTTATAGATCTTCCCGGAACCGGTCTTGGGAAGGGCCTTTAAAAAGGCCACGCTCTTGGGGGTTTTGTACCCCGCCAGCTCCTTTCGACAATAGGCAATAATCGCTTCCTCGGTAACCAACCGTGCGTCCTTTAACACCACGCAGGCTTTGACCGCCTCTCCCCAATGGGCATCCGGTACACCGATGACTGCCGCCTCCAACACATCGGGGTGCGTATAAAGCACATTCTCCACCTCCGACGAATAAACGTTCTCTCCGCCGGTCAGAATCATGTCCTTTTTTCGGTCCACGATGTTCACGTATCGTTCGGCGTCCATCACCGCCAGATCCCCGGTATGGAGCCAACCGTCTTTGATGGCCTTTTCCGTCTCCTCCGGCATTCGCCAGTATCCCGGTGTCACCGTGTCCCCTTTTACGATGATCTCGCCGACCTGTTTGTCGTCCATGGCCACATCATTGCCTTCTTCATCCACCACCCGCAGACTCACACCGATGAATTCCCGTCCGGTTTTGGCTTTGAATTTAAACTGTTCCTCTCTGGGCAGGGTTTTCAGATGGTCTTTCAATATGGAAAGCGTCAAATAGGGACTGGTCTCCGTCATGCCGTAGGTCTGGATATAGTCACATCCGAAGGCTTCCACAATTTTCCGCACCGTCTCGGGCGCAATGGGTGCACCGCCGCTCAGCACAACCCGCAGGCTGGCATAGTCAAATTCCTGCACATCCGGATGGTTGACCATCATGTTGAGCATGGTGGGAATCAAATTGCTGAGTGTGATCTTTTCTTCCTGGATCATGCGACAGACTTTTCCTGCATCAAAGGCCGGTACGAGCACATGTTTTCCCCCAACCCAAGTGATCGCAAAGGTGGCCCAGGCATCGGCCAGGTGAAAAAGCGGCGCCACGTGAAACCACCGGTCATGATCCGTCAGGTGGAGCTCCGCAATGGTCCCGAGAGCATGGCTTTTGACATTTTTGTGGGTCAGCATGACCCCCTTGGGACGGCCTGTGGTACCGCTGGTATAATAGAGATGGGCCACATCATCATCCGAGATGGCTGGAGACGGAGGCGGTTGATCAAAATGGGTGTTCAGCAGTACCTCGTACGCCACATCTTCCCCGGTCACCATATGCGCATGGGCTCGCGTCCAGATGATTCTTTTTAAGGTGGGAACACTTTCGGCCAGACCTTTCGTTTTTTCATAAAACGCGCCCTCTGCTATGAGCATCTTCGATTCGCTGTCGTTCAGTATCACCGCCAGCTCTTTGGGTGCCAGCCGGTAGTTAAGGGAAACCAGAATGATTCCCAAATGCGCTGCGGCAAAATAGGCTTCGAGGTATTCGTGGCTATTTTCATGAAGCACCGCAACGCGGTCTCCCCTTTCAATGCCCAGATCCAGCAACCCCTGTGCCAGGCGCCATACCCGCGCGGCAAAATCCCGATAATTCATCCGCAATTCCCCGCATACAACCGCTTCTTTATCCGGATAAAGCCGAACGGCTTTGGGCAGCAATTCATTCAATCCCATAATAATTTCTCCTTCTGGATCTTTCCATTCCCGCTTTTCATGGTTCTATTTGATAATAAAAGTTCATCATGGGATGACCAAACGGGGACCAGCCAAGTTCATAGGCCTTTACATCCCCGAATCCGGCGCTTTTAACGAACCGCATAAATCTTTAGTGTCCCCAAGAACCGACTCAGTGTCCGTTACTCATCCTCATACACGTTGGCAATACAGCACAAGAATGCAGCGGGCTCTGTATGGGAGAGGTTTTTCATGCCGTGGGGTTCCATACTGGGAATGTAAATGGCATCCCCGGGACCGACTTCCACTTTTGAGACCAACTCATCGGTTTCGCGGTCAAACTGCCAGCACTCAAACCGCCCGCTGAGAATGTACATGGTCTGATGGTAAAAATGGTTGTGAATGGGGATTTCGCCCCCCGGCTCAGCCGTAAAATAGCGCAAACCGTATTCGGGGGTTCCCATATCATCCTCCCCGCACTTAGAAAGCCACCGCACGCTGATCCCTTTTACCTCGTGGGGTGTTCCCCGATAGGGAAACTTCTCGATTTTGATTTTTTCGACTTCTTTGTAGTTTTGAACGATCATGATAAGCTCCTTTAACTGTGTTTATATCCTCCGGCCGTTTCCTCGGTAAGCGGCGTACTGACCGGATTTTTCTCAAAATACCCGATGGCGCGCTTCATATCATTCGAGAGCAGATCCACAAGATCCCGGCTGACACCGTGGCGCACCAGAATGCGTTGAATCACCAGGTCCTCTCTGTTGGCGGGCATGGAATAGGCCGGCACCTGCCACCCGCGGCTTCTCAGCCGGTCAGCCAGATCGTAAAGGTTAAATCCCGGATCAGCGCCGTCTTTCAGGGACCAGCAGAGCGCCGGGATGCCGCCCCGGCCATCATAGATAATTTTAAAGGGCCCCATTTTGCTGATCTCATCGGCCAGATAGGCGGCGGTGTGATAGCAGGCCTGATGAATTTTACGGTACCCTTCCCTGCCCAATCTCAAAAAACTAAAATATTGGGCAACCACCTGTCCACCGGGTCTTGAAAAATTGAGGGCAAAGGTGGGCATATTGCCACCCAGATAATTGACTTGAAAAATTAAATCAGCCGGCAGATCTTTCTTTTCCCGCCAGACCACCCACCCGACACCCAAAGGCGCGAGACCAAACTTGTGCCCGGATGTGTTGATGGATTTGACCCGTGGCAACCGAAAATCCCATACCAGGTCCGGGTCCACAAAGGGCGCCAGGAATCCTCCGCTGGCCCCATCCACATGGATGGGAATATCGAAGCCCGTATCTTCCTGAAACACATCCAGCGCATCGGCGACATCCCTCACCGGTTCATAGTGGCACGTAAAGGTAACGCCCAGAGTGGGGATGACACCCATTGTGTTTTCATCGCAACGCCTGATCACCTCTTCGGGTGTCATAATCAAGCGGTCCCCCTCCATGGGAATCTCCCGCAGCTCCACATCCCAGTAACGGGCGAACTTGTGCCAGCAAATCTGCACGGGGCCGCACACCAGGTTTGGTTTGTCCGCGTTCTTGCCTTGTGCGAGCCTCTTTTTCCGCCACCGCCATTTCATGGCCATCCCCCCCAGCATGGCCGCTTCGCTGGAGCCTGTGGTTGAGCATCCCAAGGTGTTTGGCGCCTCCGGGGAATGCCACAGATCCGCCAGCATATGCACACAGCGGGCCTCCACTTCGGCAGTTTGCGGATATTCGTCTTTGTCGATCATATTCTTATCAATGCAATCGTCCATCAGCCGGTGGACCTCCGGCTCTATCCATGTTGAGCAGAACGTGGCCAGATTCTGGCGGGAATTGCCGTCCAGCATCAACTCGTCATGCACCGCTTGATAGACGTGGCGCGGGTTGTGCTCTCCATTGGGAAATTTGAATTTGGGCATCCGCACGGAAAGATCCGCGGATGCAAACACATCATCCAGAAAACTTTCCTTTACTGCTTCAAGCTCATTTAACGCCATGGGTCTTCTCCTTCCCTGATGTATTGAAGTACATGGGCATAATGGTTGGTGGGGCCGTGCCCGGAACCAAAATTCAGCGACTGAGCAATGGCCCTTGTGATGAACTGTTTTGCTTTCTCCACCGCTTCCGCAACCGCGCACCCCTGCGCCAGCAACGTGGCCAGAGCCGCCGAGAAGGTACACCCCGTGCCGTGGGTATTGCGATTGCTGAGACGCGGGGATGAAAACGTCTGAAATCCGTTTCCGTCAAAAAGCAGGTCCACCGCATCCCCTTTCAGGTGTCCTCCTTTGACAAGCACATAGGGGGTGCCCAACCGGTGAATTTCTTCGGCAGCCGCTTTCATGGATTCCAGATTCTCCACCGGATGACCACACAAATCCGCGGCTTCGGGAAGGTTGGGGGTCACCACATGCGCCATGGGCAGCAGGACCTCTTTTACGCTGATCCTGGCCTCCCGCGTCAACAGGACATCCCCCCCCTTGGCCACCATGACCGGATCTACCACCAGCCCTTTCACCCGGTACGCTTTCAATTTTTCAGCCACCGCCACCACGATCTCAGGGGTCGCCAGCATCCCCGTTTTGGCCCCGTCCGCCCCATAGTCGGAAAGCACCGAATCCATCTGCTGCCCGATGAATTCCACCGGAACCGGGTAAACCCCCTGAACGCCCAGTGTGTTCTGGGCCGTCAAGGCCGTAATGGCACTCATTCCGTATGCCCCCAGAACGGTAATGGTCTTTAAATCAGCCTGTATGCCGGCGCCACCTCCGGAATCGGACCCGGCGATGGTCAATATTTTTTTCATGTACTGCCTCCCATATATTGGCAAAACCCTATCCAAAAAATTTGAATTTCCATGACCTCAGGAATTCAGCAAAGCCGCCGGTCGCTGACCGGTTTGAACGAAAATGAAACGGGCAAAATCAAAACCACGGACATTTCCCCCCACCACTTTCCTTCCATATCCCATAACCCACAAGAAAGCCCAAGGCAACCCCCATTGCCGCATATTCTCCCCAGGTGATTCGATATTCCCTGCGCAAGGTCCTGCCCTCTCGCGCAAATCCTCTCGATTCCATGGCCATGGCCAGTTGTTCCGCCAGAACGAATGACTGAACCAGAAGGGGCATGAGCAGTGCCGCAAAATTGGGAATGTTTCGAATTCCGGGTCGAAGATCGATGCCTCTGGAACGCTGCGCATCCATAATCCGGCGGATTCTCATCCCCATAAAAGGGACGTAGCGGAGCGAGGTCGTGAGAATGAAACAGAAGGCATAGGGAATGCCCATCTGTCGAAGGCTCTGCCCCAGATCTTCGGGGTCCAGACCATGAAAGAAAAAAAAGGACAGGGTCAAAAGATCAAACAGCCGCAGGGAAAGCATGAGGGCCGTTTCTGCGTCAAAGGAAATGACGGAAATAATAAAAACCAACCCCACCAGTGGCAGCAGCATTTTGAGGGCCTGAAACCACGGTTTTGCTTTTCCGCCGAAAAGAATGCCCGCACACAAAAGGAGCAGCGCTGCCGCCAGGAGCAAGCTTTGCCCGGTCATGAGAATAGCGGTCACCCCCATGGCGCCGAGGATCAGCCGTGTCCTTGGATCCAGGTGCCGGCCGGGTTTTGATTGTTTAACTGCCATGCCCCCCTGTTTGTCCTGCACCGGCCCCGTTTTCGTCCAGTCCCATGAAATGATGCACCTCCGGGCGAATGAATGAACTATTCTCCATGAGATCCCCGGGCTCGCCCACCGCCGACAACCGGCCGTTGTGTATCACCGCCCATTTTTCCGATACGGCCCATGCAAATTCAAGATCGTGGGTAACCACCACGATGGTGACGCCTTTTTTCGACAGATAAAGAAGGCGAAATGCCAACGCCTCAAGAAACCGGCCGTCCTGCCCCACCGTGGGTTCATCCAGCACCAGCAATCCGGGTCCCATGGCCAGAATCGAGGCCACGGAAACCCTTTTTTTCTGTCCTTCACTGAGACGGTAGGGAGACCGGTCCAGGAGTTCATGAAGATGAAAGAGATCGCATAGTTCCCGGAATTTATGCTCCGGTTCATTGCGGGAAAATTTCAGGCCGATCCGCAGTTCATCGGACACACTGGTTTTGAAAAATTGATCGTTTGGGTTTTGAAAGGATATGCCGATTCTTCCGGCCACACGCGAGGGTCCGGCCCGTCCGATCTTCTCCCCCATGAAGCATACTTCTCCTTTGTGAGGGTGGAGAAGACCGTTGAATTGCCGGACCAGGGTGGTTTTGCCCGCCCCATTGGGCCCCACGATGGCGAGGATCTCACCTGTCCTCACTTTCAGTGACACATGGTGAAGAATCGGTTTCCGGCCGATTTCATAGCAGACATTCTTCACCTCAAGCAGGGTTTCCTTTTCCGAATCATCAGGCATACCAGACCTTGGCGCAGGGCGTACAGGATAGCGGGGAACCAGATGCTGCTCCCGCAAAACCGACTCCGACGCCGCCGGAGATCCGTCAAAGCGCAACGCACCCCGATCCATGATCACACAGCGGGTGACATCCTCAAGTAGTGTCTTTACCCGCTGTTCAATCACCACCACCGTGACACCCCGATCGTGAAGACGGCAAAGTATTCGCCGCACCCGCTTCGCACCCAGCCAGTCCAGATGGGCCAAAGGTTCATCCAGCACCAGAATCGGTGGCGCCTGACAAATTACCGAAGCAATGGCCGCCAGTCGCTTTTCTCCGCCGGAAAGCGAATTGGGAGAACGCTTCAGCAGGTGCTCGATTCCCACATCCGCCGCGGTACGCCCAATCCGGGCGTCTATCTCCTGCCCCTGAAGTCCCAGGCTTTCCAGCCCGAAGGCGATTTCGTTTTCCACGGTGCTGTTGAATAGCTGAGCATCGGTGTTCTGAAACACCAGTCCCACCGTCGGGAACAATGCCGCCACACTCAGGTCCTTCGTGTCCCGGTTCAATACCAGAACCCGGCCCTCCAGTTTACCGCCGAAAAAATGAGGGATAAGCCCGTTTAAAAGATACCCCAGGGTCGATTTCCCGGACCCGCTGCCTCCGCAGAGAAGCAGGTATTCGCCTTTGCTGACGGTGAGATCAATCCCTTTAAGCACGTGGGCGCTGGAGGTATCCGGATAACGGTAGTGGATATTTGAAAGGCGGATTACGGTTTCCAGAGCCCCGCCTTTCTGAGCAACTGAAGGGCCAGAATGCCGAAGATGGACCCGCCCACGGTACTGATGCTGAAAGCGATGATGAGTGTCGTCATGGCCATGGATTTATCCATGAACATGGGGGCGACAATCCAGGCGCTTGCCAGTGCTCCCAGAAGTCCAGTCCCCACCACCTCGCCGGCGGCAGCCCAATAGATGTTCTTGAAAGCCTTGTAGGCCAGGCCGGCCAGAAGCGCGCCGATCATCCCACCGGGAAAAGCCAGAAGAGTGCCCAGTCCAAGGATATTGCGAAGGACGGCAGCCACCGTGGCGATGATCACCGCATAAAGGGGCCCCAGCATAACACCCGCCAGGACATTTACCATATGCTGGGCGGGAAAACACTTGGCGATGCCCACGGGTATGAAGATGGGGGAAAGCGCCACGGAAAATGCCACCAGAATTACGGCAAGGGCGACTTGTTTTGTTTTCATGAGGCACCGCCTTTCCGGCCTTCCGAAACAGGTTGATGTTTGCTGAAAAGGGCCATGAAGACCAGATAAAGGAGTCCGGCAGCCAAAAGGCTGGGAATGGAGGAACCCCAGGCCGTCTCCCGCTGAAGATAATGATAGAATGCGAATCCCGCGGCCCAGGCCACAAAGGCCCATGGGTTAAATCCCCACAGATACCAGTAGATTTTCCGTGGGTCCGTCCCGGTTTCGAAATACCGCCTTTGCCTCAGAAAGAAATAGTCCGCCAGGACCACACCAAAAAGGGGACAGAATACCGATCCGATGAAAAGGAGAAAGCCCTCATAGGCCGTTGCCGGAAACACCAGCGCCAGCACCGTCCCCAGAATCCCGCACGCCAGGCTTCCCCGCCTTTCGCCCAAGCCGGGCCAGATGTTAAGGGCTGAAACCGCGGTGGAATAGATATCCAGAAACGTGGTGGTAAAGGTGGAAAAAAGAACGATAATCATGGCGGGCAGCGCAAGCCCGAAACCCACCATCAACTCCAGCACCATGCTGTCCGGTGTGGGGGACTGGGTGGCCAGGGCGGCTGCGAGACCAATGGCGTACATCCACGAACTGAAAATAAAATAGCCCACCCAGGTTCCCCACAAAGCAGGGCCCGTTCCTTTGCTGTAACGGGAATAGTCGCACACCAGGGGGAGCCAGCTGATGGGCATGGCGATGACCAGGTCCAGCCCGACCATGAAGGGCATCCCACCCGTTACGGGCAATTTCAAAAGACGGCTGATACCGTATTCATGAAGCACCGCCCAGGTCATGATACAGCAAAGACATATGAGCGCGGTCACGGCAAATCGCTGAAGCCATTTCCAGTAGCGTCGCCCCAGCAATGCCCACAGTGTGGTGGCAATACCGGCCAGAAGGGCCCAGCCTCGAAAACCGAAGGCGGGCATGGGCCAGACCGCATTGGCCGCCTGTCCGCCGATCCACAGCATGACGCCCGTCCACCCTACCAGCTGCACCAGGTTGAGGATTGTTGCAAAATAGGAGCCGCGAATCCCGAAGGAAGGTCTCACCGTCACCATGGTGGGAAAGCCCGTCCGGCTCCCGATGATACCCCCAAGGGCCATGGGGGTGTTGCCGATGAGGTGCCCCAGAAGAATCACCAGGAACCCGGTTACAAACCCCATGGGGATCAGAAGCCCACCGGCCCAGATCTCTGCCAGGGATACGGCGGCACCTGCCCACAGAAGAAAGAAGTCCATTCCGCCAAGGTTGCGGTCCTGTTGCCCAATGGGTATGATGCCTTCTTTACCGGTCATTTTAACGCCCTTTCTCTCTGTTTCGTTCAAAACGTGATTTTTGGCTGGTTTAACCAAACGGGTCGCCACGGAACCGAAAGAAAGGGAAGTGTAACAGATCAGAGCAGGATCTTATGATAAAGCCCCACCAAAAAAGCCGCTTTCCTTCAAGAGAAGAAAAGCGGCTTCATAAAGATTGCCCAACACGCATCGCGGGAAAATTTCACGACCGTGCCGCTTCCCTTCGCTGGCATTACCCAGTTCAGGTTCTAAGGGTTGCAGGATGTTCAAGTCTGATCCAGCTCTCAGCGATACCACCCCTAGCGACGACAAATATTATACTGTCCGGATAGGGGCATGTCAAGAAATTCAAATCACCCTCAGCAATTCT
>JAJDOH010000054.1 GCA_022340265.1 Deltaproteobacteria bacterium | reverse complement strand
AGGGGGTACGTAAATGAAGAACATCGACACATTTTTGAACAAACGAAAGATATCCCCGGATGGCAGATGGAAGGTGACAGCTACAAATTGTATGAGATGGGCTATTTCGCGGGAGACATCATTCTTGAGATAGGTACATTTGGCGGTCGATCTGCCGTAATTGAGCTTAAAGGCGCTCTAAGCAATAAGAATAGAAGAGAAGGTCCGCTTTTTTTCGGCATCGATGTTGAGATGGAGTCCATAAGACGCACGTACGATACCTTGGCAATGCATTATGACCTGATCGAATACTGTCTTTTGTACCATGGGGACCTGAAATCCTTTTTCTCTGACTTCCCTTTACAACCCACCATGGTCTTTCTCGACGGCGACCACCTATATGAAGGGGTAAAAGAAGACCTCCAGCTGTTGTCTCATATGCTGAAGCCGGGAATTCCACTCCTTTGCCATGACTATCTGAACCCCGAAAACGACACCGGTGAATATGGTGTTCGAAAGGCCGCGACAGAGATTGAACATGCCGGTATACTTGAGTTTTGTGGCGTTTTTGGATGTTCGGCTCTATTTGTAACGGGAGCAAAGTGCAAAGGCACTGGAAGACTGGCAATGAGGCAGGAAGAATTCACGCAAATAAGAGTTAATCTCCTGGAATCCTATGGATTGAAAAGAACCATTTCATTTGGGCCGTATGGCAGAAGATCTTTTTCAGGGAATCAGCAAATACCTGATGATAATACCGTCCCATCCAATTTAGCGTCACTGAAGCAGCGGCTAAATATTCAACCCCAAAAGAACGGTGTCCTATTTCTATCGGCGCCGAAGGAATTGACCCACAATGAGAAATTTTATGATGCGCGGTATAGACTAGATCAGCCCGATTTCCTGCCCGGGAAGGGACTTCTCAAAGCATTGCGGGTCAGAGGAGCCGACTTCTCCCTGCCATTTCTGGAGATTGGATCCGGTACGGATAGCCTCTCTTTTGGATTGCTGGAAGAAAATCCCTATCCTATTGCACTTCTAACGGATCCCTCATTTGAGCTTATAAAAGTTCTTCGTCAGAAATTACAAAAAAACAAACTGGATGATCCTGATATTCACCTTGCTGTCCTTGAAGCAGAAGAAATCAATCAATTACCTGAAAATGCTTTCTCTCTCATCGCACTTCGCTCAACGCTTCATCACATTCTGGATGTCCCTAAATTCATAAATGATTCAAGCTATTTATTGACAAAGGGCGGTTTTCTTGCCTTTGAAGAACCTTGCCTGGAAGGATTTGTTCTTATGGGGACCATGGCCCAGTTTCTCCCGCTTGTAATGGAAAAATCCGGGTTTTCACTGAAAGAAGAACAAAAAACTAAAATAGATAATTTCGTCCAAACAATGAAATATTATGCAAGACGGGATTTGGACAAGGCATCAATGGAGGACAAACACCTTTTCAGGCCCGACGAAATCATGAAGATCTGTGTTTCCTCAGGATTCGCGGTTGAATTTATCCCAAATGTGACTTTTGACGGATATCTTGAATTGGGAGAATCCGCTGACAACTTTTTCTCTTTTCATAACTTCTTTAGAGACTACCTAAAATATTGTATTGGCTTTGACCATGAGCTACTCAATTTATTTGAAAAACACTTTGAACCTTACAATCGGTTTACCGAGGACATATCGGCGAAAAACAATGCGCCATATTGTTACAGTATTTTCTTTTGTCGGAAACTCTAACGCGTTTAATTTTCAGGCCCACTACTGGGCAAAAAGATTAGCTCCCATCCTGCAACCCTCCTGAATTTCCAAGAACCGACCCTTCACCCTTGCGCTGTCCCCAGCGGTACACCAGCGTTTAGTGATTCCATTGAAACTCTGAAGACTTTTTAGGCCCTCCCCATTGAGAGCCTCTCAACCCGAATCTTGGTTTATCCCACAGATGTTGTGAGCATTTCTCCATTGACACACAGGAGTAAATCCCTTAAACATTGAAAACTTTCTCCTATCTCTTTCCGAGTTGCAGCTCTAAGGGCTGGAAGTCGCGCCAAGAAGCTTTATCAATCGTAGACGGGAGGTTTTCTGTGAGCGAATATCGGGTTAAGGAATTGATGGTGCCGCTGTCGGAATATGCAACGGTTCCGGTGGGTTCAACCTTGTTTGATGCGGTCCTGGCCCTGGAAGAAGCCCAGGAGGAGTTCGACCATACCAAATATAAGCACCGAGGTGTCTTAATCCTGGATAAAAATAAGCGAGTTGTCGGCAAATTGGGTCAATTGGATGTGCTGCGGGCACTGGAACCGAAAGATGCGAATTCGGGAAGAATTAGCGAACTTAGCCAATTCGCCTTTAGTTCAAAATTTATCCACAAACTGCGCAAACAGCGGCGATTGAAGGCAGCACCCTTGAAGGATGTCTGCAGTATAGCCTCCAAGTTAAGAGTGGAGGATTTCATGCAGACCCCCTCTGAGGGCGAGTTTATTGAAGCGGAAGCCTACCTTGATATGGCCATTATGCAATTGGTTACGGGGCGCCATATTTCACTGCTGGTAACGCGGAACGAAGAGATTATCGGAATACTGCGTATGACCGACGCTTTCGCGGCGGTGTTCCACACCATGAAAGAATGTGAAATAAAATAGCCTGTAATTTAAGGAACCATTATGAAGGAATTGGAAAAATTGCTGGGCCGGATTATTCAAAGAATCAATATCAATTTGCGTGAACTTGAGCACGATGTAAGTCCGTTTATCAAAAATCTGGTTCCGCTGAATCAGATGGTCAAATTCCATGCCTTCTACGGCATTACCCCCAACCATCCCCTTGATTTTGTATTCAAACATTCCAATCTGGCCGGCAGTTACTTCTTGGGAAAAATCCGTGTCAGAAATTCGATGCTTTACAAAAGTGATATCCGGGGTGACGAACTGAAAAACCGGGGTGATGTATTTCACTATCAGAAGTTTGAAATCCCCATAACCAGAGACGAAGGCATTGATATAGAAGACAGTTTCCTAATCAAAACCCTGGTTCATAATTTTTCACACGATCCGGAAACCCTGGAAAAATTCTTTATCAGGGATACCATATCAAGCCATTATGCCAATATCCATGGGGCGCCTATCGATGGGTCTTTTCTTGGGCCCTTTTCAACGGTCGATCTGACCACAATGCGTGATTGTGTGATCGGTGCGTTTTCATACATTCAGGCTGGTGAGGTAGATCATCTGAAAATCGATCCCGGAACCGTATGGGTTCGTAATCCCGACGCGTTCAATTTCCATTATCGATACCCCGTCGACCGTCTCAAGGATTATATTTTTTTTGACGAAGGTGTCCCACCCCAGGGTTTGTTCATCGATTTTGTGGAGGACCGGAAAGAAGACTTTGGGCAGCTTTTTAACGTATTCAATATCGAACGATCCGCCTCGGTTCCTGAAAGCAGCTCTCTGAACCGTTTTTCGGTGATCAAACCTAAGACTCATATCAGCGAAAACGTTATGGTCGCCCAGCGTGCCTATCTTGAAAATGCGTGGCTCGGCAAGGGCGCCAACGCACAGGAACAGTGCTATATTATCAACTCCCGCCTCGAGGGATTTGATATTACGGCTCATGGCGCGAAGATCATTGAAGCCAATCTGGACAAAAATGTGTTCGTGGGATTTAACTCCTTCCTGAGGGGCCGGCCGGACTCCCAGCTTACCGTGGGTCAGGACACCATCATCATGCCCCATACCATCATCGATATCAAAGAACCATTGGCCGTACCGCCCGGCCACCTGGTCTGGGGGTTGATTAGCACCCCGGGCGAGCTTGAAACCAACAGCATTGCCCTCAAAGAATTATCCCAGATCGATGATGGCCTGATGAAAGGTAATATGTCTTTTGAAGGGAGTGGCGCGGTCTTTGTCAACACATTCCGCGAACGCATCCATCACATTTTAGAGGCCAACGGGGCTTTCTTTGACGGCAAGAAAAACAGGGGACATGCCCAAAAGAACCAGAACATCTCCTTCAATACGATTCAGCCTTACCCGGACGGTGAACTGCAGGGGCTGTATCCAGCCATTGTGATTCAACCGTGACGCCTCAGGAATAAGCATCCAACAAGGGCAACCACGGAGAGTTGCCCCTACTTCAACGGCTATTTTCATTCATTGCATCAAGTGCTTCCCACCTTTGATAGGCTTTTTCAAGCTCGGCTTCAAGGGATTCGAGCCGCTCCTTGGCGTATGCTATTTCGGTGCTTTCATTTTTGTAAAAGGATGGGTCCGACATGCGGTTGAAGAGCAGCGAATGTTCCCGTTCAAGGGATTCGATCAGGGACGGTATGTTTTCAAGCTCCCGGTTTTCCCGGAAAGTGAGCTTTTTCGGCCCTTCCGGTTTTGGCTTGGGTTTTTTGGCGCATTTTTTCTTTGGCCTGGAGGCAAGTTGCGGCTCATTCTTTTTTCGCTGTTTCAGCCAATCGTCGTATCCGCCCACGTATTCGAAGACCTGACCGTTTCCTTCAAAGGCGTAAATGCCGGTGACCACATTGTTCAGAAATGTTCGGTCATGACTGACCAGCAGAACGTTCCCCTGAAAATCCAACAACAGTTCTTCCAGCAACTCGAGGGTTTCGGTGTCCAGATCGTTGGTGGGTTCATCCAGTACCAGAAGATTAGCCGCTTTCATAAAGAGACGGGCCAGAAGAAGTCGGTTCCTCTCTCCACCCGAAAGGGTCTTAACCGGACTACGCGCCTGATCCGGTGTAAATAGGAAGTCTCTCAGATATCCCATGGCGTGCCGGCTCTTCCCATCGATGATGATAAAATCCCCCCCCTCGGTGATGTTCTCGATCACGGTTTTTTCCGGGTCAAGTTGTTCCCTTATCTGGTCAAAATATGCGCATTTGACTTTTGTGCCCATTCTTATTCGCCCCGCCTGCGGTTCCAGGGTCTGTAACAGAATTTGAATGAGAGTTGTTTTTCCGCAGCCGTTGGGTCCGACGATGCCGATCTTATCGCCTCGAAGCACGGTGGCGGAAAAATTCTTAATAATGCTTTGGTCCCCATATTGATAGGAGACATTTTCCGCCTCCAGGACAAGTTTCCCGGATCGTTCGGCCTCCTGTGCCCGCATTTTTACCTGTCCGGTTTGCTCGCGGCGGGCCTGTCTCTCTTCGCGCATTTTTTTTAGTTTCCGAACGCGTCCTTCATCTCGGGTCCGGCGCGCCTTGATGCCTTTTCGAATCCAGGCCTCCTCTTTTGTCAGCTTTTTATCAAACTGACGATTTTGTGCTTCCTCGGCCTCCATGAGCGCCTGCTTTCTCTCAAGGTAGATGCTGTAGTTGCAGTTCCAGGATGTGAGACGTCCACGATCGATTTCAATGATGCGTGTGGCCAGATTTTGCAGAAATCTCCGGTCATGGGTGACAAAAAGAAGTGTTTTTCGATACTGAATCAGAAAATCTTCCAGCATTTCAATGGAAGGGATGTCCATATGGTTGGTGGGCTCATCCAACAGCAACAGGTCAGGGTCTTCCGCAATGGTCCGGGCAAGCAGTACCCTTCGTTTCATACCGGCGGAAAGGGTTTCAAAAAGGGCATCCGGGGAAAGTTTGAACCGGGAGATAATTTCTTCCACGCGGGTTTGGATCTCCCATATGGGACTTGATTCGTCCGTGGAAAACCGTATCAGGCGTGAAGATATGACGTCCACAATTGTGCCGTGGATCACCCGGGGGATTTCCTGGGAGAGGGCACCTATTTTAAGTCCGGGCTGGCGGAAAATCCGGCCGGAATCCGGTTTAATGTCATCTTTGATCAACCTCAGAAGTGTGCTTTTCCCTGCGCCGTTTCGACCGACCAGGCACAGGCGTTCTCCTTCTTCCACTTCCAGGTCGGCTTTTTCAAAAAGCAGGGGTTTGCCGAAAGCGAGGCTGATGTCTCGAAGGGTTAAAATGGCCATGGCGTTAGATTTCTACTTCCAGGTCTCTTTCGGAAAAAAGGATTCAGGCGTTGGGTGAGAACAGCATGCCCTGCCGATTGATCTCGGTCTCTCTTTTTTCTTCGGTTTCCCGTGTGCCGGGGACCGGGCTCTTAAGAAAGAATTTACGAAACATGCGGTTGAAATCGGTCCAGGGACCTTCCTGCCGGTCCCGTTCCATAAAACGGTGTAAGCCGTTGATTTTGGCGTCCAGGTCATCTAAGAGATGCAGTGCAAATGCCTCCAGAAATTTAGGCTCTTTGGGCGAACCAAAATCGTATTGGCCGTGATGGCTGAGGATTAAATGTCTCAGTCGAATTGCCAATTCATCAGGGAAATACTTCAGCGACCCCAATTTTTCGTCCAATATGGCCACGCCCAGAACAATGTGACCCACCAGCCTTCCTTCATCGGTATAATCGATGTTCATGCCCCATGAAAACTCTCGGGTTTTACCCACGTCGTGAAGAAAGGCGGCCGTGATCAGCAGGTCTTTATTTAAAGCCGGGTAGTGGTCGGATACCTGTGCCGCTAGACGGCAGACGGACAGGGTATGTTCCAGTAGCCCCCCCAGATATCCGTGGTGGAAATTCTTGGCTGCAGGCGCTTTCCTGAAAAGATTCATGAACCTTCGATCTTTCCAGAACAGATCGATCAATGCTTTTAAATGGATATCCCTGACCTGGTTCAGAACGGTCCTCAGGGATCGCATCATCCCCGGAATGTCAAAGGGTGATGTTTCCACGAACAGGTCGGGGTCCGGCCTTTCAGTAAAAGGATGCAGTGTAAAGACGGTCAGTTGAATCTGGCCTTGGTAGGTGTCGGTTTTGCCGGCAATTTCAATGACATCGCCCTCATGGAAAAGATCGGAAAGGATTTCGGCCCTGTCCCAGACTTTGGCCGGCAGGTCCCCTGTCTTGTCTGCCAGGGTGAGGCTCAGAAAGGGGTTTCCGTTGCGTGTGGTGGACAGCTTTTTCGATTTTACCAGGTAGCATCCGGAAACCCTTGTATCAGGCGCTAAATTTTCCACCCAAAGATGTCGATCTGACCGACAATCTGCAGATGGTTCAGTCATCAAAGTCTCCCGTGGACCTCTTGTCCGAATCGAGTCCAGCCACCCTTTGTTTGATTTTTTCTTCGGTCCACTCGGTGGGGTCTTCAATGCACCGACTCTTTGCTCCCAGGTCGTAAGAGCCTGCCGCCAGAATCGCTTCAAGGGCCAGAGGGGCTGTATCCTGAGCATTAAAGACCTTTGTTAGAAGGCTGTAGACAAAATCTTCAACTCCCTGGACCATCCGTTCCCGTATGTTCCGGGGAAGGGCCAACAGTTTGTTTTCAAACGGCAGGTTGAGTTTCTTGTAGTTTCCACCTTTAATATCTCGCTCCTGTGCGTAACTGACCATTTCACGCCACATATCATCGGTCACGCCCGCATCCGGCATTTTGATGAAATCCCCATTTTCATCCAGCATGGCGTTACCGAAATCATTGACTTTGACGCCCCACGAGATCATCTGTAGCGCCGTGGCCACATTGGCTTTGGTGGTGTTGGTTCGTTGTACAATATTTCTGAGGCGCTCCGAATTGTTACCGGAAGTACCATGTTGTGCGCCCGATATATTGTATTTGGCGAGGGCCTCATGGATTTCCGCGGTGAGCGGCACCTGAATTCCCTCATCACTCTGTTCGATACCGTGGGTGGTGCCGTTGTTGAGGGCGATCCAGTCAGGGAAGACATCGTTTGCATTGAGCCCTTGAATCAGGAACAGGGCTTCCTTCGCAGTTGAAAGGCCCAGCTTTCCCTTTATTTCTCCAATTTCAGTTTCATAACCGGCCCAGTCGGGCACGTAGGGACTGAGCGCCAGGTTGGCAAAAAGGTTATCTTCATCGGGCATGTGAGATGCATCTATGGCAATGGATGTCATGCCCGATTCAAATAGCGTGGGAATTTCCACTTTGGCAGCTTCAACGTCCGCCTGGCTTTTGATGCCGTAATGGTCTGCGTGGATGGCGACGGGAACGGTAATGCCCATTTCATTCATGACCGCATCGGCCTGCCTGGCAAGATTCCAGTAGTTGACGGGGCAGTAGGCATTGGCGCCCCCTTCGGATTTGGCAATTTCCAGGATAATGGCTGCATTGGCCCGCTGAGCTGCTCGTAGCGCCCCACGAATAACAAAATGATTGCGACCGTTTGCCGCTATGGTCATGGCCTTGCCCTTTCCGAGCATGGCGCGATCGATGACCTTTCCGCTCACAATGAGCGCTTTAGAATTGGGAAACAGTTGAACGATGTTGGGGGGACGACCTATTTTCAGCACATTTTCAAATTCTTCGGATACCGTTCCTTTTGTAAAAGACATGGTAAACCTCCTTTCATGTTTGGTCCTTCATTTTTTCAACATCTTCAGTTTCCTTATGAATTTTTTCCATGAGGGTGGTGTTTCCGGCAGCGATTTCTTTGGCTTTATTAAAATGGAACATCGCTTTTTTGAATTGGCCCATATTCTTAAAATAGATGCCAAAATTAAAATGGGCCAGCGCCAGTTGTTTATCCCTTCCGTAACACACGCCCAAGTGATAATAAACATCGTTTTTGACCGGTGGGAGATAGGACAGTTTCTCGAATATACGGAGGGCATTTCCCATTTTACCTTCTTCTTGGTAGATGGTACCCATCAGGAGAAGTGCCGCCTTGTCACTGTGATTCAAATCGAGAGCCGTTTCAATAACATGCCTGGCTTTTTGCTGTTCCCCGTTCATTAAATATGCTTCTCCAAGGGTTCTCAGGATCGGAAGGAATTCAGGTTGTTTTTGCCGGGCTTTATTAAGGACGGTGATGGCTTCGGGATATCTGTTGTCCCGCAGGAAAACAATTCCCAAACCCAGTTGCGGCAACCATGCATCCGGATCTTTTTTTAGGGTATTCTGGAATTTTTCCATGGCATCTTCCGGCTTTTTGCAGATAGCCATGACAATGGTCTGAAATGCCGGAAAAAGGGCTTCCAGATAAACGGCTTCTTTACTCAGGCTTAACGGCTTATCCGTATTTGAAAGGGATTCAAGGTTGCTCATCCGTTCGGGTCCCGTGGGATGGGTTAACAGGTAGGGCGGCGTCTGCCCGGTCCCGATCCAGTTTCCCTTCTGAATTTTTTGAAGGGCCCCGATCATCGCTTTTGAATCAAAAGTAGATGGTTTGATGTATTTATAGCTCAACTGGTCAGCTTGGCGTTCATCCTCCCGGCTGAAATGATACTGGGCCTGCATGCCGGCGGCCATGGAACCGGTGATGAGTGCTGCTGCAAGAGGACCGCCGACAAGTATGCCGGCCAGGATTCCCGCCATGGTACCGATGCCGATATTCTTGGCCTGGTCGATACGTTTGGACAAGTGCCGTGCAGCAATGTGGCCGATTTCATGGCACATCACCGCCGCCAGTTCATCCACGCTGTCCATCGCCTCAATGAGGCCGGAATAGAAGAAGATATGCCCTCCGGGACCTGCAAATGCGTTGAGGGTGTCGTCGCTGATGATATAAAAGTGAAAGGGAAACGGCCTGGTTTCCAGAGGTGCCAGCAGATATTGGCCCAGATCGTTAATGTATTTAGAGGCAAAAGGATCCGAAACCAGTTCATACTGATTGCGGATCTGAAGGAGGAAGGCCTGCCCCATTTTCCATTCATCTTCGATAGAAAGGGCATAAGCGGTTGATTTAAAGGAAAAAGAAGACCACAATAGCAGGGCCGCGATCAAAAGCGAAATGATTCGCCTGTGACATGGCCGCGCTTTCAACCCCAAACTTTCCATTGGCTTACGTTTCAAGGCTTACCTCCGGCGCTTCAACCCAGAGTCCTTCCAGATCATAGAATTCACGCACGGGCTGATAGAAGAGGTGGATAACCACGTCGCCATAGTCCAGCAATACCCATCGCCCCTCTTGTTCCCCTTCAACGCCGTATGCCTTTACGCCTTTGTCTTTCAGGGTTCTTTGCAGGTGTCGTGAAATGGCCTGAACCTGGCGGGTGGAATTGCCGCCTGTGATTAAAAAATAGTCTGCGACCGTTGTAAGGTCTTCCACATGCAAGAGGATGGGATCAACGGCTTTCCTTTCAAGAATGGTTGTGAGGCAAAGCCTCGCTTTTTCCATGGGAGTCATCATTCAGATAAAATCCTTTTTCGACAATGTAGACCCTGACCGATTCAGGAACAAGGAAACGGATGGATTTATCTTCTTTTACCATGTTTCGAATATTTGTCGAAGATATTTCCATGCGGGTCGGTGTTATGAGAATCACAGCGTTTCCGGATGGGGCAACAAAATAGTTTTCGGCGCCCTTTTTGGCTGCCTGAATGTCAAGATCGGAAAAAATGCCCGTAAGCCCTCGGTCCTGGCAGCCGTCACGGTGAAGGATGACGAAATGCGCGTATTCAAAAAGGCGTTTGTAATCCCGCCAGGTTTTGATTTCCAGAAAAGCGTCTGTTCCGAGAATAAAAAAAAGTTCCGTTGAAGGGCCAAAAATCCGATGCAGTTCCCGAAGGGTTTCAATGGAATAGGAAATCCCGGCCCTTTTACCTTCCAAATCCATGGTTTCGAGCAGATCGGAACAATCTGTTCCCAGTCGGCTCATGGCCAGTCTGTGGCGGAAAGGCGTTATGGGGGATTCGGTTTTGTGTGGGGGCTGAGCGGAAGGGATTAAATAGACCTTCTCAAGCGCCAGATACTGGGCGATCTCTTCGGCGGAACGCAGATGTCCCAGATGAATCGGATCAAAAGTGCCGCCGAGGATACCCAGTTTCACATAAGACTCCTATTTTCTTGTTTGTCCCTGACCGTAAACCACGAATTTGGTGGTGGTCAGCTCTTCCAGTCCCATGGGCCCGAAGGCATGGAGTTTGGATGTGTTGATGCCGATTTCAGCACCCAGGCCCAGCTGATTGCCATCGTTAAACCGGGTGGACGCATTTACCAGTACCACGGAAGAATCCACCTGGGCCAGAAAACGCTGTGAACGGTCATAATCATTGGTGATGATGGCTTCCGTATGCTGCGATCCGTAGGCTTCTATGTGGTCCAGGGCCTCATCCATACTGCCGACGACCTTGACCGCAAGCACCAGGTCCAGAAATTCCGCGGGCCAGTCCGATTCGGTGGCCGTCACGGCATCCGGTATCAGGGTCAAAGTCTTGGGGCAGCCTCTGATTTCAACGCCGGCTCTCTGAAATTGTTTTCCCATTTGAGGAAGAAACCTTGCGGCTATATCTTCGTGGACCAGTAACGTTTCAAGGGCGTTACAGACACCGGGCCTCTGCACCTTTGCGTTGAAACAGATATCTTTGGCCATATCAAGAGAGGCGGATTGGTCCACGTAAATATGGCAGACCCCCTTGTAGTGTTTCAATACCGGAATCCGTGAGTTCCGGGTGACAAACCGAATGAGGCCTTCTCCACCCCTGGGGATGATGACATCAATTTCGTCTTCCATGCTGATGAGCGCATTGACCGCCTCCCTTTCAGTGGTGGGGATTACCTGAACTGCTTTTTCGGGAATGCCCACTTCCTGCAGCGCTTCCGCCAGCAGTCTACCCAGGACCATGTTGGAATGGATGGCCTCCGAGCCGCCTTTAAGAATGACGGCATTGCCGGACTTGATGCACAGGGCTGCCGCATCCACAGTAACATTGGGACGGGATTCAAAAATGAAACCGATGACACCCAGGGGGATTCGTACCCGTCCCACCAGCAGGCCGTTGGGACGTTTCCACATGCCCGGTACCGCACCGACCGGGTCGGGCAGGGCAGCAACTTCCCTTAGTCCGTCCGCCATGGCGCCGATAACCGGTTCGCTCAGGGTCAAGCGATCCAGCATGGCCGCGGAAAGACCGGCATCGCGGGCAGCCTTCAGATCTTTCTGATTTTCGGCTGAAATGATTTCCCGGGCCGAAAGCAACCTTTCGGCCATTTTAAGAAGGGCATCGTCTTTCTGCCCACTTTCCAGGCTTCTCATTGCTCTGGATGCCCTTTTGGCATCTCCGGCCATGTTTTTGATCATACGTTCAAGCGACATGCCTCGTCTCCTTCATCCATAAGCGCTGTCAGCACCATGTTGTTTCGGTGAATGACTTCGTCGTCATGTTTAAAGCCCAAAATAGACTCTATTTCGGCGCTTTTCGCACCCATGATTCTCCTGATGTTTCCGGAATGGTAGCTGACCATCCCGACGGCTACGGGTTCACCGTCCTCGTTGATCAGCAATACGGAATTGCCGAGGCTGAACTGACCCCGTACCTCTTTGATGCCCGAAGGGAGCAGGCTCTTCCCTTTTTCCACAATGGCAATCTCGGCGCCCCGGTCGATGATAATCTCCCCTTTGGGTGATTTGGTAAAAGCGATCCAGTGTTTTCGGCTGCAAAGGGAAACCGCTTCCGGCAGAAAAAGCGTTCCTTCTTCATGTCCCTCAAAAAGACTTTTGATGATGCCGGGTTTAAGTCCATTGGCGATAATGGTGGGAGCGCCGGCAATGGCGACCTTCTTGGCAGCCCTGATCTTACTTCCCATACCCCCTTTTCCAAGGAATCCTGGGATGGTGCCGGCAAACTGGGCGATTTTCCGATCAACCTTTTCCACCACGGAAATGAGCCGGGCATCTTTGTGATCTCTCGGATCTTTGTCAAACAGACCGTCGATATTGGTGAGGTTGATAAGGAAATCAGCTTCTGACAGGTTGGTCACCATGGCGCTCAGATTGTCGTTGTCTCCGAATTTGATTTCGTCTACCACCACGGTGTCGTTTTCGTTGACGATGGGAATGATTTTCCAGGAAAGAAGGGTGAAAATCGTGTTGCGAGCGTTCAAATAGCGACGTCGATGGGTCAGATCGTCTCGGGTTAACAGTACCTGTCCCACCCGGTGACCGTAAACTTCAAATGCGTTTTCCCAAGCTCTGATGAGATGTCCCTGTCCCACGGCAGCCGTTGCCTGTTGTTGGGAGACCGAGCGGGGCTTGCTGGTCATCTGCATCTTGCGAATGCCCGCTGCAATGGCCCCTGAAGAGACCAGGACGACCTCTATCCCCGACTCTTTAAGTGCACTGATGTCAGCGCTGAGACCATACATGACGGGCAGGTTCAAACCGTCATCTCCGGTCAGAACACCACTGCCGATTTTGATAACAACCCGTTTGACCGCTTTCAACAGGTCTTTTCTGCAGTTTTCATTGTTCAATATTTGAAACCTTTAAGAAAAAAAGAGAAAAACATCACACAACGACGCTCTAAAAATATGAGAAACCGGCTTTCAAAATTTTGCGTCTTTGCGGCTTTGCGTGAGGCCTTTCCAGTTGCCTGTCATCAATTGGATCAATTCGTCGAGACCTTCCCCGGTAAGTGCTGAAATACACATGGATTTTATATCGATTCTATCAAGGGCCCTTCGTAGCGCCCTGATCTCTTTACGGTCGGGACCGGAAAGATCAATCTTATTAATTACCACAAAGTAGGGTTTATGGGCAAGGGCGGTTGAATAGGCGGACATTTCTTCTCTGAGCATTAGGAAATCACTCAAAATGTCTTTTTCCGAAGAACGGCTCGCATCCACGAGGTGCAGCAGGAGCTGTGTCCGTTCGATGTGCCTCAAGAAACGATGTCCAAGGCCCCGGCCCAGCCTGGCCCCTTCCACAAGTCCAGGGATATCGGCGATGACCAGCGTTTTTGCTTCGTCAAAGGTCATGACACCCAGGTTGGGAACCAGCGTGGTAAACGGGTAACTGCCTATTTTGGGACGGGCTTGCGTAAGACGGGAAAGAAGGGTTGATTTTCCAGCGTTGGGAAAGCCAACCAACCCCACATCCGCCAAGAGTTTCAGCGTCAATTTGAGTTTCAGGGTTTTTCCGGGAAGGCCGGGCTGTGCGAACCTGGGCGCCCGATTGGTTGAGGTGGCAAAATGCTGGTTCCCTTTTCCACCCAAGCCGCCGGGAATGAGAACGATTTCCTGATCATCAAGGATCAGGTCGGCCAGAATAAGACCGGACTCAACCTCTTCGATAAGAGTGCCCACAGGTGTTTTCAGAATGCAATCCGCTCCGTTGGCACCGGATTTGTTCTTACCCATTCCCGGTCCGCCGTTTCGAGCGCTCAGATGCCTTTTGGATCGGTAATCTTCGAGGGTGAAAAGTTTGCTGGTGCTTCTGGCGATAACACTTCCGCCATTTCCCCCGTCCCCCCCGTCCGGTCCGCCTTTGGGAATGAACTTTTCTCTTCGGAAGCTGACGCAACCACTCCCCCCGTTTCCGGACCTGGCCGTAATAACGGCTTCATCTAAGAAAACCATTGATTATAACTCATTGGGGAGTAGATGGCGGTTGAGTGACTTTATACGGCGTAAACGCTGACCTTTTTTCGATCTTTGCCAAGGCGTTCAAAGGCAACAATGCCGTCAATCTTGGCAAAAATGGTATAATCCCTGCCAAGGCCGACATTTTCTCCGGGGTGGATGTGGGTTCCTCTCTGTCTGACAATAATGCTTCCGGCGTTGACTTTTTGTCCGGAATAGCGCTTGATACCCCGTCTCTGGCCGTTGCTGTCTCTTCCGTTTCTGGAGCTGCCGCCCGCTTTTTTATGTGACATATCAATTACCTCTTCGTTTTAAGCGCCTGATCCAATGTCGCCGATTCTGACAAGCGAAAACTGCTGGCGGTGCCCATTCTTGCGTCGGTATCCTTTGCGCCGTTTATATTTGTAGACCAGCACCTTTCGATTCTTGCCGCGAGCGGTAATGCGTCCGGCCACTTTTGAATTTTCCAGAAAAGGTTGACCTACTTCAACGGTTTCGCCGTCCGATGTCAGGAGAACCTGATCGAACATTACCGTATCACCCACTTCTCCCGGCAGTTTTTCGACCCGAATCTCATCGCCCGCGGCAACCCGATATTGTTTTCCGCCAGTCTTTATGACCGCATACATAGTTTTGTCTCCTTGCAGATTAAAATGAATTAATAACTATATAGGCTATTTTGTCTTGAGTCAAGCATAAAAATGGTTCCCCAGCAATTCTAATTATGGACGCTGATTTGGTGTAAAACCTGTGAGAGCGGCGTCTCGCTGCTATTTTTCGCGGCTGGAAGCCGCTCCCACAAGTGCTTATCATTTCAAAATGAGAATTGCTGATGGTTCCCGGGCACCTTAAATCTCGAACGGTTGCCTGTTTCTAAAATCCGGGAGGAAGGAGGGGCGTTTTTCCAACCCTCCTTCAGAAAATTCAGGCAACTGCACGTACATCCTTAAAAACCCCAGCTGTTTTGCGTGGTCAAAGACTTCATCAAATTCCACTCTCCGAAGGGGCCGGTTGAGGTCAGAATCTTTATTGTGTAAAACAGGCTGATATTGGGACATGAGGCTTAAAGGCAGATCGGGGCCGAATTCAATGAAGAGGATGGTCAGTGCTTTGATGGAATTTTCAATGGCGCCCGGCAGGATCAGGTGCCTCACCATAACACCCCTGGTTGCCAACGCGCCTTCAGAAAGGGAAGCGTTCAGAAACCCTTTCTGCCGTATCATCAGGGAGATGGCATCAATTCCTTGTTCGGGATAGTCGGCGCAACCGGATAGCCTTTGGGCCAGTGAAGGATCCGAGTATTTGAAGTCCGGCAGATAGATGTCGGCATATCCTTCCAGGCGTTTGAGGGTCTCTAGAGACTGATATCCCGAAAAATTAAAGACAGCGGGAAGCAATGGGTATTCTTTTTTTAAGACCTGAAGAATCCGCACCACATGGGGAAGGAAATGATCCGGTGTAACAAAATTAAGATTATGGATTTTTTCCGCATGAATCATTTGTCTGATTTTTCCAATCAATGAGTGAAACGAAACTGTTTGACCCAAGCCGCGGTGTGAAATCTGATAATTCTGGCAGTAGGCACATTTCAGGCTGCAGCCCGAAAAGAAGACCGTTCCGGAGCCCAGAATTCCTGTAATGGGAGGCTCCTCTCCAAAGTGTGGACCCACATAGGCGACACGAATTTGGTCTGTCTCTCCACAGAATCCGGGACCCCTTCCGGGGATTCCCCGAGTTCGATTGACACCGCATCTCCGTGGGCACAGCTCACAGAATTTATAACTTTCATCAAAGTTCATTTTACTGAAAAATCTGAAATTAGCCGTCACATTCAACTGGGCAATATGCGCAATCCCTGAGGTTTATGTCAATTCAAAATTGTTGAGACACTCACCTTAATTTTTTAGATATGCTTAATAAGGAGGTTGACGAAATTCATTTAATGTATAATATGTATTCTGTGAAAAATATCACAATAATTGTCTGGTGGTTATGGCAAAAAATAACGTTTGTATCACCGGAATCAAAAGGCAATCATAAATGTTTTGTTGAACCTGAGGA
Organism: Deltaproteobacteria bacterium; assembly: GCA_022340265.1. Taxonomy (GTDB): domain Bacteria; phylum Desulfobacterota; class DSM-4660; order Desulfatiglandales; family Desulfatiglandaceae; genus NaphS2. Next base: position 28,773 of record JAJDOH010000054.1, on the reverse strand, counting down.
GGTTTAGGCGATGAAAGATGGAAGAATAGCAATACCGAGTGTAGCGCCCGGTGGTCTGGATGGGGAAAGGTCCGGCCATTTCGGCCATTGTGATATGTTTACGCTTGTCGATGTGGAAAACGGTGAAGTGAAAAAAGTCTCCACCATTCCCAACGGCGGCCATGAGCAGGGGGGATGCATGGTCCCGGTCAATTTGCTGGCCGAGCACAAGGTGAAAGCTTTGGTAGTCGGCGGTATCGGCATGAGACCGCTTATGGGATTTAAACAGGTGGGGGTGGAGGTATTTTATGATGCGGCCAGGTCCCAGATCCGACCGGTGGTCGAGGACCTGATTGCCGGAAAACTTCCGATGATTGGGGATGATCAGGTCTGCGGCGGTGGCGGTGGCGATTGTCATTGATCGGGTGTTTACGGCACTTTTTGGCAAAACATGAAAATGAGGGTCGTTTTTATGGAGAATGACAGACCGAAAAGCGATGTGTATAAAATGCTTTCCGAATCCGGATATGCGGATAAGGCCATTGAATACTTTCAGAACCAGAATAATCTGGGTATCATTGAAGACGCCGATCACTGCACGGATCTGACAGGACCCTGCGGCGATACCATGAAGATTACCATGAATATCAAAGGCGATCGTATTGAGGATGCCAAGATTCAGGTGATGGGATGTCCGGGAGCGGTGGCGTCTGGCAGTGCCGCTGTGGCATTTGCCAAAGGAAAAACCTTGGAAGAGGCCGAATCGCTCACCCTGGAAGAACTGTACAGGGAACTGGAAAAGATGCCCGAACAAAAGGTCCACTGCGCTCGTTTGGCCATTAAGACCCTGCAAAAAGCCGTGGCCCAGTATCGCGAAGTACATTCAACCAAGGCGGTCAACGAAAATCAGGGGGTATCATGAAAATTGCCGTGACATCCAAAGGTGTTGATTTGGATTCCGAAGTGGATCCCCGGTTTGGAAGGGCGGCCTATATTCTGGTGGTGGATTCAGAAACCCTTTCCTTTGAAGCCTTGGACAATCAAGAGAATGCCAATGCGTTTAAAGGTGCCGGTATACAGGCGGCAAAAATGGTGAGCGAAAAAGGTGCGGAAGTTCTTTTGACCGGATACTGCGGTCCAAACGCCTTTAAAGCAATGCAAGCCGCGAAAATCGGAGTGGCCAACGATGCGGCGGGAACCGTACGTGAAGCCATCGCTGCCTATGAGGCCGGAAAGATGCCCCTGGCGGAAAATGCAAATGCTGAAGGTCAATGGTAAAGAAGGTCTGAAGGTATAAGGTGTAAGGTCTTTTTCTCATTCTTGCAGGATTTCATATAAACGCTGAAACCTTATACCTTGAGCCTTAAGTCTTCCAAGGAGGGACCATGCCCATTTATGAATTCGAGTGTCTTGACTGTGGTCAGAATACGGAGATATTGATGGCCAGCAACGAAACGGACCTGGTTGTTTGTGGAAACTGTGGCGGTAACAACCTCAAGAAATTACTGTCGGCCCATGCTGCGGTCAGTCCCACCGGCAGTTTTCCTGAAAATGCGGCGGAACGATGTTGTGGTTCAAGTGGACCTGCATCCGGTTGCGCGGGCCCGGGCAGTTGTTGCGGCCGGAACTAATCCGCCTTCTGTTTTTTAAAATTCGCGTCGCATTTGAAATCTATTGCGCTTTACTGTAAGATCCCTCTCCAGCACTTGAATTTGCCTTCTTCTTGTGTGACCAGGGGGCATGACAATTCCTTTCTTTACAGCGGTTTTCATTGAACCGTTTGTTGCTCTTTATGGATCGGCTTAAGCGTTAAACTATTAGAAATCAGGATGGAATTTCGCAGCTGACCGCCTGGGAAGCCCCATTTTTCTTGACACTCATGTCGAACTCCAGTACCGTCAATTTCCAAAAAAACCCAATGGTTTATCAAAAGGTCTGTTACAGTTTGTTTTGAACTGTTTGGTGCCACGGATGTGCCGAGTGACCGGATTTTTTCTAATAATGGGGACGTGTTGACATATTATGGATATCAAAAGAATCGAATCCGTTCTCTCCAGGTTTCCACAACCCAAAGGAAACCTGATTGCCATTTTGCATGAAATGCAGAATGAGTACCATTATCTGCCTGAGGAAGAACTGAGGTATGTAAGCAAGAAGACCGGTGTTGCACTTTCTCAGGTCTACAGCATTGTGACGTTCTACAACCGATTCAGCCTTAAACCCAAGGGAGAGCATCAGATCTGCGTCTGCCTGGGTACCGCCTGCCATGTTAAAGGGGCTCAAAAGGTAATGGATTCACTGGAGCGGTCGCTTAACATTCGAGAGGGAGAGACAACGGAGGATTTGAAGTTTTCGCTGGGGGCGGTCCGTTGTATTGGCGCATGCAGTTTGGCGCCGGCCGTAGTGATCGACGAAGAAACGTACCGCGAAATGACACCGAAAAAGATGGCAAAAACCCTGAAGCATTACAAATAGGCTGAACCGATGGATGTGAACCAATGAAACCCAGTGATCATCAAGAACAAATCGTTATCAGTGTATGTGCGGGAACGGGAGGGCTTGCGGCCGGCGGGGCTCAAGTTCTGGCGTCTTTCAAGAGTGCTTTGGAGGCCACCGAGAAAAAGGCCCTCGTGGAGCATCGGTGCCGCAAGGTTGGCTGCCGCGGTTTTTGTGCCAAAGACGTGCTGGTGGACGTGGATATCGACGGTCAGGTGAGTACTTACCAATTCGTCACGCCTGAAAAGGCCGTGCGGATTGTCAACGAACACGTGATGGATGGAAACCCGATAGCGGAGTGGTTGGTCGGGGAGGATTACAAAAAATTCCACCGGCTCCAGAAGAAGCTGCTGTTGGGGCATCTCGGTAAAATCGATCCGGAATCTATTGAGGAGTATATTGAACTGGGCGGGTATGCCTCCGCGCGAAAAGCCCTGACAATGGTGCCGGAACAGATTATTGAAATGATCAAGGACTCCGGGCTACGCGGCCGGGGCGGGGGTGGGTTTCCCACCGGCGTGAAATGGGAAAGCTGTCGAAATGCCAGGGGCAAGGTCAAATATGTGCTTTGTAATGCCGATGAGGGAGATCCCGGCGCTTTCATGGACCGGTCCATCATTGAAGGCAATGCCCATGCGGTTATCGAGGGAATGATCATAGGAGCCTATGCCATTGGCGCATTGGAAGGGTATGTGTATATCCGCGCAGAATATCCTCTGGCCGTGGAAAGGCTTCGCCTGGCATTGGCCGATGCAAGGAAAAATGGGTTTCTCGGAGAAGGAATTTTTGGCCAGGACTTCGATTTTGACATACAGATTTTCCTGGGTGCAGGGGCATTTGTGTGCGGCGAGTCAACGGCACTCATGACCTCCATTGAAGACAAGGCGGGAGAACCGAGACCGAAATATGTGCATACGACGGATCGGGGGCTTCGAGGGGCCCCCAGTAACTTGAACAACGTGGAAACCTGGGCCACCATTCCCATTATCATTGAAAAAGGAGCGGCCTGGTTCGCCGGCATCGGCAGCGAAAAGAGCAAAGGCACCAAAATATTCTCACTTGTGGGAAATATCAACAACACCGGTTTGGTAGAAGTTCCCATGGGAATTTCTCTGAGGGAAATCATCTTTGAGATTGGGGGGGGAATTCCCGGTGGCAAAAGACTGAAAGCGGTTCAAACCGGGGGCCCCTCGGGAGGTTGTATCCCAGAGGAATTTCTGGATATGCCGGTGGATTTCGAGAATCTGGCAAAGGTCGGTTCCATCATGGGGTCCGGTGGCATGATCGTAATGGATGAAGACACCTGCATGGTGGATGTGGCCAAGTATTTCATTGAGTTCTGCCTGGAAGAGAGTTGTGGTCAGTGCGCCCCCTGCAGGGAAGGGTTGGCCCACATGGCCCGTTTCTTGAGAGATATCACCGAGGGCCGCGGATCGGAAAATCACCTGGGGATGCTTGAAGAGTTGTGCCATTTGCTGGTGGACACATCCCTTTGCGGTCTCGGGAAGAGTGCGCCGAATCCTGTTCTTTCCACGCTGCGGTATTTTCGGGGTGAATACATGGCGCACATTCGAGAGAAGCGGTGTCCGGCCAAAGTCTGCAAGGCACTGCTCACCTACACCATAGATCCGTCGAAATGCACCGGGTGCACGGTTTGCAGGCTCAATTGTTCGGTGGGGGCTATCAGCGGAGAAAAGAAAATGCCCCATCACATCAACCAGATGGTTTGCATTAAATGTGGCCTCTGTTTTGATGGCTGCAAATTTGAAGCGATTCAAAAAGAATAATCAGACGAGATATTGGCTCTATGGAAGAAAAGGTCCAGATGATTATCAACGGCAAAGAACTTGAGTTTCCTGCAGGTATTACGGTTCTTGAGGCTGCGCAAAAAGAGGGTATCGATATTCCCACGCTCTGCTATCACAGGGCCCTGGATCCGGCAGGACTTTGTCGGCTCTGTATCGTGGAGTTGAGTGGCAGCATTCGGCAGACCATCCGGGTATCCTGCATTCAGGAAGTCAAAGAGGGGCTGGTTGTGGAGACCGATACCGAAAGGATTCGAAGAAACCGATCCCTGTTGCTGGAGCTTTATCTGGCCCGCGCCCGGGACAGCGTTGAGATTATCGATCTGGCTGCCAGATATGGCGTTACGTCAAGCCGCTTTGAAACAGGGGGCTGTGATGAGTGTGTTCGCTGCGGTCTTTGCGTGCGCGTCTGCCGGGAAAAGATCGGCGCTCAGGCGTTGTCATTTTCAGACAGGGGTTATGAACGTCATGTGAGCACCCCTTTTGACCGTCTTTCCGATGATTGTCTCGGATGCGGTGCCTGTGCTCAGATCTGCCCCACCCATGCCATTCGAATGGATGATCGGGGAAACCAGCGAAAAATCTACAGCTGGGGTCAAGTGTTTGCCCGTTTCACACTCGAACCGTGCGATGCCTGCGGCCGCCCCTATGCCCCACAGAAGTACATCGATTATATCCACGAAAAAAACAGGAACCGGCCAGGGGTTCCGACCAGTAAGAATTTCTGTCCCGAATGCGAAAGAAAAGAGATGGCAGAGAAACGAAGCAAATTCGCAAGATTTCGCCGATAACAAATCACCTTACAAAGAAAATTTCTCAATTGAAAAAGCTTGCACAAATGCAAAAATTAAATATGATCCTTAAAGACAATGTCCACGAAAACAAAGTGTCCAGCCTCGGAGTGAATCATTGAACAAACGTCACCCGCTGTGAGGGTAGGGTTTCAAAGGTCAATAAATGAAATCTAAACCAGTCTGTCCTGTCGCCGATACGATTGAAAAGCTTGAGAAGATTATTTCAGATGGTCATCTCAAACATGCGAGATGCCGGTACCTGGCCGAAGAAATATTGAAACTCATGGAGGATGTCTCTTCCGGAAGGGGCGGTCCGGATCACATCCCCACCATGGAGTCCCTGGCTTTCACCCTTGAAAAGGAAGGGCCGGATAAGGTGTGCAGGGAGACGGGGGCCCTGCTGACGGCCATTCTCGAAGAACACCATGAAGTTTTCAAGAGCCACCTGGATACGCTGATCTGTCCCGTGACAGACTGTGCCCGCCTGACCCCGGCGCCATGTCAGATGGCATGTCCAGCCGGGATTGATGTGTCAAGCTACGTAACGCTGATCGGCCAGGGCCGTGATGCTGAAGCCATCGCCTTGATTCGAAAAGACAATCCTTTTCCGTGGGTGTGCGGTCTGATCTGTACCAATCCATGTGAATTCATGTGCGTCCGAGGTCGCATCGATACCCCCATTTCCATCAAATATCTGAAAGGATTTGCCGCCGAAAGGGCCATGTCCGACGGGCTTTATACCAACCCCGAAAAGGCGCCTCCAAAAGACCGGAAAGTCTGTATTATAGGCGCCGGGCCGGCAGGTATGAGCGCTGCTTTTTTCCTGGCTTTGAAAGGGTATGGGGTCACGGTGCTGGATGCCCTTCCCGTGGCCGGCGGCATGATGATGGTCGGGATTCCCAGATACCGGCTCCCCAGGGAAGTCATCGATCGAGAGGTATCCATGATTGAAGAACTGGGGGTAGAATTCAGGCTCAATACCCGGTTTGGAAAAGATATCCATTTTGAAGACTTAAAGGCCGAGGGGTTTGGGGCATTTCTGATTGCCATCGGTGCCCACGACTCTCATAAACTGGGAATCAAGGGTGAAGACCAATATCCCCAAGTGGTCGATGCCGTCAGCTTTCTCAGGCGTGTTTCTCTTGGGGACCGACGAAAGCCGGGTCGCAGGGTTGCTATCCTGGGCGGCGGGAATGTGGCCATCGATGCCGCCAGAACTTCCATCAGGCTGGGCTGTGAAGAGGTGATCATCGTTTACCGCCGGTCTCGTCTCGATATGCCCGCAAATGATGAAGAAGTGGAACAGGCTGAGGAAGAGCGCGTGCGGTTCTCTTTTCTGACCGTTCCCGTGGAGATCATTGGGGATGATGGCAAGGTAACATCCCTTCGTTGTGTCAGAACCGAGCTGGGACCGGAGGATCAGAGCGGTCGGCGGCGGCCGGTTCCCATCGAGGATAGTGATTTCGAAATTCAGGTGGATGCGGTCATTTCATCCATTGGCCAGCGGGTCGATCCCAAAGGCTTTGAAGCCCTTGATATGCTGCAGTGGAGTCGCAGGAATACGATCAAGACGAACGCCATCAGCATGGAGACCACGATGCCGGGAGTGTTTGCGGCCGGGGATGCGGTGCTGGGGCCTGCTACGGTGGTTGAAGCCATCGGTGGCGGCAAACGCACGGCGGATGCCATCGATCGGTATCTTTCGGGAATCCCCCAGCCAAAAATGCGAACCGTGCCGGTGCGCAGAGCTCGAGTTGACTTTATAGAGGTCCCGGCTACCACCAAAATGGCGCTGCGAAGGCCTCAGATGCCCATGCTCAATGACGAAAGGCGGCGGGTGACGTTTCAGCAGGTGGAGCTGGGTTATACCGAAAACGCTGTCAGAGAGGAAGCCAGGCGGTGTCTTCGATGCGATGTGTGTATTCGCTGTGGTACCTGTGTGGACATCTGCCGAAATAAAATGGGGATTGACGCCCTGCACTTTGGATATTTAAACTTTGATCATCAGGAGCCTACCGATTTCAGGGTTACCGCGGAACGATGCATCCTCTGTGGCGCCTGTGCGGCCAACTGTCCCACCGAAGCCATCTCCATGATCGACGATGGTGAAGAACGAACGTTGAACCTCTGCGGTACAATTTTGAACCGATTGAAGGTTGAGCGCTGTGAAATCTGCGGCACCGTGGTTGGAACGGAACGATACCACGATTACATCACCAAAAGAATAAAAGGGATGACCCCTCAAACCCAGAAAGGCCTACTCTGCCTGGACTGCGCAAGGGAAACATCAGCCAGGCGTCATATTGAAATTGCACCACCCAATTAACCATCCAAGGGAGAAAGGGCATGAGTTTTCGAAAGGGAGACCGAGTGGAGATTCACCGGCAATCAAAGGATGAACACTGGCAGTCGCACATGGATCATTTTGTGGGCCTTCACGGTATTGTCACGGATCCGGATACCGTCAAAAATGACCCGGAAGCCCTCATTGAGGTGACCCTGGATGGTGAAGGAACCCATCGCTTTCCTCAGGATTGCCTACGAGTTCTGAAAACCTGAGGGTGGCTTAAGTCTTGGGGTTGAAAGCATCTTGAGCCACCTGCGCGGCGAAGCGTTCTCGTCGCTTGGTGGGAAGCTTTTCCGCAACCCCGAATTCCAGGCACTGGGTCAGGCACTTGGTAACACAGGCGGGCTTGAGACCCAGATCCAGCCGATCTTTACAATAGTCGCACTTAACGGCCTTGGCTTTGACGGGATCCCACTGGCAGGCCCCCCAGGGGCAGGCGGTGATGCAGCTCTTGCACCCGATGCAGAGACTGGGTTCGATGAATACAATCCCGTCACTGCTTCGGCGCTGGATAGCTCCCGAGGGACATACGTTCAGGCACCAGGGCTCCTCACAGTGAAAGCACGGCATGAAAACAAAGCGCACCTGGGGAATGTTTTTGACCACCACGGGTCCCACCGACATGTTTTTACATAAGACAGGTCCCACCGGCAGATTCTTATTGGTTTTGCAATGAATCTCACAGGCCATGCAGCCTATGCAACGTTCCGAGTCTTGCAGAAGATAGTATTTGCTCATTTTGTTCTCTACATGGTGAGGGTTCTTGCGTTTCAGGGTTTCCAGTCTTTTGTCACGGTAACGACTGTCTCCGTCAGCGTGTTGCCTCCCCCAGCAGGATCATAGGAAGTCAGCATACCCTTCATGAGCCGCTGATCGGCCATGCCCTTTTTGTAGGCACGGGTTTGTAACGGAACGGTGCGTCCGAAACCGTGTACCATGAAAACCGCCTCGGGATGGATGAAATCGGTGACCTTTGCCCGGCCCACGGCTTCGGCGCCGTCACTGCTTACCTTAATGGTGTCGCCGTCACCGATCCCCAGTTCCTGAGCCACAGCGCTGTTGATCCACAACGTGTTCTCAGGCATCAGCTCGTGGAGCAGGGGATTATTGGTACTCTGGGCGTGGGCTAGAAAGCCAACCCGCCCGAAAACCAGGTTGAACTGCCCGGGCTTTTTGGCCGGTGGCTCGTAAAATGGCGCGAAACTGGGCAGGCCGGCCTCTGTGAGCGACTGGGATACGAACTCAATCTTACCTGAGGGGGTTTTGAACCCAAGTCCGGTGTCGCGGTCCCGTTTCACGGCCTTTTCCGCCAGACTGACCACGCCTTTTTCCCTGAGTTCGTTCAAATCCACTCCGGTGCCTTCCAGCTGGAAGCGCCAGATTTCCTCAAGATTTTCGAAGTCGAGGTACTCACCTCTTTCGAAACGCCTGAGAATCTCGCGAAAGATCCACCAGGCGGGCCGGCTTTCAAAGCGCGGGGCGATGCACTGGTCTCTCATCTGCAGATTCGGCTTGGCGCCGCCTTTTTGAGCAATAATGTTGCCGCGTTCCAGGTAGGTGGATTCAGGCAGAATCACATCGGCATACCAGGCGGTCTCGGAATAATTCACATCGATGGACACCAGCAGATCCAGCTTGTCCAACGCCTTTTGAATGGCATCAGGATCGGGGAGGCTGCTCAGGGGATCGTGACGGTAAACGAAATAGGCCCCCACCTGGTAGGGTTCACCGGACAAAAGTGCCGGGAAAAGGAGATGGAGGAGGCCCGGTCCCTTGTCCCAGTGTTTGAACTTCGTGCCGATTTGATCCACCCGTTCTGCATCGATTTTAGGAACCCGTTCCTCAAGCTTGTTGATACCTTTGACGCTGTAGTCCCCGGGTTTTTTGGAGATAATCAGACCGCCGGTAACCTCGATGTTTCCCATCAGAGCATTGAGGATATGGGCTGTGCGGGCGGTATAAAAGCTCTGCCGGTGGCGGGCGGTCATCCATCCTGCGTGGAAAATCACCTGCGGCGCATCCGCTGCGATTTCCCGGATAGCGGTTCTGAGTTCCCCGGCCGGTACTCCAGTTACGCCCTCGGCCCATTCCGGCGTGTAGTCATGAACGAACGCCTTGAGCTCATCCAGGCCGGTGACCCATTTGGCTACAAAATCCGAATCATACAGATTTTCTTTCAGCACCACGTTGATCCAGGCCAGGTTGATGGCATATTCGGTATTGGGCCGTATCATCCAGAAACGGTGCGCTTTGGATGCCGTCAGAGTGGCGCGCACATCAATGTAGGTGCACTTGGCCCCTTTGCCCAGGGCGCTGATAAAATCCTTGGCCTCTTTGACCTGCAATGATTCGATGATGTTACGACCATAAAGGACAAGGTGTTTTGTGTTCTTGATGTCCATGCCCAAGTCGGTTCGCCCCAGCCCGAAGAGGCTCTTGGTGGCATGGTGGGTGTTTCGTCCGCAAGTGCAGTCGTGGTTGAAATAGTTGGGTGAGCCCAGAGACTTAATAAAGGTTTTGGTCAAATCGGTAAAAGGACCGCCGCGGTCGGAGAGAGCGATGCCCCTGCCGCCGTATTTGTCCACAACCTTTTTGAGTTTGTCGATGATATAGTCCAGGGCCTCGTCCCACTGTGCCCTGCGCCACTGACCGCTGCCTCGGGGACCGGACCGTATCAAGGGGTATTGAGGCCGCTCATCGTCGTATTCAAAGGCAATGCCGGCCGATCCCTTTGCACAGAGGCTGGTTTCCATGGTCTTATCGTTGGGGTTGCCCTGAATCCAGGCTACCCGTCCATCTTCGACTTCGACCTGTATGGGACAGCGTACAGCACACATGCCGCAAAGGCTGGAAACGGTTCGCCGTCCGGGACGGTCTACTCCAGAAACATTCGGTGCGTTTTTATCGTTCATGGTCTTTATCAGGTAAGTGAATTGATGGTTTTGAAAATTACTTTTTGGGGACGCTAACAAAAATGCCATTAAGTGTCAAACAAAAAGAAGTTCTTGGAATTTCAGGGCCTTTTCTTCTCAATTATTGGGGCTTAATGGCGCGCCCTTTGCCTTGACACCCCATGGAACTGTCAGTTAAAGTCCCAAAAGACAATTCGTAAAAATGGATCGAAGGAGCGCTTGAATCATGCATTATGAGAACATTGAATACGAAGCAGTAGAAGCGGGAATCGGTGTTTTGTCCCTGAACCGGCCGCGCAAATACAACGCTGTGAACATCGCAATGATGGAGGAACTGGAGGCTTTCTGGAAAGAACGCCTTTATGATCTCGAAACCCACGTGGTGGTGCTCAAAGGCAACGGCGAACGAGGGTTTTGCGCGGGCCTGGATATGAAAGAAATTATGAAGACGGCCCCGGATATGACACCGGATGCGTTTTACCGTTTTCAGGCGCGTCTCGCCCGGCTTAACCTGGCCATGCGGCAGGCCCCGCAACCCATTGTTGCGGCGGTTCACGGTGCCGCTGCGGGCCTGGGTTTCAGTTTCGCCATGGCGTCTGATATGAGGGTGATTACGCACGATGCGCGTTTTTCAGCGGCCTATATCAATATCGGTCTGGGCGGGGCGGACATGGCTTGCAGCTATTTTCTCCCCCGGTTAATCGGTGCTGGAAGGGCTTATGAGTTCATGCTCACAGGAAACTTCATGGTGGCCGATGAAGCCATGAATTTAGGTCTCTGCAGCCGGCTGGTGGAAACGGACCAACTCTTTGAAACGGCAATGGAATTGGCCCGAACCATGAACAGCAAGAACCCCATGGGGTTGCGGCTCACCAAGGAAGCCATTAATGTGAATCTGGATACGGGCGGTCTGGAACAGGCCCTGCAAATAGAGGACCGAAATCAGACCCTGTTGGTTCTGGGTGGTATGGTTGGTAACAAAGACAAAACGAGCCGGTATTTTTAAAGACAACTTCAATATTTTTTCACGCGAAGCCGCCAAGACGCAAAGAAAAATAAAAAACAGCGTTTAAACCTTTGTGTCTTGGCGTAAGCCTTTAAGGTGTTCTGTTTTTGAGGTAAATGTAAGGTGGAAAACAAAACCAAAAGAAAGAAGAAAGAAAGTTGGGGGCGGCGGTTGCTGGCATGGATTGTCAAGGGCCAGGAGCGTTCGCCGAAGCAACTGTGCGGTCAATGAGGCGTTTCATCTATCCCCCATGCCGGCGGCATGAAGAAAAATCATAAGGATTAGTCTTTTTCTTTGCGTCTTGGCGGCTTTGCGTGAGGCCCTAAAATCAAAAGCGCCCGAAGGACTGAATTTCCTTACGGGCGCTTGACCATCAAAGATGTTTCCTGAAAAAGCCTAATATTCCCCTGGCATGGTCTTAAGCTGGGCCAGTGAAAAAACCGGGCCGTCCTTGCACACATATTGGTCACCGATGTTGCAGCGGCCGCAGATGCCGATGCCGCATTTCATGCGCATTTCAAGGGAGAGAATAATCCGCTCCGGCGAAAAGCCGAGCTTTTCAAGAACAGGCTGTGTGAATTTGATCATAATGGGCGGGCCGCAGACGATGGCGATGGCATTGTCCGCACTGGTGATCTTTTGCTCCGTAATGGTGGGGACAAATCCCACATTATATTTCCAGTCGGGATCATCGGTACCGTCAACCGTAATGTGCATGTTGATATCGTCTCGTTGTTCCCATGCAGCCAACTCGTCCTTGTATAACAGCATACCCGGCGAACGGGCGCCATACACCACGGATATGTCCTCGAATTTGGGCCTGTTTTCGGGATCCAGCATATAGATGATGCTGGAGCGCAGCGTGGTAAAAGCAAACCCGCCGCCCACGATGACCACATGCTTACCTTCCATTTTATCCCAGGGATACCAGTTACCTAAAGGGCCTCGAATCCCCATGATATCCCCTTCCTTCATGTTGTGAAGATGGCTGGTGACGAGTCCCACCTTATTGACCGTAAAGGCGACAAAGCCCTTTTCCGTCGGTGAGGATGCGATGCCGATGGGGATTTCCCCCTTTCCAGCTATGGATAGTTCTGCGAATTGGCCGGGTGTATATGCGAATTTCTTCTCGTCTTCCGGGTCAAGAAATACAAACCTGAATGTCTTGAGATTTTTATCCTCTGTTTCCGTGACAATCCTGTCAATGCGAACAGGATAGGGTAAATAAGGATTTCCCAATTGAACCCCCCTCTATTTTGCGCATGTCGCAACGTTTGTTGTTTTTTTTGCTTAACCGGGGCTTGTCCACCCGGCCTTGAATTCCCCTTTATTCCGCTGTGTGCGTTAGTCGCTATGCGAAATCGTTCATCAATTTGCAGACTTTCCGAATATCGATGTTCACCGGGCAATACTTCACACAGCGGCCGCATCCGGAGCACTGAACACCGTTTTGGTACTTGTCCACATAATACTTTAGTTTATGCATGAATCGCTGCCGAACCCTCTGGAATTTGTTGTCCCTGGGGTTATGCCCCGATCCGTGAAGGGAGAAAAGGGGAAACATGCACGAATCCCAGTTGCGAATCCGGTCACCTTCTTTCCTTTGAACTTCGTCTTGAATATCGAAACACCAGCAGGTGGGGCAAAGATAGGTGCAGGTTCCGCAGTTTAGGCATGCAAAGCCCACGTCTTCCCAGAATGGGGCGTCAAAGAGTTCGATGGTCACTTTGTCTTTCAATTGATCCGTGGGGACTTTTGCGGTGATTTTCTTCTCTGAGGATTGTTTCAGGTCCTCAGCCGCTTTCAGAACTGCATCGTCCGCAGGCTTTCCCGGTGCTTTTTCCAGAAATGCTTCCCCTTTCTCTGTCAGGGCTTTGGCCAGGAAGTTGTCCCCCAGATCGAAAAGGAGCACATCCAGTCCCGTTTCGTGAAATGGGCCACCACCCACTTGGGTACAGAAACATGAACCGCAGGGATTGTTGCATCCGAGCCCCACCAGGGTGGCCGCTTCAAAATGTCTCGTCCACCAGGGGTCCTGGTATTCAGGATTGTCAAAGTTACGTTTCACAATTTGAAAGGCTTGGGCATCGCAAGGCCTGATACCCAGCACGGCGAACGGAGAGTAGTCCTTGGGTGATTCCTTCAGGATATGGGCACCCTCTTCGGTTTCGTCCAGCGAGTATTCAAACATTCTTTCCGATTCGGGATAAATGATGGATTTGGGGGAGAGCCGGCTGTTTTCATAGTCAAAGTCCGGCTTTTTGTTTCCGTCAAGGGGTAGAAACGTGTGAAAATCACCATCCTTTACCGGACCAAAGAGCCTGTAGGACTCCTTCAAGGTATCCATTGCCCCTAACCATTCTTCTTTGGTGAATACTTTTTCAGTCATATCAGCTACCTTCATCTGTTGATGATATCGGTTGATTCCTTTTGTGCCCTATTTAATAAAATCGTTGTAATCATCGGGGCGATAAACATCCAGCGGTGGTCTTTTCTCCGGATCAAGTCCGGCTTCCCAGGAGAAGAGCTCCTCGGCATCTTTGTTGAGTTTCTTGGTAAACTGTCTCATGGAGATGCCCATGGGGCAGACGCGCTCACAGGCGCCGCAGTCGGTACATCGTCCCGCACAGTGATAAGCCCTCAGGAAATGAAAGGTCATGGTGTCCGTAGGATCAATGCTTTTCCCCACCCACTGAGGTGCGGATTCATCCACGAAACAGGTGGGACAGTAACACAAGGGGCAGCTGTTTCTGCAAGCGTAGCACCGGATGCAGCGGCTGATAAGCCTTGTGAAAAACCCCTGTTTCTTTTCGGGATCCATCTCTTCGATCTTTTCAACATCCGAGTAGGGGTTCACGTCCGTTTGTTCATCCACCGGATCGCCCAGCATTTCATCGTGTATGACGGGATTACGATGCCTGCATACCGCACAGTTGCTTTGGAGAAACTTTTCCTTCTCAAAGGTTTCCTCAAAATCACGTCCCTTCACGACAAATTCGGCACCGTCCTGCTGAATATCCAGAATTTCCTTGAGCTTGACTGCCCGTGCCACGGCCCGGTGGTCGATCATGCCCTCGCAGGGAATACCCACGATATAGAGTTGATCCCGTTTGATCTGATTTTCGATGATATGGGTGACGATGTTTCTCGAATTGCATCCATTGGCGATGATGCCGATTTTATCTGTTCGTTTGGTCAGATAGTTGCACAGGTTCAGCCCGCAAAAGTTGTCCCAATAGAGCTGGTCCACTTTGTCAGGGTGGTTCACCAGCAAGGGCTCGTTCATCATGGGCACCGAACCCTTCCGGTAGCCGATGAAGACGTCCACTTTTTCCTCTTCAAGCAGCCTCTTTGCGGTTTCCCTGATTTTTTCAGTGTATTTGAGCATTATGCCACCTCGGCTCTCGATTTGATGAAATAACGGGTCGGGCCCAGGGCCTTTACTTCACCAGCCACCGTATTTGCCACATCAACAAACTTGGTTGCTTCCGCTGATGATATCCAGGAAAAATGGAGCCTGCCCGGTTCAAGGCCGATATGTTCCAGGAGCCCCTTTAAAAGTGCAAATTTCCGTCTTGCGTAGTAATTACCTTCCAGGTAATGGCAGTCGCCGGGATGTCACCCGGACACCCAAACACCGTCAGAACCGTGACGAAAGGCCGCCAGTACGAATTTTGGGGTTACCCGGGCCGAGCAGGGTACCCGAATGATCCTGAAATTGGGCGGATATTGAAAGCGGCTGACACCCGCCAGATCCGCTGCGCCGTAACTGCACCAGTTACAGAGAAAGGTTGTGATTTTTGGTTCCCAATCGCTCATTCCCTCATCTCCTTTGATTTTTTGACTCCCTATACCACATCATGAATTCAAATTTTAGAAAAAAATGCAAGTTGCATGAGATTACCACTCAAATCACTAGATTTGGTCAATCATCGCCATAATCTGATCATCGCCGAAACCCTTGAGGTTCATGGCACCGGACCGACATGACGCCACACACAAACCGCATCCCTTGCACAGAACGGGGTTTACTTCCGCTTTGCCTTCAAAACGTCCTTCTTCCACAAAAGAAGGCGCTGAAAAAGGGCACAACTCGATGCAGACACCGCAGCTGCTGCAGTAAAGCGGGTTGGCTGTGGCAACGGTTCCGCTAACCGCAAAGCGCTTTCTGGCCAGAAGTGTTATGGCGCAGGAAGCCGCAGCCAGAGACTGGCCTACCGATTCGTCAATGGGTTTGGGATAATGGGCCATGCCGCAGAGAAAAACCCCGTCCGTTGCAAATTTCGACGGACCCAGTTTGGCGTGGGCTTCTACAAAAAAACCATCCTGATTCATGGGGACTTTGAAAAACTGTGCCAGTGTTTCATCCCGGTAAGGCACGATGGCAGTACTCAGGCAAAGCAGATCGGTTTCGATCACCATGGTGCGCGCCAGGATCCGGTCCATGACTTTGATCCTAAGCGTATCCCCCTCTGAGTATACCTTTGGCTTTTGGTCCAGGGAATATCGTAAAAACTTTACGCCGGCCATTCGTGCTTTTCGATAGACGTATTCCCGCTCGCCGTAGGTCCTGATGTCCCGATAAAGAACCATAACGTCCATTTGAGGGTTGAGGTTTTTCAGATGCAAAGCGCTTTCCATGGTGTGCGTGCAGCAGACCCTGGAGCAATAGGGCCGCTCCGGCTCCCGTGAACCTACGCATTGAATGAATACGGCCGATTTAATTTCCTTGAGCGCCGGATCGTCGGTTAGAAACCGGCGATCCAGTTCCAGGTGGGTCATGACCCGCGGGTCTTTCCCACAGAGATATTCATCGGGTTGATATTCAGAGGCACCCGTTGAAATGACTGCCACCCCGTGTTCAAGGGTTTTTTCCTCTCCGTTTCGAGCGGCCAGGGTCGTTTCGAAATTACCCACAAACCCTTCCACATTTGCCACTTCCGTATTCAGGCAAACGTCAATATTGGGATCAGAATTGACGGCTGTCACCAGATCCGCCAGCTGCTGTTGAACATCTTCTCCTTTCCATGTTCTGAAAAGGTTGAGGGCCTGGCCCCCCAGCTCAGATGACCGTTCCACCAGACAAACCGGGTACCCCTGGGCCGAAAGGGACTTGGCGGCAGTCAGCCCGGAAATGCCGCCACCGATGACCAGGGCGCCCTGATCAATTTCAAGGGTGGATTCCTGAAGGGGATCCATCAGCGCGACTTTTGCCACCGCCATTCGAACCAGGTCCTTTGCCTTTTCCGTGGCCAGTTCCGGATTGTCTTTGTGAACCCAGGAATCCTGGTTTCGGATGTTCACCATTTCGAACAGGTATTTGTTCAGGCTGGCATTGATCAGCGTTTCCTGAAAGAGCGGCTCGTGGGTTTTGGGAGTGCAGGCGGCAACCACAATTCGGTTGAGGTTTTGTTCTTTGATCACCTGGCTCATGGTGTCCTGGGTATCCTGAGAGCAGGTGTAAAGGTTGTCGGTGACGTAATTCACATACGGCAGCCCGGCGGCATAATCTCTCACCTTATCGATGTCCACAACGCCCGCGATATTGATTCCGCATCGGCAGATGAAGATCCCGATGCTGGGACGCTGGCCTTTAACGTTGGTCTCCGGAATGACCTCCTTGGTTTTTGTAAGCGTATGCCGGGCGCCGCTCAAGGCCTCGCCTGCGGCACAGGCGGCGGCGCTGGCGTCAATGACCGATTGGGGGATATCCTTGGGGTTTTGAAATGCACCACTGACGAAGATGCCGTTTCGGGACGTGGTTACCGGAGCGAAACTGGATGTCTCGCAGAAATTTCCTTCCGTCAACGCGATGCCGAGATCACGGCTCAGGTCGACCAGTTCCGGGGGCGTTTCGAGACCGACGGACAGAACGACCATATCGAAGATCTCGGTAACGGGGTCCCCTCCTTCCGTACTGTAGCGGAACGTAAGCATGTCACCATCGGGGGTCGTATCGACCGTATGGATGCGGGAACGAAGGAAGCGAATGCCGTGTTTTTCCCTGGCATCATCGTAATACCGCTCAAAATCCTTGCCGTAGGTCCGCATATCCATATAAAAGATGGTGCAGTCCAGATCTCCTCCCGCGTGCTCTTTGGCGATCATGGCCTCTTTGATGGCATACATGCAGCACACCGAGGAGCAGTAGGCGTGATCACACCGCTTGCTGTCCCTTGATCCGACGCATTGCACCCATGCAATCTTTTTGGGCTCCTGATGATCTGAAAGCCTTACCAGATGCCCGCCAAAGGGTCCCGAAGCGGAAAGCAGTCTTTCAAACTGCATGGATGTCACCACATTGGGGAGATGGCCGAAACCGTAAAAGTCCAGGTCGGAAGGGTCATAGGGCGCAAAACCGGGTGCCAGAATCACCGAGCCCACATGGATCTCCTCGGTAACCTCGGCATCCTCGTGAATGATGGCTTCAGCCTGGCAAACCCGCTCGCAGCCTTTGCAATCCATGGCTCCGGTGATCTTGAGACAATTTTGAAGGTCTCGTGTGGCTTTTAAGGGAACCGCCTGCGGATAAGGAATGTAAATAGCTTTTCTGTTTGACAGATTCATGTCAAACTCATTGGGAATGGCGATGGGACAGGTGTTGATGCGGCGGATCGCCTGTTCCTTGCAGGCATCCATGCACTTCCAGCAGCCGGTGCAATCCAGGGTATTGTAAATGGGCTTTTCACAATTGCACAGTTCCGCCTGTTCGTATGAACAGGGTATCCCGATAATGTGCAGCCTGTCTGTACTGATCTCGCCTTTTTCGCCCAGTTTCCGGATGGCCCTTACATCACATCCCCTGAGGATTGCCGCGATCCGGGTTTCCGGGTGCTTTTTAAGCATCAGGGTAAGGGTTTTGGCCAGTCTGTGAATCGGTTCAAAAGCGATTTTATCAAGTGCTTCACGGTTTCTAAACAGATAAGGCCCAACCTGCCCCCATCGTTTGGTCAAGGCAAGAACGCCCTCGAAACCGTTTTGGAGGGCATTTTCAGCTTCCTGTATGATCCATTCTTCCATCAAGGTCTCCCCGTCGGAAACGAAAATCGAATTTGTTTCTCTTTAATTTCCAATGCTTAAGCACCTTTCATCAGCTCTTGTTCTTTGAGAGGCCTGTTCTCATTCTCTCGGATGTGCTGTGTACTCTTGACGAAATCGATAATGGCGTTCTGAGCATTTTCCGGAAGGCCTGGAACCAGATCGAAAACCTCTTCGGGAGAAAAATAGCGCACCAAATCCTGCAGCGTTTTGAGAGGGATCCCCGCGGGACAGGTCTGTTCACAATCACCGCAAAGCACACAGGTATCCCAGATCTGATAGGCGCGTATCAGGTGAAAGAGCGGATAGACCGGGGGCAATTCGCCCCGCGGCACCCATTTCTCCATTTCAAGCGTCCCATGGGTTCCGGGTAGTTGAACCGGACAGATGTCAACACAGCCGTAACATTTGATGCATTTTTTGAAATGGTCTTGCCAAAAGGTTTTTCGTTCCGACTTTCCCATGGCCAGCACTTCCTGAAGGAGCGTCGGCACGGCAATTTCATCCTTTTTCTCCACGGCCTCAAATCTGTTTCCGGCAACCGTAGTGAGAGCGTGTTTCAAAGGATTTTCTTGGACGCAAGCAGCTGCGCAATCGCCACACTGGATGCATTTGGACGGATCTATTTCGATTCTGTCCGCCCACAACCGCCCGTCGACTTCGGTGGCCGGATGGGTTTCATCGATAAGCTGTGTGGCACAATCACCACAACCGGTGCATCTATCGACGTCAACATACCGGGGTTTTTTGTGAATTTGAACTTTGAGGTTTCCCTGTGTTCCTTCAATGCTTTCTATGGTGGTGCAGGGGTGAATCTGAATGTTAATGTGCCGGCCGACCTCGACCAGTTTGGGAGAGATAATTCACATGGCGCAATCATTGGTGGGAAATGTCTTGTCCAACTGCGCCATGGCCCCGCCAATGGAAGGGCTTTTTTCCACAAGGTGAACGAAGTAGCCGGAATCTGCCAGGTCAAGGGCGGATTGCATGCCGGCAATGCCGCCCCCCACAACCATTACAGATCCCCTCAATTCATCAGACATGCAGTATCTCCTTCAACAATTTCTAAGGTCTATCATCGGATTCTAATACCCATTGCGAATTCGGCTTGTCAATGTTTTTCTTCCCTTCTGCCTTCCAGAAGACAATGGGCTTGACACCAAAAATTCCTTTATCTATTCTACGTTTTTAAAATTATTGAAATAATAGGATCTTTTGAATTAATGAAAGGTTTTCCCCAATGGAAATAGAAGATATGAACCTGGAAGTTGAAAGACTGGGCAAATGTACAGTGCCATCGCCCATGACGCAAGGACAGTTTGTTAGTGATGAGGACCGCGTCTTGTATTATGGCACTTTGAAAGATGCACAAACCTGTATTGAGGTAGAGAAATGTCTGCCCAGTTTCGAAATGGCCGGACCGAGAGAAAAAATCTATTTTGATCCCTCTAAACTGAAATGTGGAATCGTCACCTGCGGTGGTATCTGCCCCGGCTTAAATGACGTCATTCGTGCCATCGTGCTGAGCCTGCATTACCACTACCAGGTGAATACTGTTTTCGGTTTTCGATACGGGTATGAGGGTATTTCGTCTCGATACCGGCATCCGCCGTTGGAACTCAGTCCAAGGATCGTGGAGGATATCCACGAAAAAGGGGGAACCATTCTGAGTTCATCCCGTGGACCTCAGGATGTGTGCGATATGGTAGACACCCTGGAGCGTATGAACATCGGGCTCCTGTTTACTATTGGTGGGGACGGAACCTTGAGAGGTGCCCAGGCCATCAGCGAGGAGATTAAAAAGCGCGGTCTCAAGATGGGCATTGTGGGAATCCCCAAAACCATTGACAATGATATTAGCTTTGTTGACCAGTCCTTCGGATTCGAAACAGCTGTTTCCGCGGCCCGTCCCTGCATCTCCGCGGCGCACGTGGAAGCAAAGGGTGCGCGGAATGGCGTGGGCCTGGTCAAATTGATGGGGCGGGCGTCCGGTTTTATTGCCGCAAATGCCACGCTTGCCAGCAGCGATGTCAATTTCTGCCTGGTGCCGGAAGTCCCTTTTACCCTGGAGCGTTTTCTACCCGCGCTCAAACAGAAAATTCAAAGCGCAAGCCACGCGGTGATCGTTGTGGCGGAAGGAGCCGGCCAGGATCTTTTGAACCCGAGCGGTGAGTGTGACGCGTCCGGGAATCTTCGCTTTGAGGATATCGGCGTTTTTCTTCGTGATGAAATCAGGCGCTATTTCCAGAATGAACACATGGAAATCCAGTTGAAATATATCGATCCCAGCTATATCATCCGCAGTGTTCCCGCCAACCCGAAAGATTCTGTTTTCTGCCTGTTGCTGGGGCACAATGCGGTGCATGCTGGGATGGCCGGCCGAACCAATATGTTGGTGGGGTACTGGGACTCGGAATACACGCATGTGCCCATTCCCATGGCGGTGTCGGAGCGGAAAAAAATCGAGCCTGATGGCCGTCTCTGGAGCAGCGTGGTGGAATCCACCGGGCAACCCAGGGACTTGGCGGGCCCCTTAAACGTTTGTGCGCTTGGCACAGAAAAAACGTGAGAAACGTTAAGCGTGAAAAGTAAAGATTCAACCGTATTAACAATCGCTTGCTCCTTTTAATCCGTCTGCTCCCAATGGCACTTAAGCTGATGGGAGTACTTTTTTTGCGAATCTTGGAATAATTGCTCATTTTTCCTTGACACCTCAAGAAAATCCTATATAAAGGTGCTTGTTCCAAAATGCACAAAGTCTATTCTGGACCGAAATATGAAAGCAGAATTCTTGATTCTGAGATAGCAAGCGAGTGCATTTTGTTAAGGTATGGATGAAGATTTTCGGCCATAGATGTTCCGTTCTTTCCGGCCGGCAGCTGTTTGGATCTTTATTACACAGAAAGGAGGTGTAAACGTCGTAACTTACTAGATCAATCACTTTTGATCGTATCATCGTTTACAGTATTTAAATTGTTAAATCAGGAGGTATACTAATGCCAAGTTTCGTAATTACAGAGAAATGCGATGGTTGCAAAGGGCAGGACAAGACGGCTTGTATGTACATTTGCCCCAACGACCTCATGTTGCTGGACAAAGATAAAATGAAGGC
The DNA here is from genome assembly GCA_022340265.1 of Deltaproteobacteria bacterium. Taxonomy (GTDB): domain Bacteria; phylum Desulfobacterota; class DSM-4660; order Desulfatiglandales; family Desulfatiglandaceae; genus NaphS2. The sequence continues at coordinate 7,284 of JAJDOH010000054.1, read as the reverse complement.
ATTTAACCGTGATCCTTCCATGTGCTGGGAATGCCAGTGCTGCGTCAAAATCTGCCCGCAGCAGGCCATGGATGTTCGTGGTTACGCCGACTTTATTCCCTTGGGTGCAAGCTGTACGCCGCTTCGCGGTTCCGAGGATATTATGTGGACAGTGAAATTCCGCGATGGCAGCCTGAAAAGGTTTAAGTTCCCCATCCGGACCACCGAAGAAGGTTCTGCGGATCCGTTGGGTGGTTTTGCAACCCAGGACGATCTGAACAGCCAAAATCTGGCAACCGAGCCCGCATCTCTGGGCGTCGATGTTCCCACAATATAGAGAGAGGAGGTAATTTAAAAATGGCAAATTTTGAAACAGTAGAAGTCAACACAGACCTCCTGATACTCGGTGGGGGATTCTCAGCCTGTGGTGTGGCCACTGAAGCCGCCTATTGGGCAAAGAAAAACAACCTTAAAGTTACCCTGGTGGACAAAGCGGCTTTGGATAGAAGCGGCGCCGTGGCCATGGGCCTTTCCGCCATTAACCAGTACGTGGGCGTAAGAGACGGCGACAACACCTGTGAAGATTACGTCCGTTACGTGCGTCAGGACCTCATGGGCATCTCCCGTGAAGACCTGGTCTTCAACATCGCCCGTCACGTGGACTCATCAGTTCACCTGTTTGAAAAATGGGGCCTCAAAATCTGGCTGGATGAAAACGGCAAGTACGTGCATGAAGGACGCTGGCAGCTCATGATCAACGGTGAGTCCTACAAGATTCTCATCGCGGAAGCCGCCAAAAACGCCATCGCCGATGCGGGTGGCGAGATTTTCGAGCGTGTTTTCATCGTAGAACCGCTTCTGGACGGCAACAAGTGTGTGGGCGCTGTCGGTTTCAGCACCCGTGAAGAAAAATTCTACGTGTTCAAAGCCAAGGCGACGGTCGCCACCATGGGTGGTGCGGTGCATGTGTTTCGTCCCCGTTCCGTGGGTGAAGGTTTTGGACGTTCCTGGTATCCTCCGTTTAACTCCGGTTCCAGCGCCTACTTTACCATTAAAGCCGGTGCCGAGATGACCTGTCAGGAAGTGCGTTTCATTCCCGTCCGCTTTAAAGATGCGTACGGTCCTGTCGGGGCATGGTTCCTGCTGTTCAAATCCCGCGCCATCAGCGCCGTCGGCGGCGAGTACATGGTGGTGAGGAAAGAAGAGCTCAATAACTGGGCGCCTTACGGCCTGGCCAAACCGATTCCGGCCAACCTCAGGAATTACCTGGGTATGCTGGATGTGGATGCGGGCTTAGGTCCCCTGTACATGGAGACCTCTGAGGCCATCAACAAGATCGCCGATGCTTACAAAGACGATCCCAAGGGCTACAAGAAGAAAATGAAGGAACTGGAATCCGAAGCATGGGAAGATTTTCTGGATATGACCATTTCCCAGGCGCATCTCTGGGCGGCCATGAACGTCAAACCCGAAGAGAAACATTCCGAAATCGCAGCCTGTGAGCCTTACTTCATCGGCTCCCATTCCGGTGCTTCCGGTGCGTGGGTGAGCGGTCCCGAAGATCTGGACACCCCCTACAAATGGGGTTACGCTCAGATGACCACTGTGGACGGTCTGTTTGCGGCCGGCGATGCGTCCGGTGCTTCCAGCCATAAGTTCTCTTCCGGCTCCCATGCGGAAGGCCGTATTACCGGTAAATCCGCTATTAAATACATCGTGGAAAAGGGCGCAGAGCCCAACGTGGATGCGGCCATGGTTGAAGGCCTGAGAGCCAAGATCCTGGCGCCTCTGGATCGTTACCAGGAATTCTGCAAGATTACCACCGAACCTTCCATCAACCCCAACTACATCCTGTGGCGTGCGTTCATGGATCGTATGCAGAAGATCATGGATGAGTACGCCGGCGGCGTGACCGCGGCCTTCAAGACCAGTATCTCGAATCTTGAAAGAGCCATGGAGCTGTTCGTTTTTCTGCAGGAAGATGCCGAGAAACTGGCTGCCGAGGGTCTCTATGAGCTGGAAAGGTGCTGGGAGAATATGCACCGCATGGCGCAGGCGGAAGCCCATGTGCGCACCATGCTGTTCCGTGAAGAAACCCGTTGGCCCGGATACTACTTCCGTGCTGATAAGCCCAAGATGGACGAAGAAAACTGGCACTGCTTCGCCAATTGCCGACGTGATCCGGCTACCGGCGAATGGGAAATGTCCAAGAAAGACGTTTGGAACATCCCCGGTGTATAATCGTTAAACCCGTTTAACCATTGCTCCAGGCGTCTTTTTGATGCCTGGAGCATTTTGTTAATGTGGATAGCGCAATGTTTGGAAATCATGCCCTTCTGTATGAATTCCCAACGTGCCGTGTGCGTATTTGGTTAATGTTCATTTTGTACGGGCAAAATGGTTATTGACGAGATACGTATTGCTCTATTATCTTGCTTTGAGAGAATAGGAGCGAGGCGGAGCTTAATTTAAGGAGCTAACAGCTAAAAACAACAACGCTGGAGGAGACAATGGCAGATGTACAAACGACGAACCAGAGTATACTGGTAGTTGGCGGAGGCATGAGCGGTATTACGTCCGCTCTGGAAGCGGCCGAGGCCGGTTATGACGTGGTGCTGGTTGAAAAGAATCCGTACCTGGGGGGACGCGTGGCCCAGTTGTATCAGTATTTTCCCAAGCTGTGTCCGCCCAATTGCGGTCTTGAGATCAATTTCCGGCGCATGAGACAAAACTCCAAAATCCGGTTTTTTACCATGGCGGAAGTGGCGAATATTTCGGGATCCGAGGGCAATTACAATGTGACCATCAATCTGTCACCCCGTTATGTAAACGATAAATGCACCTGCTGCGGCAAGTGCAGTGATGCTTGCGAAGCTGAGATCGACAACGCCTTCAATTTCGGTATGGACAAAACCAAGGCTGCCTACCTTCCCCATGAATTTGCCTTCCCCATGAGGTATGTGATTGACCCTTCCATTGTGGAAACTGAAGACGGCAAGAAGTGTCGGGAAGCCTGTGAGTATGGTGCCGTTGAGCTGGATATGGCGGAATCCACCTTTGATCTGAACGTCGGCGCGGTTGTCTGGGCCGCCGGCTGGGATCCCTATGAAGCGGAAAAGATCGATTACTACGGGTTTGGTGAATACCCGAACGTCATTACCAATGTGATGATGGAACGTATGGCATCTCCCAACGGACCCACACAGGGCAAAATTATCAGGCCATCGGATGGTAAAGAGGTGAAGAATATCGCTTTTATTCAGTGTGCGGGTTCCCGCGATGAAAACCATCTGCCCTACTGCTCCGGTATCTGCTGTTTGGCATCCATGAAGCAGGCCACCTACGTGCGGGAGCGACACCCTGATTGTGACATCAGCATCTTTTTTATTGATATCCGCGCGCTGGATCGGCTGGAAGATTTTTACACCAAGGTCCAGGAAGACGAAAAGATTGAATTCATCAAGAGTAAAATTGCAAATATTTCAGAGGATGAGGCGACCGGCAACCTGCTGCTGGAAGGTGAAAACACACGGACAGGTGAGCAGCTTCGCATGACCTTTGACATGGCGGTCCTGGCCACCGGCATGGTTCCCAACAAAATCGACATAGCCGGCGCACCCGAAGTGGCGGCGGATGAATACGGTTTCGTGGTCAACGATCCGGAAAAAGCCGGTATATACGGTGCCGGTTGTGTGAGGAGACCCACGGATGTTGCATCTTCCGTGCAGGACTCCACATCATCCGCTTTGAAGGCTATCCAATCAATCGCGAGGAGGTAACTCGATGGACAAGAAGACAGCAGTTTATATATGCACCGGGTGCGGCATTGGAGATGCCCTGAACGTTGAACAGCTCCTGGAGGAGGGGACCGAAGAGTTTACCATTGATGTCTCAAAGGATCATCCCTGCATGTGCGGTGCCGAAGGCGTTGAGCTGATAAATAAAGATATCGCCGATGAAGGGATCAATACGGTGATCATCGGTGCCTGTTCCTACCGGGTCAATTATGATGTATTCAACTTTGGTCCCGGCGTGATCGTCGAGCGGGTAAACCTGAGAGAGCAGGTGGCCTGGGTCATGCCTGCCGAAGATGAAAACACTCAGGAACTGGCGGAAGACAATTTGCGCATGGGGTGTTCCAAGGCCAAGGACACGAAACTGCCGGAACCCTTCAAGGCGGAAGAGGAATATTCCAAAGATGTTCTGGTGGTGGGTGGCGGCATTGCCGGCATGACGGCGGCCCTTGAAACCGCCAAAGCCGGATACAAGGCGATCCTGGTTGAAAAAGAAGAGAAACTGGGCGGATTCCTCGGTAAAATGAAACAAAGCGTGACGGCGCCCTACAAGGAACTGGCGGATACCGGCGCGGCTGAAATGATTCAAGCGGTGGAAGGGGAAGACAACATCAAGGTTTACACATCTTCCACCGTGGAGAAAATCAGCGGTGGCCCCGGTATTTTTTCCGTGGACATCAAGAATAACGGTAATGTGGTCAACGAACGGGCAGGCGCGGTGGTTCAGGCCACGGGATGGGTCCCCTATGATGCCAATAAACTGGGTCATCTGGGCTATGGCAAATTCAAGGATGTGATCACCAACGTCGAAATGGAAGAGATGGCCGCGGCCGGTAAAATCACCCGGCCTTCCGACGGCAGCCCGGTGAAAAACGTCTTGTTTGTTCAGTGTGCCGGCTCCCGGGATCCCGAGCATCTGCCCTATTGTTCTTCCGTATGTTGCCTGGTGTCCATGAAACAGGCCACCTATGTAAAAGAACAGGACCCGGAAGCCGTGAATTATGTGCTCTATAAAGATGTTCGCACTGTGGGGCAGGCGGAGGACTTTTATCGCAAAGCCCAGCTGGATGGGAATATTTTCATTCGCGGAGCTGCCACGGAAGTGGGCGAAGCCGGCGGCAAACTTTTCGTGGAAGCGGACGATGAACTGCTGGGCGAGAACGTGAAAATTGAGGATTTGGACCTGGTGGTTCTGGCGACGGGCATGGTTCCGGCATCTAAACCGGTGGTGACCCCCAGAATCAAGGCGGCGGCCGATGCGGAAGGCGCGGACGAGGAAGGCATGATTGAAGTGTTGCCCGATTCAGGATTTTTTGCCAACTCTGCCCTGAACCTGGCCTATCGTCAGGGACCGGAATTGCCGACGCTGAAATACGGTTTTCCGGATTCTCACTTTATTTGTTTTCCCTATGAAACCCGAAGAACCGGCATCTACAGCGCGGGATGCGTCAAACGTCCCATGGAGACGGCCAAGGCGCTGGATGATGCGGCCGGAGCCGCCATGAAAGCGGTTCAATGCTCCGAGTTGACTGCTGAAGGAAAAGCGGTTCATCCCAGGGCCGGCGACATGACCTATCCCGAATTCAATATGAACCGGTGCACCCAGTGTAAACGGTGTACGGAAGAATGTCCTTTCGGCGCCATCAACGAAGACGAAAAGGCCAACCCGCTGCCCAATCCGACCCGGTGCCGCCGTTGCGGTGTCTGCATGGGGGCTTGCCCGGAGCGAATTATTTCCTTTAAAAACTACTCCGTGGGTATGATCGGCAATATGATCAAATCCGTAAACGTCCCCGAAGAAGATGAAGAAAAACCGAGAGTGATCTGCCTCATCTGCGAGAACGACGCCCTGCCGGCCTTGGATATGGCGGGTATCAAACGCATGAAGTGGAGTCCCTACGTGCGGTTTGTCCAGATGCGGTGTCTCGGTTCCATGAACCTGGTCTGGATTGCCGATTCCCTGTCTCGGGGTATTGACGGTATCCTGCTCATGGGATGTCGCCATGGAGACGACTACCAGTGTCACTTCGTGAAAGGAAGCGAGCTGGCCAACACCCGTCTGAGCAAGGTTTCCGAGACCCTGGACCGCCTGGCCCTGGAATCGGAACGTGTGAAATTTGTGGAAGTGGGGATTACGGATTATGCAAAAATTCCCAAAATCATCGATGAGTTCATGGAAACCATCGAAGAAGTGGGGCCGAATCCATATAAAGGGTGGTAAGGGAATTCCTTACACCTGAAACCTTACCTGAAACCTGAATCAAAGGGGTTTGTCTATGGAAAACAAAGTGGGCTACAACTCCTCCTTTGCTGAGGAGGTTTTCCGGAATGTGGATTCTGGAGATGAAATCAAAATGTGCATGAATTGCGGTGTCTGTGCGGCCTCCTGCCCCCTGCGGGAACATATGGATTATCCACCCAGGCAGATTTTTTCGCTCATTCGAGCGGGGAAGAGAGAAGAAGTGCTGGGCAGCCAGTCCATCATGTTGTGTACGTCCTGTTATGCCTGCGCGGTCAAATGCCCCAGGTCGATTCCCGTGATTGATGTCATGCACGGGCTGGCCCACTATGCCCTTAGCAAGGGTTATACACCGCGCGTCGAAACAGCCCGGTTCGGAAAGGAATTCTGGAACCAGGTGTACCGTCTGGGCCGCGTGGATGAAAAAGACCTGCCCCGGCGGGTGTTTTTTGCCGGGGGCTTTTTGGAAGGCGTCAAGAAGATGCTCGGTTTCATGGACATCGGTATCAAGTTGATGCTTCACCATCGCATGAAACTGCTGCCCGAGAGGAAAATCAAGGGCATCAATTCCCTTAAGAAAATGCTGGACAAGGCGGAAATGCTGGATAAAGGGGGTGCGGTACAATGAAATATTTTTTGTATTGGGGATGCAGCCTGGAAGGAAGCGGGGCCAATTTTCTGGTCTCCCTGAAGCCCCCCTGTGAAGCCCTGGGCATGGAGTTTCTGGAGATAGAGGACTGGAACTGCTGTGGCGCCAGTGTATCCTATGCGGGCGCCGGCGATCTGGCCATCAAAGTGTTGAACGCACGGAACCTGGCCATTGCTGAAGCCGAGGGCGGCTATGACGTGGTGGCCCCGTGTAGTTCCTGTTACATTCAGATGATCAAGGTGAACCATGAGATCAAGGAGAACCCCAAACTGTTGGAAGATGTGAATGCATGTTTGGCGGAAGGGGGGCTCAAGTATCATGGGAACCTGAATGTGCGGCATCTGCAGGATGTGCTCTATAATGATATTGGTGTGGCCAAGATCAAAGAAAAGGTTGTGAAGCCCCTGAACGGTCTCAAGGTGGCCGGATACGTGGGCTGCCAATCGGTCAGGCCCTACGGTGAGTACGACAGCGTTAACAAACCCGTGGTGCAGGATCGCCTCATCGAGGCCCTGGGGGCTGAAGCGGTGCCTTTCCCGAACAAAATCAAATGTTGTGGGTCCGGTATCTTTCTGCCTGAGATGGACTACTGCATGGAACTGGTCAAGAATATCCTGGAAGAT
>JAJDOH010000097.1 GCA_022340265.1 Deltaproteobacteria bacterium | reverse complement strand
GGTAATTTGAGTAAATCTCACAAGGGAGATATATACGATTATGAAAGTAGATGGAAAAGAGATGCGACCTATCTGGTTTGATACGGTTTCTGAAACGGTTAAAATCATTGATCAGCGGTTTCTCCCCCACCAACTCATTATCGAAGACCTGAAAACAGTGGATGATGTGATTCGCGCCATCAAAGAAATGTATGTGAGAGGCGCCCCTCTGATCGGTGCCACGGGCGCATTGGGAGTTTATGTGATTCTGGTTCAGAAAAACAACGGGGGCGCCGACAATGAATACCTTGACGCCCAGTGCAGGCGCCTGAAAGACGCCAGACCCACGGCCATGAACCTCTTTTGGGGCGTGGACCGTGTACGGAATGCCACGTTAAAAGAGACCGAATATGATGTCCGCGTTAAAATGGCCTTGGCGGAAGCCCTGAAAGTCATTGAGGAAGAAGCGGAAAATTGCCGACAAATCGGCCGGCACGGTCTTGCGCTCATCAAAGATATAAGCCAAAGGAAAAACGGTAAGCCCGTCAACATCTTAACCCACTGCAACGCCGGATGGCTGGCCTGCATCGAATACGGTACCGCCACCGCCCCCATCTATACCGCTTTTGACCACGGCATAGCCGTTCACGTCTGGGTGGATGAAACCAGGCCCTTAAACCAGGGAGCTAGGCTCACCGCCTGGGAACTGGGTAAACACGGTGTTCCTCACACGGTGATTACCGACAATGCCGGCGGACACCTCATGCAGCACGGTATGGTGGATCTGGTGATTGTGGGAACGGACCGGACCACGCGGGCCGGCGATGTGGCCAATAAGATCGGCACCTATTTAAAGGCCCTGGCCGCTAAAGACAACAACATTCCTTTTTATGTGGCACTTCCTTCATCCACCTTTGACTGGCGTATCACGGACGGCCTTAAAGACATTCCCATTGAGGAACGGAACCCCGACGAAATCCATTTTGTCCAGGGACTCTGCCGGGGAAAAATCCAGAACGTGCGGGTGTCGCCCAAAGACACTCCCGCGGCAAACCCTGCCTTTGACGTCACCCCCGCCAGCTTAGTAACCGGATTCATTACGGAAAGGGGTGTCTGTAACGCCACCGAATCAGACATCATGGATCTTTTCCCGGAAAAAAGAATCGAATAAAAATCTTTTGGTTGCATCGTGAAAGATCTCATCAAAAAGATTGAAAAAACCATTTGCCGCTACCACATGCTTCCCCATGGATCCCGTGTGCTGGTGGCGGTATCGGGGGGACCCGATTCGGTGGTGCTGCTGGATGTTCTGGACCGTTTGAAAGCGGCTTTTTCTCTCGATTTGGTGGTCGCCCATTTCGATCACGCCCTGAGACCTCGGGATGATGACGGTGAAACTCGGTTCGTCGCATCTCTTGCAGCTTCAATGGGCCTTCCCTTTGTAACGGAAAAAAGCAAATCACATTTTCACACGAAAGGCATGTCCCTTGAGGAGGCTGCCAGAGACCTGCGCTATGAATTCCTCTATGGTGCAAAAGCCGCCCAAGGCGCGCAAAAAATTGCCTTGGGACATACCCTTAACGACCAGGCGGAAACCGTTATCATGCGCCTTCTGCGTGGAAGCGGACCCGCTGGTCTTTCTGGAATTCCGCCGGTTCGAAATCATGATATTATTCGACCACTCATCGAGGTCACGCGAGGTGAAATCGAAGCGTACATTGCCCGCCACAACCTGCGGTACGTCACCGACTCATCCAATCTTGAAAAACACCATTTGAGAAACAAGATCCGATTGGAATTGCTGCCGCAGCTGGAGGACTATCAGCCCAGGATCGTTGAAATTCTGGGCCAGACCGCTGAAATCCTGGGGGAAGAAAACCGGTGGATGGAACGGGAAGCCGACCGGTGGATTGACTTGCATATTAAACCCCATCAAACGGATGGTTGCGGCGTCTCTTTAAAATCCTTGAAAGAGCTGGCCTCAGCCCTTCAAAATCGCGTCCTTCGCCAAATCATCCGCCGGATTCAGGGCGGACTTCGCCGTGTTCAACTGTGTCACATTGAGGCCATCAAGGGTCTCTTGAAAGGACGACCGCAGGCACAACTCAACCTTCCAAATGGCATTTTGGTTAAAAGAATCTATGACACGATCTTATTTGTAAAAAGGAGCAACAGCCTTGAAAATCAGGAAGAAAATGGATTTCATGCCATTGTAAATGGTACGGGCATCTTTAAACTGGGTGCGTTGCCCGCCGAGATGGCCATTGAAGAACTGAAAATGGAAGACGTCCCGACGGTCAAAAACGCGTCTCAATGGATCGCCCACCTGGACGGGGACCGTATCACCTATCCGTTGATGATGCGATGTTTCACTCCGGGAGACCGGTTTGTGCCATTGGGCATGACGGGGCACAAAAAGTTGAAGGATTTCTTTGTGGACCAAAAAATTCCAATCCATGTGAGAAAGAGAATTCCCCTTCTGTGCAGGGGAGAAGATCTCGTTTGGGTCTGTGGTTTGAGACTTGATGAGCGTTTCAAAGTTCGACCGGAAACAAAGAAGGTGATTCGCATCTCCCTTGCCCTTTCCCCCGGGCCCCTTAGGGACTTCTTCCTTAATTCTTCCGTAACACGTTCCTGAAATGGGCAATGGTGCTTTGAAGCCCCGTTTCCAAAGCCGTGCCCGGTTCCCATCCCAGCTTTTCCCTTGCCAGTGAAATATCCGGTTGCCGCTGAAGGGGATCATCCTGAGGAAGGGAGCGGAAAACGATGCCGGACCTGCTGCCGGTCATTTGAATGACTTTTTCTGCCAGCTCCAGAATGGAAAATTCCTTGGGATTTCCCAGATTCACGGGCCCCACGAAATCATCGCTGCCGTTCATCATGCGGACCATCCCGTCTATCAGGTCATCCACATAACAGAACGAGCGGGTCTGCGACCCGTCTCCGTAAACCGTGATATCCTGGTTTTTCAATGCCTGAACGATAAAATTGCTCACAACGCGCCCGTCGTTGGGGTGCATTCTGGGGCCGTAGGTGTTGAAGATGCGGACCACACGAATGTTCACATGATTCTGGCGGTGGTAGTCAAAAAA
>JAJDOH010000094.1 GCA_022340265.1 Deltaproteobacteria bacterium | reverse complement strand
CCACTCCCCCCTGGGTCAGCATGGCAACGCCCATGACAATGTAGGAAAGATGACTCACCGTACTGTAGGCGATCCGCGCCTTGATATCGTCCTTGGTGAGTGCAATCAGGGCGGCCGCGACAATGGTAAACCCCGCCACATAGGCGGTGGGCATGCCCAGTCCCAGATTGTGAAGGGAGTCGATGCCGAAAACCGAGAGCATGATCCGGCAAATGGAAAAAGCCCCCGCCTTCACAACCGCCACGGCGTGAAGGAGACCGGAAACAGGGGTGGGCGCCACCATGGCGGACGGAAGCCAATTGTGAAGCGGCATCATGGCCGTCTTGGTGAGCCCCGCCAGAAACAGAACATACACCACGATGAGCAACACCGGGTTGGCGTCAGCGGGAAAAATTCCCCTCTGGATGTCTCCCAACTGAAAGTCCAGGGTGCCGCACAACACATAGGTAATGATCATGGCCGGCAGAAAGAAGAGCTTTGAAGTGCCCAGCAGATAAACCAGATACTTTTTGCCCGCCGCAAAAGCCTCTTTGTTCTGGTAATGGGCCACCAGCGGGTAGGTAAACAGGGTGATGAGTTCATAAAAAAGATAGAGGGTGAACACGTTGCCCGCAAAAGCCACCCCCTGAGCACCGAATACGGCCACGCCGAAACAGATGTAATAACGGGTCTGCGCATGCTCCTTGAGGGTCCGCATGTAACCGATGTTGTAACTGGTGGTGAGGATCCATAAGAACGAGGAGATCAGCGCAAACACCATGCTGAGGCCGTCGGCGCAAAAGCTCACGGTCATACCGGGAAGGATCCGAAAAAGGGTGTAGGTGTAGATTTTTCCTTCCAGAATGCCGGGCGCCATGAATGCCACCGCCAGGAAAGTGATGGTTGAAAAAACAAAAGAGACGGCTTCACGGCGATTCCGGTCTTTGGCCATCAGGCGAATGAAAAAGGGAGCGGCAAATGTGACCGCCACGGGCAATATTGGGTAAATGCTGTTGATAATGTCAGGACCGGAAGCCAATTATCTCACCCCCGCATATGAAAAATACCGTCGGTTCTGGAACTCTTGAGGCGTCTTACCGCCACCAGAATGATGGCCAGCAACAGGGTTGCCTCGGCGGCGGCAAGCCCCATGACGAAAAGGGCCGCCAGCTGCCCTTTAACGGCATCGCCGTGGGTGAGCTGGGCCGCCGCCACAATGGATAGGCACGCGCCATTGATCATCAACTCCAGTGCGATGAGCATCCCCACCAGGGTTTTACGCCAGACGAGACCCGCGATGCCCACGGAAAAAAGGAAGACGCCCACCAGTTGAAACAGCATGAGATCCGTCATTTTTGCCCCCGTTTCCGCCAGGCCACCAGCACCGCTCCCGCCATGGCGGCAAACAACACCACTGAAATCAATTCAAAAGGGAGGAGATAAGGCCCCAGCATTCCCTCCCCAAGCAATGCGGGGGACACATCCACAGGCGCATCCCGTGTTGCCACGGGATGATAGATGATGACGACCGAAAAGATCACCGCGGGCACCAGGAGACATAAAACGGCATTGACTGCCCTGCCCAGTGAAACGGATCCGGTTTCATCGCCTTGAGCGGATGCCTTCGACAGCATGATCGCAAAAAAGATGAGGACACTTATGCCCCCGATGTAGATGAGAATTTGCATGAAGGCGATAAAGGGTGCCGCCAACATTAGATACATGCCCGCCAAAGCGATCATCACGGCAACCAGCCCCACAAGGGCCCGCACCAGGCTTTTTGAAATAACGGCCATGACGGCGCCCGCACCGATAATGAGGCAATAAAAAAGAAAAGCTGATTTTGCTAGCATTTCCATTGATTCGACCGTTTCGCAATTACCGGCTCAGGGTATTTCAAACCTTTATGCGTTATCAAATTTTTCAAGCAGATCAAATTCAAAGGCCTTCTTATCCGTACTTGCAGCACAGGGATTCCCCGAAAAGCGGATGGCCCCTTTGGGGCAGTTTTGTGCACACAACCCACACTGGCAGCATACCGTATAATCATAGGTGAACTTTCCGGGGCCTTTGGGTGCCTTTTGCGCCGTTTTGGTTTCATCTGAAGCCCCTTCTTCAGGCCTCGGCACTTTTTTCTTAAATACTGAAATGGCCCCCGTGGGGCAGGTGGAAGCACAGGTCATGCATGCGATACAAAGGGGGCGCACCGGATCCTCCGGGTTTGGCACAAGTTCTATGGGTCCCCGGAACGTTGCCAGATTGTCGACGCCTTCTCTCGGATAGTGGACGGTGACCTGTTTTGAGAAAAAAAGGGTGCCCGTGATCTTGAGCCCTTTCACCAGGCTCCAGAGTCCCAGAACATCCTCACCCATTTTTCTCAGTGCGCTCATGAACAATTCTTTTAAAAAAGTTTCATAAAAAAGGCCGTGCCCATGAGGTTTAGCAGCGCAAGGGGCAACAGCCATTTCCAGTTCAGGTTGAGCAGTTGGTCAAAACGCAGGCGCGGAAAGGTCCATCGAAACCACATCATGATCAGCAACAGCACGTACATTTTGGCCAGAAACCACCAGAAACCGGGCAAAAACGGTCCCTGCCAGCCGCCAAGGAAAAGGGCTGTACAGACACTGCAAACAACGATCATGTTGGTATATTCAGCCAGGAAAAAGAGCCCGAATCCCATCCCCGAATATTCCGTATGAAAACCGGCGGTGAGTTCGCTTTCCGCCTCGGGAAGGTCAAAGGGGTTGCGATTGGTTTCCGCCACTGCACATACGAAATAGATGAAAAAGGCGAGTGGCTGGGTCATGAAATTCCAGTGCCATGGATACGGCCCTTGACGCGCCACCAACTCGGAGAGATTCAGCGTACCGTTGGTAAACGTCACCGCCAGGACCGCCAGCAGCAGCGGGATTTCATACCCCACGGCCTGGGCCACGGACCGGGCCGCCCCCAGAATGGCCCATTTGTTGTCAGACCCCCAACCGGCCAGACAGAGGGCCAGCACGTTGATGCCTGAAAAGGCCAGGATCAGCAACAATCCCAGGTTCACGTGGAATACGGTGAGGATCGGTCCGAAAGGGATGGGGAGGAGCAAGAGCAGGGTCGGCGCAAAGGCGGCGACCGGCGCCAGCCAGAACAGAACAGGATCCGCGCCGTCCGGTTTGAGCGGCTGTTTTGAAAGGAGTTTAACAGCATCCGCAATAGTTTGAAGCAAGCCGTGCGGCCCCACCTCAAAGGGACCCGGCCGCCGTTGCACGTGTCCCGCCACCTTCCGTTCCAGATAGACCAGAAAGATCACGCTGACCGCCACAAACACGGCTGTCGCCACCACGGCAACGATCATCCGTATCAACTGAATCTCGTCAAAGGACATTGTCTAACCGTTATGTGCGCTCTTTTAACAGGTCTCGTATTTCCGTAAGCAGCACTTCTTCTTTAGGCGGTTCAGGCGGTGCCTTAGGAGCCTCTTCTTCCTTTTTCTTTAGGGCGTTCATGGCTTTTATCGCCATGAAGATTGCAAATGCAACAATCGTAAAATCGATCACCGTTTGGATGAACTTTCCGTAACCGATTATAACAGCCGGCGTTTTCCCGACAGCCTCTTTAACGACGATGGCCAAATTGGAGAAATCGACCCCTCCCAACAGCACACCGATGGGGGGCATAATGACATCCCCAACAAAAGAGGAGACAATTTTACCAAATGCCGCACCAATAATGATGCCGACAGCCATGTCAACAACATTCCCCTTAACCGCAAATTCCTTAAACTCTTTCATCATGCCCATGATTTTTTCTCCGCGTTAAGATTCGAATTCAATGCACGATTCCGCCTGTAACTGACGCAATGTTTCCCCAAGTACAATAAGTCTCTGTTTGTCTTTTCAAGTTGTTTATCCGTGAGAGCGGCGTCCCGCCGCGACAGTTGCGGCGAGACGCCGCTCTCACAAGACAAAATTTTCATCTTCGCGGGTGACAGACTCATTGTCATGAGCGTTTAGTTCTACCAACATCTGGTACGCATTTCTCAATTCCAAAATTCCACGCACTGCATTATCATTTGCCTTCAGTCGCTCCTCCGGCGACAGCCTCAAAAACATTGAGACCAGTCCTTTCTCAAGTTCCGACCTATTCGCTGCTGTCATCTTATCAGCCATTATACCCTGCACTACTGCTTTGCGATTTTCCCCAAAAATTCATGCTGCTCAGCTCTCATCTTCCTTCTTTCACCGGTCAATCTCAGGAATCACCAGATCCAAACTGCCCAGAATAGAAACCGCATCCTGAAGGAGATGCCCTTTCGCCAGCTCTCCAAACAGGCTCAGGTTGCTGAAACCCGGGGAACGAAGCTTGACCCGGTAAGGGTGGTTGTCGCCGTTGGACACCAGATAAACACCGATCTTTCCCCTTGCCCCTTCCACCGCGAAATAGACCTCCCCTTCGGGGGGCTTCCACCTGGGTTTGGGGGCTTTTTTGACGATGTGCTCCCCTTCCGGGATCTGGCTTACCGCCTGTTCAATAATGTTCAAACTTTCGGTCATCTCGGCCATACGAACCCGGTATCGACCCATGGCATCCCCGGTTTCTTCAACGGAAATACCATAATCAAACCGATCATATATGGAATAGGGCTCGGCCTTGCGAATATCATAGGCCAGGCCGGACCCTCTTATGACCGGTCCGGTAGCGCCGTATTTCCGGCACATTTCAAGGGAAAGCACCCCGACTTGCTCGCACCGTTTGCGGAAAATGATGTTGTTGGTCACCAAATCCCGGTACATGCCGAGCCGCCCCCGCATATGGGTCACAAAGGCAAGGGTGTCATCCAGAAAAGAATCGGTGATATCCGTTGCCACGCCGCCCGGACGGAAAAAACTGTAGGTGAGGCGCGAGCCTGAAATGGGTTGAAGAAGGTCCAGAATCTTTTCCCGATCCTCGAACGCGTACATGATGGGGGTAAAGGCACCCAGGTCCAGGATATAGGCGCCGAACCAGACCAGGTGGGAAGATATGCGGTTTAATTCCCCGGTGATCACCCGAATGAATTCCGCCCGTTCAGGCACTTCGATGCCGGCCAGTTTCTCCAACGCCCCCACCCAGGCCCAGTTCCATCCCAAGGGATTCAGGTAGTCCACACGCCCCATGTTGGGCATGTACTGAATGCAGGTCCTGATCTCCGCCATTTTTTCATGCATGCGATGAAGGTAACCGATGACCGGCGTGGCCTTTACGATATACTCGCCGTCAAGTTCCAGAACGACCCGAAGGACCCCGTGGGTGGAGGGGTGCTGAGGCCCCATGTTGATAACAAGGGTTTGTTGGTTTTCAATATTGGTCATGGGGCCCGGCGCTTTCGCATCATCCGAAAATTGAACGGTTTTGAGCGATTCTTTCATGACACCCCGCCGTTGGCCGCTGGTGTTTCCCCGTGGGGCTCAGGTGCACCGGCGGGCGAATCAGGTTCTTCGAAAAAGAGGAAATCAGAATCTCTCAGGACGATTTCACCCTGGTCCAAAAGCGCTCTAAGCGGCACCCTCTCCTTTTCCGCCTTAACAAGGGGGTGCCCCTCCATCTCTTCCGGCAAAAGAAGCGGCTTCATATCCGGGTGGCCCGTAAAATCAATGCCGAAAAAATCCCTCGTCTCCCGTTCGTGCCACAACGCCCCACCGTAAAGGGAACCGATGCTTGGGATTTCAGGGCCGTTGTGCGGCAGGATCACACAGAGGGCGACCCGATCAGGGCCGGTAAAAAGGCTGAAATGGTAAAAGACCGCGAAACCGTCAGCGGTATCCAGACACGATATGTCTTCCAGAAAATATTCGGCTTCATCAAGGAGAGAAACCGCTTCCGGCAGCACATCAGAGGAAATAAAGAGCCTCCAGGAAACGCCTTTCTTCTGAAAATCGCACCGGCACAGGCAACGGGCCTTGAGGTCCTTCATCCATACGGGCCTCATTTGCCGGCTTCCTCAGGCTTTTCCGGCCACCAGCGCCGACCGGTGATTTTCTGCTGCAATTCAAACAGGCCCTCCAGGAGGGCTTCCGGCCGGGCCGGGCATCCGGGAACATACACGTCCACGGGAATGATTTTATCCACACCCTCCAAGACTGAATATTGGCCCGGAAACTTGAAAGGCCCTCCCGATATGGCACAGTTTCCCATGGCCATGACCCATTTGGGGGCGGGCATCTGTTCATACAGCCGCTTAACAGCAGGCGCCAACTTATGGGTAACGGTGCCTGCCACAATCATCAGGTCGCTCTGCCGCGGCGACGGCCGAAATACCTCGGCCCCGAAACGGGCCAAGTCGAACCTGGCCATGCCCACGGCCATCATTTCAATGGCGCAACAGGCCAATCCGAAGGTCATGGGCCACAGCGACATGGCACGGCAGACATTTTGGAGGTTTTCCGCCAGTTCAAGGCGAAGTATGGGCGGGTCCCAATCCCGTTCCCCTGGGCTCACGATGCTTTCCGCGACCACTTGAAGACCCCTTTTGCATGAAAAAAAAGAACCGCCAATCCCAGAACCACCAGAAAAACAAAGACCTTCAGGAAAGCGGAAAGCCCCGCGGCCCGGGAATAAAACAACGCCACGGGAAAGAGATAGAGCACATCCACTTCAAAAGCCAGGAAGATCAGGGCGTATATATAGTAATTGAGATGGAACCGAATCCGAGCTTCGGCAAGCGGGCCCATGCCGCATTCGTAGGGAATGCCCATTTGTCCGCTCCTTGCCCGGGGGGAGAGAAAAAAGCCGCCACCGAGAGCAACGGCGGCCATAAGAAAACCGACCAGAAGGAAGAGCAGAATCGATATGTGCAGCCAGTTGAAGACCATTGGACCCGTATTTTACGGTTCCTCCTGAATGATGATAAAACTCTCTGAAATAATCAGCGATATCATATCAGGTAAAGTGATGCTTGCAAGAAATAATTTTAGTTTCGGCGAAAGTTGGGATCTTTAAAAAAGATATGGGGAAAACGATTCCTTTCCCCCATATCTTTTTCTGGTTGACACCACCGGGAGGGATACTCTAATCTTTTTGCTCAGGCTCGCGTCAACCAGCGTGCAACATTAATATTTCAAATGCCGCCTTTGATGTGGAAAATTGTCTGCCATGGGTATCGTGTATGCGCTGATCCTTGTGTTGGGACTTGTACTGTTTGCCTGGATCGGCACTCAGGGCCTGGGGCTGACTTATCTGTTTGGCGTTCTCATACCCTATGCCGCCATGATCACTTTTTTCCTGGGCTTTCTGGCCCGCCTGATCAAATGGTCGCGCGCCCCCAACCCATTTGCCATTGCCACCACCGGAGGCCAGCAGAAAAGCCTTCATTGGATCAAGCCGGCCGGAATGGACAACCCGTTCACCCGGGGACAAACACTTCTGAGAGTTTTGTCCGAAGTTTTATTATTCAGAAGCCTATTCAGGAATCTCTCGCCACGGCTGGCGGATCAAAAGCCTGAACTGACATTTTCTTCAGCCAAATGGCTCTGGCTGTTTGCCGTTTTCTTCCATTATGCCCTGTTCGTAACCGTCTTCAGACACCTTCGGTTCTTTACGAACCCGGTACCCTGGCCGGTGAACATGGCGGAAACACTGGATGGATGGCTGGAAGTGGGAATTCCCCAGATACTGGTGAGCGGTCTCATTCTCCTGCTGGCGGTGACACTGCTGCTGGCGCGTCGGCTCTTGATTCCAAGATTTCGATATATCTCCCTTTTAAACGACTACTTTCCACTGTTCCTGCTGATCGGTATCGCCGGCACGGGTGCACTCATGCGCTACGTGGTCGGTATCGATGCAAACAGCGCCAAACAACTGGCCATGGGGCTGATTTCCTTTAGACCGGTTATCCCTGAAGGGATCGGTCCGCTTTTTTTTGTGCACCTCTTTCTCGTCTGCATTCTGCTCGCCTATTTTCCTTTCAGCAAACTGATGCACGCAGGGGGCATCTTCTTTTCCCCCACGCGCACCATGCCCAACAACAGCCGGGCCGTGTATCACAAAAACCCGTGGAACTACCCGGTAAATTTTCACACGTACCGATCTTACGAGAATGAACTTCACGACAAAATGGTGGAAGCGGGAATTCCCCTGGATGAAGCTGTACCCCCTTTGACCGGAAAGGACTAACCCGTGAGCAACCATCTGCCCAAACCCGAAGAACTGGCCCGCATTCATTTGGACATGCCCGCCTCCGGGTGGATGGATACCCCCGCCGTACTTCGAGAGGGGATGTATTGCCACGGGGTCCAGGGAAAAAACATCGAGGCAGTGGGGATGCCCAACCCTCGGGACTGGCGGGTGGAAGATGATGACTGGCAGCTGCCCGATGACTGGCACCACATTATCATGGAGGGTCTCAGGGAACGACTTCACCGATTCCGGTCGTTGCAGGTCTTCATGGATATCTGCGTTCGATGCGGGGCCTGTGCCGACAAATGTCACTTTTTCATCGGCTCGGGCGATCCCAAAAACATGCCGGTGCTGCGCGCTGAGCTCTTGCGGTCCGTGTATCGCTACGATTTTACCCGGGCCGGCCGCATCATGGGAAAAATGGTGGGAGCGCGAAAGCTCACAAAAGCGGTCATCCGGGAATGGTGGTATTATTTTTTTCAGTGCAGCGAATGCCGCAGATGTTCCCTCTTCTGCCCCTACGGCATTGACACGGCGGAGATTACCATCCTGGGGAGAGAACTGCTGAACCTCCTGGGGCTGAACATCGACTGGATCGGCGCCGCCGTGGCCAAATGCCACCACGTGGGCAACCATATCGGCATGGAACCGCAAACCTTCAAAGAATCGATTTTATTTCTGTGCGATGATATCGAAGAGATCACCGGTATCAAAATTGAACCCTCTTTCAACCGGAAAGGCGCCGAAATACTGTTCGTCACCTCCTCGGGGGACTTCTACGCGGACCCCGGCATTTTCACCTGCATGGGATACCTGATGCTGTTTCATCAACTGGGTCTGGACTACACCTGGTCCACCTATGCGGCCGAAGGGGGCAATTTCGGTTTCTTCACCAGCCACGAGGTGGCCAAACTGCTCAACGCCAAGATGTACGCCGAAGCCGAAAGATTGGGGGTCAAGTTCATTCTGGGGGGGGAATGCGGACACATGTGGCGGGTTATCCACCAGTATATGGGGACGCTGAACGGCCCGGCCGGTTTTCTGGAAACACCCGTCTCACCGATTACCGGAACCCGGTTTGACCATGCGGCTTCCACCAAGGCGGTCCATATCTGCGAATTCACCTCGGATCTGGTTCATGAAAACAAAATCAACCTGGATCCCTCCCGAAATGATCATCTCCGTGTCACCTTTCATGATTCCTGCAATGTGGCGCGTGGCATGGGGCTGCTGGAGGAACCCCGCTATCTGATCAATAAAGCATGCAATCACTTTTATGAAATGCCCGAAGAAACCATTCGGGAACGGACCTTCTGTTGCGGCAGCGGCGCCGGGCTTCATGCGGGAGAGGATATGGAACTGCGCATGCGGGGCGGTTATCCGCGGGCCAATGCGGTGAGAAATGTGCGTGAGCTTCATGATGTCAACACGCTGGCTTGCATCTGCGCCATTGACCGGGCGGCTTTTCCCGCGCTGATGGATTACTGGGTTCCGGATGTGCGGGTCACGGGCATCCACGAGCTTCTGGGGAATGCACTGATCATGGACAGGGAATGCGAGAGAACCCTGGACCTTCGCGGGGAGGAACTGCCCACCGGACCCACGAAAGAATCGGCGGAAGATGCATCTTTTCCGGATGCCCTTCACACGGCGGAGGACGCCTGATGCACGGTAAGAGCTGGGTCATTCTGGGAATGATTCTTTTTGCGGCGCTGGCAGCCTTTCCTTTTTACTGGTATGCCGTGGGAGAGGATAACCCCTTTCCGCAATTGGAGATGCCCGAGGGCGCCAAAGCCTGTGTGGAGAAAACGCCCTTCATGCGGGCCAATCACATGCGTCTCCTGGATGCCTGGCGCATTGCCGTGGTACGTGACAACCTTTTCCTTTACACCGCCGCTTCGGGAAAAACCTTTGAGATGAACCTTCACAAGACGTGCCTCGGCTGCCACACCTCCACGGAAAAGTTCTGCGACCGGTGCCATACCTACAATGACGTAACGCCACCCTGCTGGGAATGCCATGTGGCGACGGGTGTGGGTAAAAAGGGAGAAGCATCATGACCTTCAATCGCAGAAAATTTCTGAAAACCGTATCCGTATCGTGCCTGGCGCTTACGGCCGGTCCATCGGTGGGCCATGGTTTTGAGCTGCCGGGTCGCATGTCCAAAGGTCCGGAGGAACTGAAAGCCAAACGCTGGGGCATGGTGGTGGACATGCGCAAGTGTGACGGCCGGTGCACTAAGGACTGTATCGGCGTCTGCCACGAAATCCACAATGTCCCCGATATTCCCAAAGCGGAACACAAAATCATGTGGCTGTTTCAGGAACCATACGAAAACACTTTTCCCGACCGGTCCCATGAACTCATCTCGAAGGTCCTTAAAAACCGAAGATTCCTGTTGCTCTGCAATCACTGCGATGACCCGCCCTGCGTACGGGCCTGCCCCACCCAGGCCACGTTCAAACGGGAAAAAGACGGTATCGTCATGATGGACTACCACCGGTGCATCGGGTGCCGTTTCTGCATGGCCGCCTGTCCCTACGGCTCACGAAGTTTTAATTTCAGAGACCCACGGCCCTATATCAAGAAAATCAACCCGGCATTTCCTACCCGGAGAAAAGGGGTGGTGGAGAAGTGCAACTTCTGTCAGGAGCGGCTGGAAGTGGGAGAAGCGCCGGCCTGTGTAGAAACCTGCAAGAAAGGCGCCTTGGTGTTTGGCGATCTAGACGATCCCGATTCGGAGATCCGCCGGATTCTGGCGGAAAACCCCCATGTGAGACGAAAACCGGAATTGGGGACACGCCCATCGGTATTTTACCTGTTTTAGAGGTCTTTTATGATTGAAAAAGCCCTTCACGGCGGAAAAGGTTATTGGATATGGATCATTTTCCTTTTTGCAGGTACCGGTGTCGGTCTTCTCGCCTATCTGTATCAAATGAAAGAAGGGCTCTGGCTCACCGGCATGAGCCGGAATGTATCCTGGGGTTTTTACATCTCACAGTTCACTTTTCTGGTGGGCGTGGCGGCCTCGGTCCTGATGGTGGTGCTCCCCCTTTATCTTCATGATTTCAAGGCATTTGCGCCCATCACCGTCCTTGCCCAGTTTTTGACGGTGGGAACGCTCGCCATGAGCCTGCTCTTCATCTTTTCGGATGTGGGCATGCCCATGCGCATCCTGAACGTGCCGCTGCACCCCACGCCGGGGTCCATGCTTTTTTACGACACCATCTTTCTGCCGGGATTCCTGCTGCTGAATCTAATCATCGGCTGGACCGCATTGGGCGCTGAAAAGCGGCGCACCGCCCTTCCCCCTTGGGTCAAGATTCTTATTTATATCTCCTTTCCCTGGGCCGTCATCATGCACACGGTTACGGCTTTCATCTATGCAGGGACACCCGGGAGAGGCTTCTGGATGACGGCCATCATGGCACCTCGGTTTCTGACCACGGCCTTTGCGGCGGGATGCGCCATCCTGATCCTGCTTTCACTGGTACTCAGAAAGCTTTCAAGCTTTGATGCCGGGGAAAAAGCCATTCAGAAACTGGTGACCATCATGTTTTATGCGTTGATCATTGATGCCTTCTTCCTGGCAGTGGAATATTTCACCGCCTTTTACAGTCATGTCCCCGCCTACAGCGAAACTTTTCGATATCTTCTTTTCGGGATTGACGGAAATACCGCCTTCGTACCATGGTTCTGGCTCATGAATATCGCCATTTTGTGCGCCATCGGCCTGCTGGCATTCCCCGGTGTCAGACACAATCATCTTCATTTATCCGAAGGCTGCATTGTGGCACTGATCGGTCTCTGGATCGACAAGGGGTTTCTGCTGGTACCTGCCGCCTTTATCCCCAATGTTTTTGGCCGCATCATGGAATACCCGCCGTCATGGGTGGAATTGACCGTTTCCTTCGGCATCTACTGCCTGGGCATGCTCATGATAACAACGCTTTACAAAGTGACAACGACCATCAAGGGGGAAACCAACGGACGCCATTGAAATAAGACCCGCCATACAAAATGACGTGGCGTTCATCGCTGCGCTCAGTGGAGAAGTGTTTTACCGGTATGGCCCCTATGAAGAACTGTTGCCCCAATGGTTCCTCTCGGGTTTTGCGCGAACCCTCGTGGCCGAATTGGACGATAGACCCATTGGTTACGTGATGCTGGGCATGAATAAGAAGTGGGGCAATTCAGTGAAAATCGCCGAACTGCTGGCCATCGCTGTCGACCCTCACCATTGCCGTTGCGGCGTGGGGGAACAGTTGATGCGGGAGCTCATTGAAATGGCGGAAACGTTGAAGGTTGAAATACTGATTCTGCACACAGGTGTTCGTAACCTGCACGCACAAAAGCTTTTTAGAAAGCACGGTTTTTCTCCGGTTGGCATAAAGGACAGCTTCTATCAGGAAGGACAACGTGCCCTGATGATGGAGAAAAAGATGAGCCATTTCCCCACTTCCCGCTCAGTTCCGGACGACGCACAATATCTTCAGTAATCCCGGCCGCCAGAACCCGTCCATTTTCAAGAATCACCATCCGGCTCGCCAGATGGAGGATCTCATCCACGGCATGGGTGACATACAAAATGGGAATGGAGAACTGGCGGGACATTCGCGTAATGAACGGCAAAACCTCATTTTTGCGATCCGCGTCCAATGATGCCAGGGGTTCATCCATGAGCAGCAACGCCGGGCTGGTCAGAAGTGCCCGGCCAATGGCCACCCGTTGTTTCTCGCCACCGGAAAGTTTTGCCGGTCTGCGGTTTAAAAGATGTCCGATACCCAGAAGCTCAACCACCTGCTCGAATTTCACATACCGCTGATTTAAGGGCGTACGATGCATGCCGTATGTGAGATTCCTTTTCACCGACAGATGGGGCAGAAGACGCCCGTCCTGAAAGACGTACCCGATTCGGCGTTTTTCGGGAGGGAGATTGATGTGATGTTTTGCATCAAACAGTACGCTGTCGCCAACGGCCACCCGACCGGCATCCGGTTTTGAAAGGCCGGCAACCATATTGACAATGGAAGTCTTTCCTGCTCCCGAAGACCCGAAAAGGGCGGTCACTCCCGAGCGGTTTCCCTTAAAGGTGGCATCGATGCTGAAATCGCCCTGTTTTCGTTTCACGTCAATGTCCAAAAGATCTATCCTTTCAACCGCCTTGAAAACCTGCGCGCGGCCATTTCCGAAAGCACCATGGCGACCATGGCCACACCCGCTGACAGCAGGCACAGCCGCATGGCACCGGTCTCGCCGTCCGGCATCTGCGTCAGCGTATAGAGCGCCAGCGACAAAGTGCGCGTCTCTCCGGGAATATTGGATACAAAGGTAATGGTGGCGCCGAATTCCCCCAGACACCTGGCAAAGGCCAGAATCAGGCCGCTGATGATGCCCGGCGCTACCAGGGGAAGCGTCACGGTGAAAAAGACCCGCAACGGCCCCGCGCCCAGAGTGCGCGCCGCCGCTTCAAGCTCCTGATCCACGCTTTCCATTGAGAGCCGCACCGCCCGCACCAAAAGGGGAAAAGCCATGACGGCCGCCGCCAGCGCAGCGCCTTTCCAGTTAAATGCCAGCGTCACGCCCAGGTGGTCCTGCAAAAAAGCGCCGAGAGGACCTTTACGCCCAAAAAGTACCAAAAGGACATACCCCGTCACCACCGGCGGCAGCACCAGTGGCAGATGAACGATGCCGTCAAAAATGCTTTTACCGGGGAAACGCAATCGTGCAAGAATCCACGCAACCAGAATGCCAAAAGGCACGCTTACGGCAACAGCCCAAGAAGATATCCAGAGGCTGAGGCGAAGCGCCTCCCACTCCATGGATGTCAGCCCCAGCATATTTATTCCCGCACTCTGAATCCATATTTTTCAAAAACCGTTCTTGCCGCGGCGGATTCCAAAAAAGCCATAAAACGCTCGACCGACGGTCTGTCATGGTTTGCCACAATGGCGACGGGGTAAATAATGGGAGAATGTGTTTCAGGGGGAAACACCCCAACAATGCGAACTCTTGTAGAGATGGCGGCATCCGTCGAATAGACCAGTCCCAGGGAAACCTCGCCGCGCTCAACCATCATGAGTGCCGCCCGCACATCCTTCATTCCCGCCACTTTGTTCTTTACCTGCTGCCATACTTTCAGCCGCTTCAAGGCCTCTTTCCCATATATACCTGCCGGTACATGTTCCGGATCCCCCATGGCGAGCCGACCATCACCCAGATAGCTTGCCAATGGAAAATCGGGTTTGATATCGATATGTTTCAAGGCACTTTGGGAGGGTACGATCAAAACGATACAGTTTCCCAGCAAATCGACCCGGGTATTTGGCAAAATCATCTTTTTGGACATCAGATAATCCATCCATTTAACGTTGGCGGAAACATAAATATCCGCGGGAGCGCCATTATCAATCTGCTTGGCCAACGTGGAAGATGCAGCGAAAGAAAAGCGGATTCGGCCCTTTTGTTGCTCCATATAACGTTGCCCGATATCGGACATGGCATTGGTCGTTGATGCCGCCGCAAACACAGTGACCGTATCAGTCTCATCGGCAGCCGTCGCCGGCACCAAACTTGTGTACAGCACCATCATACAGATCACAGCGATGCGCATTTCCGTTTTAAAGATTCTCCATATCATGGGTGATTTCCTTTCGATCGCATAAATTTATTCGGGATATTAATCTATTGTAGAATATTCTTCTTTGGAGTTGCAACCCTTTTGTCAAAATCTCCATGACCACCGAAATGAAAAAGGGTTTCTTTTGACTTTTTCACCCATTTGAATATTATCTATGAAAATGAGAAACTTAAAATTTATCTGTTTTAGAAAAGTTCGGCATTCGTGATGCGGGGCAAAAGATTTTTTTATTGGTTTGGGGGGATTGCTGGCGCGGCGCTGCTTATACTGTGCGCGCTGCTCCTGACGGCCCCTCTGCTCATCAATCTCCATAGCATCCATAGAGACATTGAAACCCGTTTTAGCCGGGAAACCGGCGGGCAGTGCAGTTTCCGTAAATTGGAGGTTTCCTTTCTCTTTCGACCCCATGCGGTTATCCAAGAAGGAAACTTTTCTTTTCCCGGGGGGAAAAGTCTGACGTTTAAATCCGTATCGGTTTATCCAAAACTCCTGCCGCTCTTTAAAGGAGAATTTCGTCCGGCCCATATCCAATTCATCTCTCCCCGTATAAACATTGACCTGATGTCTGACGGAAGTGACAAACCATCGCCAATCCCTTCTCCCATGACGAACATACAATTCGAAATACCCCAGGGGTTACGCACCTGGTTTGGCAAAACCGACGGTCTCACAATCCGGGTTGAGGAGGGTCTTCTCGATCTTACCACCCGGGAAAACCAGTCATTTCGATTCAGCGATATAAACCTTTCAGTTGAACACACAAAGGGCGTTTTAACCCTTCAAATAAACTGCACCTCCAATTTTTTTCAAAAGTTGGATCTGAAGGGTCAGATGGAACTGGCGTCTTCTAAAACAAACGGGACGCTGACCCTTTCCGGTCTTAAGACCGGAGAATTAACGGGTAATTCCCAAGATAGCAAAACCCTGCGGCTGGAAGACGGTGTGATGGACCTTCAGACAAACTTTGAAGGGACCGGGGTTAAAAGCCTGAAAGCCCATATAAATTTGTCCGCGCCTTCACTGGCGTTATCTCGGGGTCAACGCAAGATTACCGTAAAGGGTGCTCGAATCCGGGGCAATATGCAGGTTAAAAACGCTTATCTGGTGGTGTCTTTGTCTGACATGACCCTGGACTATCCCCCGATGCACCTGTCCGGGGTTTTTAGAAATCAAAAGGATACACCGATGGTAAGCCTTCACCTTGAAGGAAAAGATGTGGACGTTCCGGCGGTCCGGTCCTGCGCCCTGGGCCTTGTGGGGGACATTTCGGCGGTTCAGAATGTTTTTGATATTGTCAAGGGTGGTAAGGTCCCTTCCATATCGGTGGACACAAAAGGAAAATCCCTGGCGGATCTGAGCAATCTGAATGCCTATACCATCAAAGGCATCATGCGGGATGGGAGGATTTCCCTGCCCGACCCCAAACTTGACGTCAAGGATGTGGCGGGGAGCGCTTTGATCTCAAAGGGAACGCTCTTCGGGAAGAGGCTTTATGTAAAACTTAATAAAATCAATGGGACAGGCGGAATTCTTAATGTATCACTTACCGATAAGGCAAGACCTTTCAACTTGGACATTCAAGTGGACGCGGACCTGCAAGAGGCCCATAGGGTTTTGAAACGGATCGTGCCGAAGGGCACATTTGCTCAACAACTGGAGCGCATTCAATGGGTGGAAGGCCAGGCAACGGCAAGGCTGAAGCTTGATAAAACTGAAGAAGTCCTTGGTGTGGATGTGGACTGCTCATCGTGCCGCCTGAAAGCGGCTTATGAATTATTGCCGTTACCCGTGACACTAACAGAGGGCAAGATCCATTACCGGCAGCATCATGTTCAACTAAATGATGCGGCAGGGACCCTTGGCGGTTCCCGGTTTTTTGTTTCATCCGGCGGATTGGACTGGGGGGATGAACCAAGGATAGAGATTGCCGCTTCAAAGGCTACGGTTTTGCTGGAAGAGCTTCATCCGTTCATTAGAGATATGGATGCCTTGAAGAGATGGCTGAAAAATCCCGAAAGCCTTAAAGGCAGGATTTTCTTTCACGCGTTAAACCTGAAAGGTCCCCTCAAAAACCCCGCCGCATGGCATTACCAGGCTGATCTGGAAATGGAGAAGGTTTTTCTGAATACATCGTTCTTACCGGGACCGATCAAGGTACCCAATGCTCGGATGCAAGTGACACCGGAAGCGATCCGTTTGAGTGCTGCCGAAATCGACATCCTGGATTCTCATTTCAACATGACAGGTACCGTGGCGGGTCCTCGGAAAGGAATCAATCATTGTGAAACCAATATCTCGGGAACCTTCGGGGCCCAAAGTATCGATTATCTCTATGACACATTGAAACTACCCGATGATTTCCGGTTGCAAGCCCCGTTAAAAGTGCGTTCGGGACATATCATCTGGGCGAAAGATAATGGTGTATCGTTGGAAGGGCAACTGCTTTTCCCCAAAGGGCCGGGCGTTTCCGTAAATGTTTCCCAAGGACCAGGGAAATTGAATATTCGGAAACTGGCGTTGGAAGATGGTGCGGCCAGGGCCTCTTTCGGTCTGCTGGCTCACGAAGAACTGGTGGATGTCAGTTTTTCCGGGAAAATCGAGAAATCCACCCTGGACGGTATGTTCCTCAAAAATCCCTTTCTGGGTGGCTGGATTGAGGGCGACATTTCCGCCCGGATACTGCCCATGCAGTCGTATTCCACATCGGCTGAAGGATTCTTAAGGGGTAACGACATTCTCATTTACGGGATACCACTTCCTGCCAAAATTGTGGATTTTTCTTTGCATGCCGAAGGCCAACAACTTCTCTTTGATTCGGTTCGAATGCTTCTGAATCAAAACAGACTTTTCATGAGCGGCAGCGCTGATCTTGCCACGGAAGACCCCAGATTTGATGTAGATATCAGCACCGACAACGTTGACCTTGACAAGGTCCTGGAGTTACTGAATAAATCGAAGGGAAAAACCGCCAATGAGGATGGAAAGGAACCATGGCATTTTCCCATTCGAGGAACAGCCCATCTGATGTGGAACAGCTTGAAGGTCGGCGGTTTTACCTGGCACCCATTTCAGGGAGAAGTCTCCATCAACCCTGAAAGTATCCGGATTTCTGTTGAAAATGCCGCTTTATGCGGGATTTCTTCACCGGGTTATTTGAAGCTGAATAAAGATAATATCGACCTGGATTTCCGACTGAAAGCTGAAAAGGCGGCATTAAGTCAAAGTATCACCTGCCTCACCCAAAAGCGGATCGACGCCGAGGGCACATTTGATCTTGAAGCCAAAATCACCGCCGAAGGAAAATGGGATGATCTTCCCGGAAAACTTGAAGGGCCCATTCTTTTTTCCGCCTCCGACGGCAGAATTAAACATGGCCCGACGCTGGCCCGGGTGTTATCAGTCCTGAACGTCACGGATATTTTCAAAGGCAAACTTCCGAGTCTGGAAAATGAAGGTCTTCCCTATGATTTGGTGCAGATTAGCGGCAACCTGAAAAATGGTAAAATTCAAATGCAAAAAGGTCTCATGAAAAGCTCCGCCTTGAACCTTGTTTTTAACGGTGACATAGACCTGCTCAATAGACAGCTGGACATCAAAATGCTGGCATCACCCTTTACGCTGACGGACCGCCTGATCAAACTCATTCCGGTAGCAGGGTATATTCTGGGCGGTACACTGATTTCCATTCCCGTAAGAATTGATGGTTCTTTGAAAGACCCAAAAGTGAAAATTCTACCCTTTTCCGAAATCGCGTCCGGCGTATGGGGAATGCTGAAAAGGACCCTTGAAACACCGGTCAGGATCGTTGAACCGATGATGGGCGAGGGAGATAGAACCAAAAACAAAGAAGACGAATCCTTTTTTTGGTAAACATTTTTCCGGAGGAATAGAATGAAAATTGGAACTGTTGTTTTAATGGTGTTGTTTCTGGCGGCCTGTGTGACTGCAAAAACAAAATCATGGACCAGTATCCCGTCGACCCGGCAGGTTCAAAATGCTGATTTCAGCGTGCAGCTGACACCCCTCAAACGGGATAAAGCGAATTTTGTATCTTTCAGGCTTTTTATCGACAACAAGACCAACCAACCGCTCAAAATCGACTGGAATAAGACACGGTATCTCTGTGACGGAAAATCCTACGGCCCGGTTGTGTTTCCGAGCATCGACCCTGCAACCATCAAAGAATCAATTCCGCCGGCCGTTATACCGGCAGGCGGCACGTTCACCAGAGAAATTTTTCCCCTTAAACTGGTGGCTTTTGCACCCATGCGGGAACAGATCCTGGATGGAGAAGGGAGAGGACTGTACCCGGGGCCCCTGCCACAGGGAGAGAACACCATTGATCTGGTCATTTATCAGGGGGAGCGTCAAATACGACAACAAATTACCGTGGATATCCAGCAGAATTGATTTTGCCCGAACACATCGCCTGAAAGCATGGCAATTTGCTTGACAAAATTCTAAACTGCCGGTTAACAATGCACCCCAAAAAAAATTCTTATTTAAGAACACCGAGGAGCAATCAACATGGAGATGAACCCCATCGCAATAGAATTGAACGAGATCATAGAAAACGGCAATCCCGATGTTTTTGACATGCTTTCCGCCGTAGGCAAAAACCTCTTTTTCCCGAAAGGCATCCTTTCACAGAGTGCCGAAGCAAAGGAAAAAGCCCACAAATTTAACGCAACCATCGGCATGGCAACGGAAAAAGGAAATACCATGTTTCTACCCTCCATCATGGCCATGCTCAATGATATTACGCCCACGGAAGCCCTCACCTATGCGCCTTCTTTCGGTATCCTGCCCCTCCGTGAAGTGTGGAAAGAAGAAATTTATCGAAAAAATCCTTCACTTAAAGGAAAGGATATCAGTCTGCCGGTGACCTGTAACGCCATCACCCACGCACTGAGCGTTGTCTCGGATATGTTGGTAGATCCCGGGGATGTCATTTTGCTGCCTGATAAAATGTGGGGAAATTACAATCTCATTTTCGGTGTCAGGAAAGGTGCCGTTATCAGGAATTATACCTTTCTTGATCCAAATGGCGGCTTCAACATGAATGCCTTTAAAACGGCCGTTGAAAAAGCGGCGAAAGAACGGAAGAAAATCATCGTAATCCTCAATTTTCCGAATAATCCGACCGGATATACAATTTCCTCAAAAGAGGCGAAGGGTATCGCGGATATCCTGGAGAACATCGCTAAAGCGGGGACCCACGTGGTAGCCTTTATGGATGACGCCTATTTCGGCCTTTTCTATGAAGATGGCGCCATGAAGGAATCCATGTTCGCCTTATTAATGGATCGCAATCCAAATCTGTTGGCGGTCAAACTGGACGGCGCCACCAAAGAAAACTTTGCATGGGGGTTGCGGGTGGGCTTTGTCACCTACGGTTGTCCGGTCAAAGGGGAATCACGACTGTTTTATGATGCACTGGAGAAAAAGACGGCGGGTGCGATCAGGGGATCCATATCCAATGCATCGCATTTAAGCCAGGAACTGATTCTCAAATCGCTGCAATCGGATGCCTGTCTGGCCGAAAAGCACGAAAAATTTGAGATCATGAGGGACAGGGCAGAGGAAGTGAAACGGGTTCTCTCCAATACGAAATACGCTGACGCCTGGGATGTGTACCCCTTCAATTCCGGCTACTTCATGTGTCTGAAATTAAAAACCGTCCATGCGGAGCCCTTGCGGGTCCACCTGCTGAATAAATACGGCGTGGGGCTCATTGCCCTGGGCAAAACCGACCTTCGTGTGGCATTTTCCTGTCTCGAAAAAGAGGACACAGAGGCGCTTTTTGACACAGTCTTAAAGGGTGTGGAAGATCTTTCCAAGTAGCGTTGATGGTCTTCAATAGATACCCTCGCGACATCCGGCTGCGATGGTTTTACCCAGTTCCCGGCACTGATCCAGGGTCTTATTTTCGACGGGACCTTTTGCCACAACCGGCGCCAGAACCTTTTTGAACGGATACCCCAGACAGATTCGTTCAATATGGTTCAACGCGCCGGTTCCATCATTGCCGGCACTGATGAGGACTGCGTACGGTTTTTTGAATACTTCTTTCTTCCCCCGCCCTTCATTGTAGGTTCTGTCAAAAAAATCTTTTATCATTCCGGCCATATAACCGAAATATTCGGGGGAAGCGATGATGAGCCCGTCACATGCCGACAAATCCTCAAGGGTTGCTTCAGAGGCCTTTTTCAAATAAACCGCCACGCCTTCGATGGAGCTAGCGCCCTCAGCGGCGTTTTGTGCCATTTTTTGCGTGTTTCCACTTTGGGAATGGTAAACAATCAGAATCGTACACGTCACCATTTGCGCATGGAACCCCTTCGAAGAAACGGGTATTAGAAATAAGCGCCAAACATCAGGACGACCGAATCGATGCTCGTGTTATCCTCGTTCAGATAGGCATTTGACAGATGGTCCCAGCGCAGGGATGTAAACAGGGATTCCCGGCCGATGGGAAACTCAAATCCGAACCCTGCCTTGGGATTGAAATTGAGACGGGATCCCTGCCCTTCTACACGAAAACCCGTGTAAATCAACCCGATCCCCCCCTCGATGTAGGGCCGAACGGCCTCTGAATCCAGAAAATCCAGATAATAGAGGGCCATCATCGCCGCCGATCCCATGGGCCAGTTCTCCGGGGTGGTGGTGGATCCCAGGCTGAATTCCAGTTTAAACCGCAGATTTTCCGGCGCGCTGTGAGGCCAGATCTTGTCATAATCAAACATGACCAGGTAGTTTGCCAGAATGAATCCGATCTTGCTGTCGGGATGAAAGCTGTTTCCGTAACTGAGACCGAAACCGAAACGGGTCGGCACCTCCTTTTCATTCTGATCCTCGGCCCGCAGTGGTTGGCTCAACAGCAACACGGCAAGAAAGACCATCCATATGGTAATCGAAATCTGTTTCAGTTTCATATCGGATCACCTGTTAAGAATGGCAAAACCGAGCATCAAAAATCTCTCGGTTTGCAGACGACTTCACGGATGCGAATATCAAACATGTTGGACTGGTTCGCCGGTTTCAAAATCAGGGCCGTATCCGACCCTTTGCCACTGCCCCCGATGGAAACCACATCATTTCCCGAAAGGGTCCCTGAATCGGCCGCCATAATGGAAACTTCCACAGCCACCTTGGTGCCCTGACCGAACAGCCGCAGGGTATCGGCAATGAGAAGCGCCGGATAAACGCCCTGGTGCTTCTTGGCCACCGCCCGTTCTACGCCGGAAAGGGCGTGGGTGGCGGATATGACATGAATGCCCCTTGCAATCAGATCTTTTCTCACATCAGGATCCATCACCGGTTCAAAGGGTTTACGGAACCCGCAATGGTAACTGACGGCCGTAATCGTAAAATTTCGGAAAATATCAGCCGCTTTTAAAGCCGTCTCACCGCTGGTGGAAGCCACCACCACTTCACTCAGGCCCAGAGCCACACTTCTATCAAAAGCCATTTTCAAGGTTTCTTCCGTGTTGATCTTTCCGGATTCTTTAAAATACATGGATCCTTTTTCCTCCTGTTATTTGGTTTTTCAATTTAAGAGATTTTTAAAAAAGAGAGAAACTCGTTCCAACTGGAAACACGCGGAACACTTTCATGGGGTTCACCTGTTTCACTGGGAGCCATGTGCGCCGGAATGGGCGGCTTGTTTTCCAGAACATAGGTGAACCAGACCGGCTGAATTCCGGCGCCCAAAGCCCCATTCACATCAGCATCCACATCATCGCCCACATATATGATTTCATCGCAGGAGGTGTCAAAACCACCCGTTAACGCTTCAAATACCTTTTTGTGGGGTTTTCGATACCCCAATTGCCCGGATATAAGCCTGAATTCAAAAAAGGGGGCTAATTCCAGACGGTCAATAATCTCAAGTGCGGCCGGCCAATGGGTAAAATTGCTCAACAGCCCCAGTTGGAACTCGTCTTTCAACCTTTCCAGCATGGATCTGGCACCCGGCACGCAATAACAGGAATCATAAAAGGTGGAAAAATAGTCTTCAACGGTGGCGGCGATCCTGGGATCATCGGGTGAAACTTCGTACCCCAGTTTTTCAAGGGCCGCACTGATCCAAAAACGGTTGTGCGTCTCCCTGCCGTCTTCTCTGGTCTGTTGGATGAACGTGATCACCGCATCATAATAGGCTTTTTTGTAAGCCCCCTGTTCCGGATAGAATCCATGCTGCTCCAGGCTCTCCTGCATACGTGAAAATGCCCTGTCCAGGGTGTCCGGTTCTGCCATTACCAGGGTGTTAAAAAGATCGAAACCAATCGCTCGGATATGACGCATCCCATTTTTCCTTTTCAGCATAAACGTAGTAGAAAAAGCCCATCTCCAGAAAAGTTGATATATCCATTTTTGCACGTTGAGTGAAATTGATCAAGACATAAACCACTTTCTATCCTGAGCGCAACGGTTCAATTTGACAACTTTCAATTCAAAAGGATATGGTTCCCGTTAAAATCAGGCTGTGTTCGATTCAATCGAATATGAGGATAAGGGGTCCGTGGAGAACTGGTACACATTTGCCACCATTGCGCTTCTATTTTTAGGCGTTCAGCGTTTTTTGTACAAGGTTTCGGCAGAACGACGGTGCAATTCGGCCTGGACCAGTTTTTCTTTCATGGCCACGGTGGCATTGCTGAGCACGTTATTGTTTTTTGTGCTGGATCAAAAGATCCGGAATTTCGGGTTCCTCCTGTTTATTGCTTTCGCCAACAGCCTGACTTTTTTCATGGCCACCATCAGTAACATGGAGGCGCTCAAGCATATACCGGCCAGTGTCGCCTACCCGATCATTCGTCTTAATGCGGCGATCGTGGTCATTTTCTCAATTTTCTATTTCGGGGACAATCTTTCTCTGTACCAAGGCGCAGGCATTCTGCTGGCCATGTGCGCCGTGGTGATTCTGGCCCGCGATACGGCCGAAAAAAATAAAACCGCTAAAAATACGCGACTCGGTTTTCTGTTTGTGGGAATCTCCATACTGGCGGGTGCTTTGGCTGCCATATCGAGCAAATTCGCAGCGCTTCATGCCAACAAGATGGCGTTTATGGCCACCTCCTACACCATGGCCACCCTCATGTCATTTGCTTTTCGAAAAAAAGCGCAGTCCGTCGATGCAAACACCAACCACAGGGATGCGCTTCTCATTGGATTTTTTATGGGTTTGATCAATCTGGCGGGATTTTACTGCTATCTCAAAGCGCTGTCCACGGGGCCTCTTTCCATTGTTACCTCCGTGACGGCAATGCATTTTGTGATCGCGATCATTTTATCGGCCCTGATCTACAGAGAAAAGCTCAACCGATCGCGCATCACAGGTATTTTCCTGACCATTGTCTCTATTGTGCTGCTGCGACTCTAGCGTTTCTAAAAAAAGTGCGGGCATATTTTTCAGAACACCTCGGATGCTTTGCGCCTTTCGGTGATGCCCATTGAGGACAGACGATTGAACACGATTTTAGACGACAGACCCTTACCGCCGCTCTTTCAGGAATTTTACGATTTCCGGCGGCGCAATCTTCATATGGAAAATCTGCGGTACCATTTCGTCGATGAAGGAAACCCCAACAATCCGCCTGTCCTGATGCTTCATGGCAACCCCACCTGGACATTTTATTACAGACGGCTGATCAGTGCTCTCAAACAAGACTACCGGATCATTGCACCGGATCACATGGGGTGTGGGTTTTCGGACAAACCGCAGAATTACTCCTACCGTTTGAGCAACCACACGGCCAATGTGGAAGCCCTCGTCGATCACCTGGGGTTACAAAACATTACCCTGATTTGCCATGACTGGGGTGGGGCCATCGGCATGGGCCTTGCCACGCGACGGCCTGATTTGTTTAATCGGTTCGTGATCTTAAATACGGCGGCATGGCGTTCCAACCGCATGCCGAAACGGATCGCAGCCTGTCGCATACCGCTTTTTGGTGGCCTTGCCGTGCGCGGTTTGAACGGCTTCGCCCTGGCGGCCACCCGTATGGCGGTTGTGAAGCCCCTCGACAAGGTCGCAAAAGCCGGTTTACTGTACCCCTACAACAGCTGGCAAAACCGGATTGCCATACTCCGTTTTGTGCAGGATATTCCCATGGACCCGTGTCACCCCTCCTATGACTGTCTGAAACAAACGGAAAGGCGTCTCTACCGGCTGCGAGGAAAACCCATGAAAATCTGCTGGGGAATGAAAGACTGGTGTTTTGACAATATATTTTTGAAGGAGTGGCGAGAACGCTTTCCAAAGGCATCCGTCACCGAATATCCCCATGCCGGCCACTATATCCTGGAAGACGCCCATGAAGCCGTTATTCCGGAAATAGAGCACTTTTTGAGATCTACAGAATCTTGACATTCGTCCCGCAATTTTAATACTCTCCTGCTCACACACCCCAAGTCACCCACAAAAAGTCAAAGGAGGCAAAACCAAGATGAAAGAAATTGGAAGGCTGCATGTCCTGACGGACACGGTTTTGCAGAGCCGTTTTTCGCATATTGAACTTACAAAACAGGCGATCTCAGGTGGGGCGGATACCATCCAATTCCGCCAAAAAAGCGGGGCCACGAAAGAGCTGATCGAAATCGCCACAGAAATGAAACGTGTCTGTTCCGAAATGGGCGCCACATTCATCGTTAATGACCGGATCGACGTAGCCATCGCCGCAAGAGCCGACGGCATTCATCTGGGCCAGGATGATTTTCCCATTGGCTTGGCGAGAAAACTGCTGGGAAACGACGCCATCATCGGCGGGTCTGCAGGTACCCCGGAAGAAATTGAAACCTGTGTCCAGGAAGGGGTTGACTACGTGGGCTTCGGACCCATCTATGCCACCGGCAGCAAGGACGATGCGGGGCCCGCCACCGGTATCGATTTTTTAAAACAGATCGTTCAAACGACACCGGTGCCGATGATCGCCATCGGCGGCATCGACCAAACCAACGCCGCCCAGGTGATGGCGGCAGGCGCCCACGGCATAGCCGTCATCTCATGCGTGTGCTGTCGGGATAATCCGGCGAACGCCACCAAAGAACTTCATGGGATTTTAAATGCCGATGCTTAGAGACAACAAAACCCATAAATCTGTACGCAATTGCTCATATTCGCCCGTTTAATCCATCGGCCCGTCCGAGAAAAAAGGCGCAGCCTCAACGAGATTGCAGTGGAACGCGCAGCTTTCACCCATATCCGTGAGGTCCTGGCTGGTCAATTGGTTAATCCCTTTGTTACCCACCATGAACCGGGGCCAGTAAATCCCTTCCGCCACGGTAACCCCCGGTGAGGTTCCGTCGGTGACCCGCGCCGTCAGGAAAACTTCTCCCCGGTCATTATGGACCCGAACCGGCATGTTATCCTGAATTCCCCGTTTTCCGGCATCTACCGGGTGGATCATGAGCGTGGCGGGGCCTGCCTTGCGCTGGAGATGGTCAATTTCGTTAAATGTGGAATTCAAAAACTGATGACGGGGCGGGGTGATCAATTGGAGTTCAAAACGCCCTTCCCCCGCCGCATCCACACTGGGTTCCCCGCTCGGCAACGGATCCAGGCCCAGATCCTCCATGCTTTGTGAGTAAAACTCGACCCTGCCGGAAGGGGTGCCAAAACCGCTTTCAAAGATATTGGATGGCACCTGAAGTCGAATCGGATGTCCCGCCATCAGCCGATCCAATGTGATTCCCTTGAGATAGGGGGAATCCGTTGCCAGAAGATTTTCAATGATGTCCGTTTCCGATTGGTTGAAGCAGGGATCCTTGAAACCAAACCGGTGGGCCAGTTCCTGGAAGACAGCCAGTGCGGACCGAGCTTCCCCCACCGGCTCGATCACCGGGTGCGCCATCTGAAGGTAATAATGACCGTAACTTCTGTAGAGATCCGTGGTTTCCATGGAAGTGGCCCCGGGAAGCACGAGATCCGCGAAAAGGGCGGTTTCGCTCATGACAATTTCATGAACCACCGTGAAAAGGTCTTCCCGCTGCAGTCCCTTTAAGACCTGGGCTGAATCCGGCGCCACTACGGCGGGATTGCTGTGGTAAACGTGCAGGGCCTTGACCGGCGGCTCGGAGAGCCGGGTCAGCGCCGAACCCAGTTGCACCATATTGATGCTCCTTGGGGCCGATCTGTCAAGGGATTCCTGAAGCACGGCTTCCATATTAAAGGCAAAAGCCGCCGAAGTGGATCTTGTGATCCCCCCACCCTTTTTATGGGCGGCACCCACCAGGGCAGGGAGCAGCGCAATGGTCCGCATGGCCATGCCACCCCTGAGCTGGCGGGCCGGCCCCCAGCCCGTTCGGATGTAGGGCGCTTTGGCGGTACCGTATTGCATGGCCAGATCCTTGATCCGGTTTTCGGGAACGCCCGTTATTTCGGACGCACGGCGTGGCCCGTAATCCTCGAGGCGCACCTTGAGGCGTTCAAACCCGATGGTATGTTCATCAATAAAGGTTTCATCCAACAGGTTATTTTCAACCAGCTGGTGCATGATGCCAAGGGCCAGGGCAGCATCCGTGCCGGGTCTAAGCTTAAGATGCACATCCGCTTTCTTGGCCGTGCGGTTCTCGTAGGGATCGATGGCCACGATGGCAGCGCCCTTTCGGTGGGCCTCGAGGAAAAATGGCCATGCGTGCATATTGGTGGAGAGGGTATTGCTGCCCCAGAGAACAATCAAATCCGCATCCACTGAGGATTCGATATCGGTTGTGGGAATGCTTCCCATGCTGGCCGCAAATCCCGCCTCGGCCGCCGCGCTGCAGATGGTCCTTTTCAGCCTGGACGCCCCCAGCTTGTGAAAAAATGGATGGCCGGCATGAAACTGTAACACGCCCATGGTACCGGCGTAGGAATAGGGCAAAATAGCCTCATTGCCGAAATGGGAGATAACCTTTCCGTAACGATCCACAATTTCATCCAGAGCCTGGTCCCAGGATATGCGCTCAAAAACCCCTTCCCCTTTGGGACCGACCCGTTTCAGCGGGTGATGAATCCGTAACGGTGAATGGACCCGATCCCCATACCGTTTGACTTTGGTACAGATGGCACCACGGGTGAATGGATGATCCGGATCCCCCTTGACCGATACCACTTTTCCCTCTTGAACACCCACCATCAACCCGCAGGTGTCCGGACAATCGTGTGAACAGACGGAACGTTTATAGGTCACCATTAAATATATTCCTCCTGACGGAAAATTTTGAATCTTTAGAACTATACGAAAGTTGCCCAGAAAAAGGCAAGCGCCCATTAGATGCCCTTTCATCGCCTGAATCCTGGTGATCTCATTCCGCATTGGCTTGACATCCGGCACATCATTTTAATACTCTTGGCCCATGAACATATTTGACGGTTTTGAGGGTGTTGCATGAGCCAGACACTGGGACAGGTTGGAGAATTCCGTCTCATTGCCAAAATTCATGAGATGATCGCCAAGGAAGGTATCCAACCGCCCAAGAACCTCTTGGGAATCGGCGATGATTGCGCCGCTTTTCAGCCGCGCCCGGGGTATGATCTTCTGGTTACCTGTGACTGTATGGTGGAAGACCGGCATTATCTGCCACGTTTCATGTCGAGCCATGACGTGGGCCGCCGGGCCATGACCCTTAACATCAGCGACATCGGCGCCATGGGCGGCAGGCCGCGTTATGCGCTGGTTTCGCTGGGCCTTCGGGCAGATATGTCCTTGGATGACGTAATTGCCGTTTACCGTGGTTTTCTGGCGGAACTAAACCCCTTTGAAGCCTTGATCATCGGCGGCAATGTAACCAAGTCCGATGGTGCCAATTTTCTGGACATCACCCTCATTGGCGAGGTGGAATCGGGCAGAATGGTTCGACGTTCCACTGCAAAACATGGCGATGCCATACTGACCACCGGGTATCCCGGTCAGGCAGTTGCGGGGCTTACCCTGCTGCTTCAGTCTGAACGCACAGGCGGGCGGGCCGAAAACCCGCTGGTCAGCGCTTACCTGCGCCCTTCACATCGGGCCGCCGAAGGCTACGCTGTCGCACAGACCGGTCTTGCCCATGCCATGATCGACACCAGCGACGGTCTGATGGGTGATCTGGGTCACATCTGTGATGAAAGCCGCGTCGGGGCAGTAATTTACGAGAAAAACCTGCCGGTGGCTCCCGCCCTCATTCAATTTTCTGAACATTCAGGACAGACACCCCTTGATTATATTTTAAAAGAAAGTGATGATTATGAACTCCTACTCACCTGTGCACCGGATAATGTGGGGCGTATTCGTCATATCATCGAAAAGACAAGTAAGATACCGGTGACGGAAATCGGCAAAATCACCGAAGACAAAGGAAAGATTCGCATTATAACGCCCGCCGGCGAATCCCGCTTAAGCACCGTCTCCGGCTGGGATCATTTTTCCAAATGAGGACGCTATAACAAATGTTCAGTGACGAACTTGCCACGAAAGCCGCCAACAACCTTACGGCCTTAAGAATCCGAAAACCGCTGATCCACAACATCACCAATTTTGTGGTGATGAATTTCACAGCCAATGCCCTTCTCGCATTCGGCGCATCTCCCGTCATGGCCCATGCACCGGAAGAGGTGGAAGAAATGGTTGCCTTTGCCGGCGCCCTTGTGCTCAATATCGGCACGTTGACGCGAACTTGGGTGGAGAGCATGTTGAAAGCCGGGAGAAAAGCCAACGAACTGGGGATCCCCGTTGTTTTGGATCCGGTAGGAGCGGGTGCGACCACCTTTCGAACCGGCACCGCCATGAGGCTCGCCGAATCAGTTTCCATCCATGTGATTCGCGGAAACGCTTCCGAGGTGCTGTCACTGGCACGAAAAGACTCGCAAACCAAAACCAAAGGCGTTGATGCGGTGCATGGCGTTGATGAAGCAGAGAGCGCCGCCGTTGACCTTGCACAAAAGCTGGGAACCACCCTCGCCATCACCGGACCGGTCGATCTGGTCACCGATGGAAAAAGCGTCTTGAGAGTGTTCAACGGTCATGAACGGATGGGAAGCGTCACGGGGACCGGCTGCGTTGCCACTGCGCTGATCGGCGCCTTTCTAGCGGTGGACGGTAATAGCCTTGAAGCAACCGCCACAGCTCTGGCTGCTTACGGTCTGGCGGGAGAAGAGGCCGCCGGCCAATCCAAGGGTCCGGGAACCTTTCACCCCGCTCTTCTGGATGCCCTGTTCAACCTGGATGCCGAAAAGCTAAAGGAAAAGATCCGGATTGAATCCTGATATCATCTTCGATTGCGATAGACGGTAATACAAAATGACAGACTCCAATTGCGTGGATAAAAAACAGGGCGCGAGATTCTTTCTCATTTTTCTGCTTTGTTCTCTTCTGCTGATCGTCACGCTCTTCTGGACCTTTTTGTCGGCAATCATACTGGCCATGCTCATTGTCAGCATCTTTTACAGCCTTTATGCGAAGGTTAATCATCTTTTTCGCAAACGGGAGGTACTGGCGTCCCTGTGCTTCACCGTTTTAATTCTAATTACCCTGATCATTCCCATGAGCTGGTTCGTTGGAACGCTTTCCAACGAGGCCTATGATTTTTACCGCACCAGCAGCAGCAAAATGTCGTTGAGCAAATTAAAGGTATTCTTGAAAGACGATCCTGTCTGGGCACAACGCTTCAAAAAAATCAATGACATGACAGGTCTTGAAATAACGCCGGAAACCATAGAAGATCTGGGCTCCTCCATCGGAAAAAACATCGGTCTGTTTCTGTACAATCAGATCAGTTCCATCGCTTCGAACCTGCTCAACTTCCTGATCCAGTTTTTCCTCATGGCCCTCACAATGTATTATCTTTTTAAAGATGGGGACAGGCTGAAGCGCTACTTTTTCGAACTGCTGCCTGTACCTGCAAATCAGTTGGAAAGGCTGACCGATAAATTTCATGAGATGGGCCGGGCCATTGTGGTGGGCAACGGCCTTTCGGGAATTGTTCAGGGAATTCTGGGGGGACTCGGATTTTATTTCTTTGGTCTCAGTTCGCCCTTCCTCTGGGGGACCGTCATCAGCTTTATGGCCTTTTTGCCCATTATCGGCGCTTCGGCCGTGTTTATCCCCACCACCGTCATTCTTTTTCTCCACGGAAACAGCGGGCTTGCGCTGGGATTTCTGATTTACAATCTCAGCTACAGTTCGGTCATTGAGTATCTCGTTAAACCGCGGCTTATCGGACAGGGGATGCAAATGAATGCACTCCTTGTTTTTGTGGGCATCATTGGCGGAATAAAGGTTTTCGGAATCCTTGGGATTGTCTATGGCCCGTTGATTATCACCGTATTTCTGACGCTGGCGGAAATATACCGACTTGAATATCGCGACAAAGCCGTATAGTCTTGGAAAAACAATATGCCATCCAAATTCCAGGGAGGATACGAAATGGATCCTGAAAAAATTTTAAAAGATAAGAAAATCCTCATCGTTGATGATGAAAAAGACATTCTTGATTTTCTTTCCGAACATCTGGAAGTTTGTAATATTGACCGGGCATCATCCTATGAAGAAGCCAGAGAGCTTCTCCAGACCCGTTCCTACGATGCGGCGGTCCTGGATATCATGGGCGTCCGCGGCTATGATCTCCTTGAATTGGCCAGAGGAAGAGATATTCCGGTTCTGATGCTCACCGCCCATGCGTTGAGCCAGGACAACCTCAAGAAATCATTTGAAAAAGGCGCGTATTTTTATGTACCCAAAGATGAGATGGGAAAAGTAGATGTATATCTTGCGGACATTCTTGATGCTTTGGAAAAAAACAAAAATGTGTGGGCGAGATGGTACGACCGATTGAGCAAATTCTGCGATAGACGTTTCGGTGAAAACTGGCGAAACGAGGATCCTGAATTCTGGGATTCATTGTTGAAATATTAAATTACGAAAGGAGATGTAAAAATGGGCAGCAATGGCGTCGGCATCACCATCACACAGCACCTTCTGGAGCAGCAACGGCAAAGCCCGGAAGCCACAGGGGCTTTTACAACACTCTTGAACGAATTGATCGTCGCAGCAAAAGTCATCTCCAGAGAAGTCAACAAGGCGGGACTTGCGGATATCCTGGGCGCCACCGGAAAAGTGAACGTTCAGAATGAGCAGGTCCAGAAGTTGGATGTCTTTGCAAACAACGTGGTCATTGAGCGCATGCAGCACATCGGCCAGCTCTGTTGCATGGGCTCGGAAGAGAATGCGGATCTCATCGACATCCCCTCTCAATATCCCAAAGGTA
Organism: Deltaproteobacteria bacterium; assembly: GCA_022340265.1. Lineage (GTDB taxonomy): Bacteria > Desulfobacterota > DSM-4660 > Desulfatiglandales > Desulfatiglandaceae > NaphS2. The sequence goes on along the minus strand of JAJDOH010000094.1, from coordinate 6,050 downwards.
ATTACATCATTGTGTTTGATCCCCTGGACGGATCCAGCAACATCGATGTGAATGTGAGCATCGGAACCATCTTCGGCATCTACAAAAAGAAAAGTGAAGAAACCGACGTGGACTGTCTTTTAAACGATGTGCTCCAACCCGGGATAGAGCAGGTGGCGGCAGGCTATTTCATCTACGGCTCCAGCACCATGATGGTGTACACCACCGGGAACGGCACCGGTGTACACGGATTTACGCTGTATCCCAGCGTCGGAGAGTTCCTCCTGTCTCACAAAGATATTAAAATCCCCGAAAAATCCAAAACCTACAGTGTTAACGAGGGAAACTATGCTTACTGGGATGAAAATACGAAAGCCCTCATTGATCATTTCAAATCCGCCGACAGGGAAACCAACCGCCCCTATTCAGCCCGGTACGTGGGGAGTCTGGTCGCCGATTTCCATCGAAACCTGCTGAAAGGGGGCATTTTCATGTATCCGGCTGACCGGAAAGACCCCAAGAAGCCAACAGGAAAACTACGGTTGATGGTGGAAGCCAATCCCCTTGCCCTTGTGGCAAAAGAGGCAGGCGGATACGCCAGTGACGGCCACGGCCCGATCCTCGAAATCGATCCCAAAGAGCTACACCAGCGGGTGCCGCTGTATATCGGCAACAGGCAAGACGTTGAACTGGCCGAAAAATTTATTGGCGGAGATGTTTCTTGATCAGGTTTTCTTGAATGGACCTTCACCTCTGTTCACAGGCCTGCAAAATAGAATCGTTCAGAGGGCAGTTCCAAACAGCAGAGCCGCCTGCCGTAGGCCGCACCCGTGTCAATACCGATTTTGTTTTTCATGACCCGTGGTTCTTCGAAGGGAGTATGGCCGAAAACAACCTTTTTTCCGAAATCGTAATTTGACGAAATAAAGGGTTCCCGAATCCACAGCATATCGGTTCTTGCCTGCATTGCCACGGGTATGCCCGGCCGGAACCCTGCGTGAATCAGATAATAGCCGTCGAGCTCAACAAGGAGCTGAAGAGAATTGTAGAACATGATGTGCTCTTCGGGTATTTCGACATCCCGGGGCTGCGTGCTGAGGTGCTTTCCGTGGCGCTGATATGTCCTCAGAGTGGATCCCCCCCCATTGACCAGATACAACTCCCTGTTGACACCTGCCAGGTAGTCGAGCAGCATTCCCTCATGGTTCCCGAGAATGCATCTGATCTTTGAATAATTTGCCGTCAAAGACAGAAGATAATCAACGACACCTTTGGAATCCGGCCCCCGGTCCACATAATCTCCCAAAAAAACCAGGGCATCTTTACCGGGCCGCCATGGAATCTTTGCCATCAGGTTTTCAAGCATGCCAAGCTGGCCATGAATATCCCCGATTACAAATGTCTTTTTAGCACCCATCATCTTCCAAAAATCATCCGCGGAACCCTCTCAGGCAGGCGCCTTTGATCCAGCCTTGTTAATCCTTCGTACAGCTTTATGTAAGAAGGATAGGTCATTCTTCCAAAACCCCACAAAAAAATCCTCCTGACAGGTAAACCTTCGATCAGGAGGATTCTTTGTCAAAAGAATCGGGGCTGCCGGTGATCATTAATCCCGGCCCTGACCGAAAATCCGGAGCAGCATCAGGAACAGATTGATGAAATCCAGATAGAGCGACAACGCTCCCAGAATGGCCCCTTTTCTCACCACGGAACCATCCGCATCCACGGGCTGTGTCAGTGCCATATTCTTGAGCTTCTGCGTGTCATAGGCGGTAAGACCCACAAACACAATCACACCGATGTAGCTGATGACCATGCTCATGCCGGGACTTCTGAAAAACATGTTCACCAGTGATGCGATAATAATCCCGATTAAACCCATCATCAGGAACCCGCCCATGGATGTCAGGTCCCGCTTGGTAATCCACCCGTAAATACTGCAGGCCACAAAAGTCCCTGCACATATAAAAAATGTACTGACGATGGACGTTTGTGTATAGGCTAAGAAGATGAATGACAACGTAACGCCATTGAGTGCTGAATAGACGAGAAACAGCGACGTGGCTGTCCCCGAACTCATTTTATGGACCATGCCGGATATGGCGAACACGAGACCCAATTCCGCCACTATCAGAAGTATGAAGATCACGGAATTGCCGAAAATCAGCCGCATCAGTGACTCGTTTCCTGAAACATACAATGCCACCACCGCCGTCAGGCCGAGGCCGATCCCCATCCAATTGTATACGCTCCTGACAAAATCATTTACCAGCGTTTCTGCCCTTGGTCTGGAGACAGTTGTTTGTGCCATGCTTTTACCTCCCTTTATGAAAAAACATATTCGTCAAATTGAGTTGCGTACATAATTTCTTTTTATTATAGATGTTCTTTTGTAAAGTTCAAGGGCAAACAGGACAACATTCAGGAGTCAACCAGGCATGCGCAACAACAAGCTCTACATCGTCATGGTGGGTCTTCCTGCAAGGGGAAAATCGACCATTGCCTACAAGCTTAAAGATAATTTGACAAAATACGGCATCCGAACCGGTATTTTCAACAATGGCGATCTCAGAAGAAGACTCACCGGCGTAGAAACTTCAAGACCTGAGTTCTACAGCCCGGACAATCGGCATGGGGTTGAACTTCGGGAGAAAATCGCCGTCACCAACATGGGACGCGCCGCGGACTACCTTACCCGTACGGGTTATGTGGCGATCCTGGATGCCACCAATGTGAGCGCCAAACGGAGAGAAAAAATAATTCGATCCATTACGGACCACCCCATAATTTTTATCGAATGCATCAATGAAGATGAAAAAATTCTCAAGGCAAGCATCCAGCGAAAGATATCCAATCCGGAATTCAGCCATCTGACAAAGGAAAACGCCATCAAGAGCTTTCGCCAACGGATGGCGTATTACGAAATGCTGTACACACCCATTGAAACGGAACGGAATTACATCAAGCTCGATTCTCTGAATAACAAAATCCTGGCGGAAGAGATTACAGACAAGATTCCCTACTGGGACCGAATTCGGGATTTTCTGGTAACCGACACGGTCAAGAATCTTTTCCTGCTTCGTCACGGCGAAACCCACTTCAACCTGGAAAATCGCATCGGGGGCGATAGCGAGCTCACGGAAAACGGCTTGGCGCAGGCCAAGGGTCTGGCGCGATATTTTCAACGAAAAAAGATACCCGTTATCTTTACCAGCGAAAAAAGAAGAACCATACAGACGGCTGTGCCGATCAAAGCGTTACAGAAAAGATGCACCATTATTCCACTCGAAGAGTTTAATGAGATAGAGAGCGGCATCTGTGAGTGCATGAGCTATGAAGAAATTCGGGACCAAATGCCCCATGTCTTCCAGGCGAGGAAAAAAGATAAATATAATTATGTCTATCCCAGTGGAGAGGGATACGTTTCCATGAAACACCGAGTCGATATGGGGCTCAAGAAAGCCCTTTATTTAAGCAGTGATTCCCAAAGTATCATTATTGTGGGACACAGGGCCGTCAACCGAATGATCCTGTCCCATTTTCTCTACCGCAGAGAAGAAGATGTCCCCTACATCTACGTGCCCCAAGATCGATTTTATCACGTCGTCGTCACCCAGGACAAAAAACTGCTTCAGCTGAAACCGTATACGCTCTAAAATTCACTTTCGGATCAAAACCTTAGGGGTCTTGGTCCGCTTGTCGTACAAAGGAAACGCCGTCACGTGTTTCCGCTCAACTTTTTTAACCCTTTTGAAACGCTCACGTTTGTTCCTCTCCCATGCTCAGGGTTTGAGGGTCCCGATAATTTCTTTAACGGATTCAATATGGCGCTCCATCAGAAATTGTTCAATACCGGATACAATGTCGAGGGAAACTCCGGGATTCACAAAATTGGCTGTCCCAACCTGAACCGCGTCCGCGCCGGCAATAAGGAACTCCAATGCGTCCCGCGCTTCCCGAATCCCTCCGATACCGATAACCGGGAGGCGGACCGTTTGGACCACCTGGCGCACCATGTGAAGCGCCACCGGTCGAATGGCCGGGCCTGACAATCCCCCCGAACCGTTCGCCAGTTTTGAGGACCTCTTTTCAATATCAATGGTCATGCCGGTGAGCGTATTGATCAGCGAAAGGGCATGAGCGCCCGCCTTTTCCACGGCTCTGGCGATCACGCGAATATCCGTGACGTTGGGGGAGAGCTTCACAATAACCGGCTTATCGGTTTCCCGAAGAACCCGCTCCGTCACACGCGCCGCCATACCCGGATCCGTTCCAAAGGCCATTCCCCCCTGTTCCACGTTGGGACAGCTGATGTTGACCTCGAGGGCGGCAACGCCGGGAACCCCTTTAAGACCGGCCGCCACAGCACCATACTCATCAAGGGAGTGCCCGTAGATATTTACGATGACACAGGTTTTCAGTTTCTGAAGCCAGGGCAGTTTTTCCGACAAGAAGGATTTCAGCCCCACGTTGGCCAAACCTATGGCATTGAGCATGCCGCAAGGCGTTTCAACAATGCGCGGAGGCGGGTTGCCAGCCATGGGTTTCAGGGATATGCCCTTCACCACAATGCCCCCCAGAAGGCCCGGATCCATAACCGACGCGAATTCCCGCCCATAGCCAAAGGTCCCGGATGCCGTGAGAACCGGATTTTTGAGATTGAGGGCGCCCAATTGAACCGAAAGATCAGGTTTGTCCATGACTACATCACCTCCCAATCCAGAATGCCGGCATCAAAAACCGGTCCGTCCTGACACACATGGGCATAGGCGCCGCTGAACCGGGAGGCCTTTTTTACCGCACAACCCTGGCAGGCACCCACACCGCAGGCCATGGTGCTTTCAAGAGAAACCTGGCAGGGGATGTTTTTTCCAAGGGCTATTCGGCGCACAGACTGTAACATGGGGAGGGGGCCGCAGGTGAAGATGGCAAAGGAGGTTTCTTTTGCGGTTGAAAGAACCGAGTCCAGGAGATCCGTCACCCGCCCGTGATGCCCCTGCGAACCGTCTTCGGTGGCAATGGCGGGAGAAAGGCCCACAATACCCAATTGGTCAAGGGGAACCACGTCAGCTGAAATGCCGTAACCCGCCAGGAAATGCTGATCCTTGCGGGCCAATGCCAGCGACAGAAATATAAGCGGCGCAATACCCATGCCGCCTGCCACCATAATGGGCTGAACCGCTTTTTCGGGAAACTTAAATCCTTTACCAAGGGGACCCAGAACCTGAATAAGGTCTCCCGGTTTCTTTTCGCTCAAAATGGCGGTGCCGTAGCCCACCACCCGATAAAGGATCAACAGGACGTCCCCGTTGACCCCGCAAATGGAAAAAGGTCGTCTCAAAAGAGGATCTATGCCTGACCGGACCTGCATCATGACAAACTGGCCCGGTTTTGCCGCATTCACTATCGGTCCTGAACGAAACCCCATAAAAAAGGTATTTCTTGCAACCCGTTTGTTGAAGACAATTTCCGTGGACGCTTCGATCATGAGTTATTATCCCTCTAAGCACAACGGCACTTTACAGGATCGACTATAAAAAAAACCGGACTCTGGGGCAAGAAAAAAGAAACCACCAAGTTGAACGACGATTCACGCCACAAAATACACCATAAACGAATAAGCCCTTTGAGGGGATGTCTCATAACACCTTCTGAACTCTCAGGGTTTTATCCAGTCCCTGGCAATGGCCAGATAAAACGCAACCGCCCGGTCGATCTTTTCCACCAGGCAGTACTCATTGGTTTGATGCGCCTGAGACGGTTCACCGGGGCCCAGTAGAAGTGTGGGCGGATTGTTCATGGCGGGAGTCAGGACGGACGCATCCGTAAAGTAATTCACATATCCCGGCTCGGGTCGCCTTCCCTGGATACCGGCCATGATGTCCAGTGCCTGCCTGATCCAGGGATCATCCGGTGAAGTCGAAATGCCGTGAAGATCAATCAAAGGTTTAATCTCGATATCCGGTCCCAGGTGTCGCTTTACGGTCTCCAAGAGAGTGGTATGGTCCACGCCCGGCACGCTACGCAAATCAACGCTGAACCGGGCGGAATCCGGAACCATGTTTATTTTT
>JAJDOH010000327.1 GCA_022340265.1 Deltaproteobacteria bacterium | reverse complement strand
ATCCATAAAAAAAGGCTTCCGGTCAAGTGATCGGAAGCCTTTTAAAAGGTTTGAGGGGTGTTGAAGGAGCTTTCTTGGTGCCGGAGGTCGGAATCGAACCGACACGAACGCAAGGTTCACTGGATTTTGAGTCCAGCGCGTCTACCAGTTTCACCACTCCGGCAGATAATGAAAACGGATGAATCGATGGAAAGATTCCCCTCGAATCTCCAAATTGCATAATTCGGTCCTTATACAAAAATTCTAAAAAGATTGTCAATATCATATTGACAGGCATCAAAGGTTTCTGCTATTAAGGACCCTTCTTCAGGGGCTGTAGCTCAGATGGGAGAGCGCATGACTGGCAGTCATGAGGTCAGGGGTTCGATCCCCCTCAGCTCCACCAGTAATAACAGGCACTTATAGAATTCTGCTGCAGGTGCTTTTCTAGTTTAAGAGTGACTGCACCAACATATACCCACCCATTATAAATTTTTACGCCTTGAATCCGTGTTCATTGGAAGATGAACGGGGCAGGTAACCCACCTTAATAACAAGCGCTTTTAAAAAGAAAAATATGGTAAACAATCCTTTTTCCGTGGATTAAAGGTAAAGGGGTGGGGGCTTGCCGTCTGGGACTCCTATATGGGGTCTCCATTGACCACATCCATCCACAAGAAGAATTTTCCGGTCACCGTTTCAACGTCCGAGAGATGAATCAGGACGGTGGCTCTTTTCAACCTCTCGCATGAAATTTGGACATATGCGCATGGTTTTTGATATATTCCCAACATGGTGCTATCAATGGCATTCGTTGGCGTGTCTTTCGTTGTAACGCTCTCGTATATAGACTTTTTGATACCGTCCCATTCCATAAATATGAACATCCAACATTCTTTCCGCCTCTTGACGAGATAATTTTCAAACTGGCTCTAAGGAAGCCAAGTGACTTGATACAAATCTTTTCGGCGGCTTTCCAAGTTGCGGACGCTGCCGTGTTTCTGAAGTTCTTTTAAGAGATTCAGATCAATATCCGCGATCAGGGTCATTTCTGTGTTGGGTGTGCTTTCCGCGGCTATGGCATCATGAGGAAAAGCAAAATCGGACGGTGTGAAGATGGCGGACTGGGAATATTGAATATCCATGTTCTCTACCTTTGGCAGGTTGCCCACGCTGCCGGATATGGCCACATAACATTCGTTTTCAATGGCCCTGGCCTGAGCGCATCGCCGGATCCGAAGATAACCGTTCTTGGTATCTGTCCAAAAGGGGACCAGAAGGATTTTCATGCCTTTTTCCGCTAATAAACGGGAAAGTTCAGGAAACTCAACATCATAACAGATCAATATGCCGATTTTACCCACATCGGTATCAAAAATTTTAAGGTCTTGGCCACCCTGAAGCCCCCAATACTCTCTTTCATCCGGGGTGATATGCAGTTTATACTGCATGTCCCAAGTCCCGTCCCGACGGCATAAGATCGAAACATTGTAGAGCTGCTGGTTTTCATGCTGCGGCAGACTGCCGGCTACGATATTGATGTTGTATCTGACAGCCATTTGCAGTATTTCATCTCTCAACTGATCAGTGTATTCCGCCAAAGACCGCATGGCTTTGGGCGGGTCCTGTTGATCGAACTGAGATAAAAGCGGAGCGTTGAAGAGTTCCGGAAACAGAACCAGGTCTGCCTTGTAACCCGCCACGGTATCTACAAAAAATTCCACTTGATGCAGAAGATCTTCAAAGGAGTGAAAGATGCGCATTTGCCATTGAACCGCTCCTAACCGCACATTGGATTTTCGGCCCCAGATGAATTTTTTCCTCGCCTGGTAAAAAATGTTGTTCCACTCCAACCATACAGCATAGCTTCTGGATTTGCTGTCTTCGGGAATATAGTTGCGAATCGCTCGCTTGGGATGAAAGTCATTGGCCAGTTGAAAAGTCAGAACCGGGTCGACGATTTCCCGTTTACTAACTTTCTGGATATATTTCATGGGGGTGAGTTCCTTGGCATAATGGGCGTAATTGGGAATGCGGCCCCCCACGATCATGCCTTTGAGATTCAATTCCTCACACAGGTTTTTTCTGGCATCATAAAGACGGCGGCCCAAACGCATGGACCGGTATTCCAGATCAACAAACAGATCGATACCGTATAGGTAATCTCCATCTGGATCATGGCCTTCAAAACTGCCGTCCGATACGATGTCTTCATAGGAATGATCATGCTCCAGACTGCTATAATCGATGATCAAGGCCAGAGCACAGGCCACTACTCGGCCCTTGTCTTCGATACAAATCTGACCTTCGGGAAAAAGTGATAGGATCGTTTCATATTCATTTGGGGTCCAGGAGCCCCCCATTTCCTCGTAGGCCTGATCCATGATGGCTTTGACGTTGCCATAATCGTTGATTTTCAGGTTTCTGATTTCGAGCACGTGATCGTAGTCTATTGTTTCCATTGAAGTCACTTTCTACTTTTTAACAGGCTCATCTGTTGGCGAACCCTATTGATTCTCTATTTCTAATCCATTTTTGCCTGAGAATGCAAATCTGTTCCGTATAGATTTTCCAAATTTTCTGGTAAAGTAGTGTAAATCAAAATTCCATTCTGCATTCGTGCTGCTCCTCTTTACTTTTTGCCGCATTTTTCTGAAGAAGATCAGGAATCAGCCCGTGTCCGAATAGCCGAGATGTTCACCAAGGGTGAGCTATTGAATAGAAACAATACACTCAAATGGTGGATCTTGTTGGCTCCATGCTCCAAATGAACCAAAACCTGCCATATGCCAAACCCCTCAAGAAAAGACCGTCATCCAAAGGCAAATAGAAGCCACTGACCGCCAAATAGACAAACTGGTTTATAAACTGTATACCCTCTCAGATCAGGAAATTCAGATTGTAGAGGCCCCAGTAGGTAATTGGATGGAAACTCCTTACTGAACAATTTCCTGAGCTGTTTCTCCAGACCAGCAACGGGGTGTCTGATCAGAATCAGGACCGCCCTCTACCCCAAATCAGATTAAAAGAACCCAGCAATGCATGGATTTGCATCATCCTTCCCCAGGTTTGTGCATGCCCCCCAGTTGAGATACCTTCATAGTCCCTACCAGTGATTCAATAATGTCATTCCGTTTTGATAGGACGCTTTGATTAACAAATGCTATAGGTGAAACCTCAAGCCAATCGCCACATGAGTCTGATCAAGACCCTTTCCATTGTTAGGTATTGACATTATGCAGAATTCGGCATATAGTTTTTTCATTTCATTAGGGGGTATCAGACATGAAACACTTATCAATAAATCTCAAAGACGGTATGCACAAAAAGCTAAAAATTATTTCTGTAGTATACGGCAAAAGCATAACTGGTTTGATTGAAGATTGGATCAATGGTTATGATATAGACCTTTCTGAATTAGATTTTAATGCAGAAAAAGATGATGATCTAAAAGAAGTTAAAAAGAGAAATTATAAAAAAACTAAGAATGCAGAAAAATTTAAAATAGTCGAAAAGAATGTTTTGGTAACAGCAAAAAAAGCGGAAATGCAGAAAAAGATTTTAGAGCTGAGAGATCAAAAGTTATCCTTTCAAGAGATTGCCGACAAATTAAACGCTGAAGGGGTTCCCACGTTAAGCGGTGACGGTAAATGGGATAAAGGTGCAGCCAGCAAATTGATAAAATGAATCTGATTAATTATTGCGATTTGTTAATCAGTCATCTAGCCTCTGGCAGCCTTTCCGTTGTGGGGGAGTAAGTCCTGGGTTCACTAAGAGGTTCTCAAACCCGACAACAACGTTTTTTCAATATTGGGCGGTCATACCAGATATTGTGGTTCCCATATTTTTGGAGAAACCAGTGATATCCAACGTAAGTCAGGTGCCTGAAAAGTTAAGACTAGAGCCAAACAACCATTATCAGATCGAGCCTAGACTGTGCTTCACGGGAATGACACTGATTTATTTTAAAGTAAAACATATACCAGGTTTCCGATGGGTTGAAATATTTTGGATGCAAAAAAGCTTCCATAGACATGGAGCCAATGAATATTCATGGAGCCGGTCCCTGCCCCACCGGGAATCTGCTAAAACTTTTACGTCTGATTTTGCCTGGAAGATATTTGAGTGCTGGGGAATCATCAAAATCCCTTAAAAGGGGGCCATGAGCCCATGGCCATGTGAAATATATTCTACACAGGCCCCCCCCTCCCTTAGGACGTTATCGGTGAAAGGCTTCTACCTCTCCGGGTCCAGGAATCGCCAGCCCATATCCTGGTAAGGCTTTTGCAACACCTCTTTCAGTTCCTCCTCAGCATCTGAAACATGGTTTGTTTTCACATGTTCCTGAAAAGCACTTTCACTTTCCCAGGTCATGAAAAGAAGAAAATCTGATGAATTTGTTTCGGATTTGTACCACCTATACTCAAGACATCCCTTTTCTTTCAAGCTTTTCTCATAGACGGAATCGATGATTCCATTCATCCTGCCTGCAACCTCTGGTTTCAGATTAAAAACACAGGTGACACAAAAACCTTCCATAATTTTTCTCCTTTCATCATCCTGGTTATTGGGTCGGACGACCGAGTCAGGCCATACTAACACCTTGAGACTGGCTTCAGCAATGGTTCCCGGTCAAAAAATCTGCCTATTTGCCGTTTACAGGCTTGAGAGACCATCTAGGCCCGCAGAAAAGCCGATCGATCATGGAATAGTAAAAGTAAAGTCACCGTAAGAACATAGACTCAAGAGAATAGATGCCATAAGGACACTGAAACATCCACTTCTTCCATCCAATCTGAAGGAAGTGGGGTCGCCCATTAAAGGGCTTGTCAAATAAAAACACACTCCACCATCAGAAAAAATAGAATCATTTTTTCTTTTACACCTGGATTGTTATTGGACTCCGGAATACCCTGTTATCATTACGTTCCGCACCCGTTATTTCAGACTACGAATTGTGCGTGGTCTTTTTGACCCGCCTCAGTCACACAGAAGTGATCAGATCCAGTTCGGTTGGTCCGGGATTGAATCCAAAGGTTCATTGCGAGGAACTTCCAGCAGTTCGATCAGTTCCTCCCGGGTGAAGCTTTTCATGACGGCGGGATCACTTTCTTCGACCACGCTGTCCATGAGGTTTCTTTTTTTGGCGATAATGGCGGCGATTTTCTCTTCCAAAGTCCCTTCCGTCACCAGTTTGAACACCTGAACTCCCCTTTTCTGACCGATTCGGTGCACGCGGTCCGTGGCTTGATCCTCTTTTGCTGCGTTCCACCACCGGTCATAGTGAATCACCACTGACGCGGCCACCAGATCGATACCCACTCCACCTGCCTTAAGGCTGCCCACGAATACCCGACAGTCAGAGTCCTCATTGAAGCGGTAAATGATTTTTTCCCGGTTGGTCGTCCTGCCGGTCAAAGAGACGAAATCCGTACCCATTTGTGCGAGATACTTTTCCATAATCTCAATCATGTTCAGGAATTGGCTGTAAATTACCACCTTCTGACCGCTTTGAAGGGTTTCTGCAAGCAGTTCTTTGAACAAATCCCATTTCCCGGACTGGAAATTCTGATAATCGTTCATGTTGCCGTTTATAAGGGCGGGATGGTTGCAGATTTGTTTGAGCAGGTTGAGCAGTGAAAAGATGTGAATGTAGGGAATGGTTTTCTTTGGCTCCCTCAGGTTATTCACCAGATCGTTTCCTCTGCTTGAAATCGCGTCACGGTACAGTTTCACCTGATCTTCCGAAAGTTCACAGGTACGGATATCCTCGATTTTGTCAGGAAGATCGCCAAGAACGCTTTCTTTTTTGCGGCGCAGTGTGAAGGGCGCAATAAGGGCCGAAAGGTGCGCTTTTCTTGCTTCATCGTTCCGGTTTTCAATGGGGTTCACATAGCGGTGATCAAAATTCGCATCCTTTCCTAGGTAACCGGGCAGGGTCAGGTCCAAGAGCGCCTTCAACTCTCCCAGGCGGTTTTCGATGGGCGTGCCGGTCAGTCCCAATTTCATGCGGGCCTGGATTCTTTTGGCTGAGTGATAAAGCTGTGTCTGGGTGTTTTTCAGGTTCTGAATTTCATCAAACACCGCCACCGAAAAATGAAGTGTTTCAAGCGCCTCAATATCGCGCCTTAAAATACCGTAGGAGGTGAGAAGCAAAGGATGATCACCCAATGCCCCTCTTAAATCCCTCTTCTGCCCGTGGTAGATGGCGGGTTTCAGCACCGGGGCATATTGATTGAGGATGTTTTTCCAGTGGCTTAAAACCGTTGTGGGGCATACCACCAGAAAAGGTTCCGCCTGAGTCCCCCTCTCTAGCAAGCCCACCATGAATGCCATCACTTCATGGGTTTTTCCAAGGCCCATATCGTCGCAGAGCAGACCGCCAAACCCGTTTTGATGCAAAAAATGAATCCATTCCGTCCCAAGCGCCTGATAATGGCGCAATATGGAACGTAGCCCCTCAGGATGGGGCAAAGGTTCGGCGGGTTTGAGCGCCAGCATTTTCTTGAACAACTCCGCCGGCTTCTCTTCACCTTCAATGGCAAGTGGCTTGGGGCTTTGGGCCTGCAGGCGAAATAGATCCATACGGGAGATTCGAACAGTATCCGCTGAACCGGAGTGTTTTTCAATTGAGATGGTGTCGGTGATTTCGGACAGATCCTTGAATGCGTCAGCGTCGCAATCGATCCAGCCGGCGTCGGTGGTGATATAGCGCTGCCCGTCGTTTCGAGCCTTCAGTATTTCAGCCAGCGAAATGCGCTGATTCCCAAAACCGTACTGGATGGACAGCCACCACCAATCCCGTTCAAGGGTTTCGGGCCTGATTTCGATGCGATCGAATTCTTTGAATATCTTGAGGCCGGTGAGGTTGCCATCCAACAGGAATGGGCCATCGTTGAGATCGTCCTCGTATTCTTCCAGAAAAACGGGTACCTGGGATTTTTTAAGGACCATTTTCACCGGTGCCTTAAACTTCCGGGGTTTGTCCGGTGTTTCCAGTTGTGCGAGAATTCCCATTTCTTTAATGTAGACCAGGTTTCCGTAGGTGAATTTTTCAAGCGCATTGTTTTCAAAAAAGGTCTCTTCACCGTTTTCCTGAATCAGCTGAATCTGGGGCCTGATTTCCAGATCCAGTTCCGTATTTTGTGTGATTTTGAAAATGGATTTCAGGGGAATGGGATGGACGGCCAACGCATGCTGACCGGGCAGGTATTCCTGAAAGGTTGAAAGCAGTTTTCTGACGTTGTTTCGAGGAATGAAAAGACGGATCAGAAGTTGTCCGTCCGAAGACAGACAGGATACCGTAAAGCGGCCTGTTTTTTGGGAAATGGCCGGTTCAAATGAGCAACTGCTTTCTCCAAGTGTCCCCGACTCGAATTCCCGGAAACAATGATAGGCGCATTTGTACCAGAAACTTGCTTCAAAGACCTGTTTTCGGGTTTTAAATCCCTGAGCATTCATCAACTTTTCATTTTCGGTGCGCGTCATGTCACGCAGGCGTGAGAGAGCCCAGGCTCTGTTTGGTACGCCGTCATCGGGAATGGTCGATGCGCAACGCTCCAGAAAGCGGTTTCGGTCAGGTCCGGGTGAATAATAATGCGCCAGGATTTCTCCATCTGAATCCACGGCCTTTAGGATATTTTCCTTGTCTTTTTTTCCCGTTTTGAAATCCACCGATTGCCGGGACTCACGGGAACTCTCCCCCAAAATGACGGCCATTCGGTACCAGATGCTTGCGGAGAAGCATTCTACAAAGGAATTTCCATGAAATGTTTCGCCCAAAGATTTGAAAGCTTTTGTGAGCGTCCTCTGATGCGCACAGGTGCGCTTTTTAAAAAGAGTGCAGGTGCAAAACCGTTGTGTGAGCTGGAAATCGTTTCCAGGAACGAAAAATGAAACGCCCGGTCTTTTATCCGTCGGGTCGGGAACCAGGGCCATGCCCTGTCGAAAGAATTCAATCTGCTCAATGCGGGGGGCTTTTAGTTCGGTTGTTTGCTTGGTTTTCATGAAATTAGTCTTTCTGTTTGAAATAGGCGTCTTCAGGGCAGATCTTTATCCTGTCGTGAACTTTGGGAACAAGGTTGCCTTTGAGTTGTTGAATATAAGCAATTAGAGCATCTCTTTGAAAGGTAGATGAATCAAACTGGTCGATGATTTTGGGAAACACGGTATAGCCATCACCCCCTTTCGCCATATAGGAGTTTGTTACAATGCCATAGGATTTATCGGGATCAATGGGGGCACCATTAATCAGGACATTTTCGCAGGTCCTTTTCTTCAGATTCAGGGTGAAACGAACGCCGCTTGAGACTTGCGGAAAAGCGCCTTCTCCCGGGAGGGTGGTGCCTATGAAATCAAAAAGGGCTTGAACCTGGCGTCCCCTGAGGTTGACAAAGACCAGGGAACTCTCAAAGGGAAGGATGTTGTAGATGGTTTCTCGGGTCACCGGTCCTTCGGGGATGCCGGCCCGAATGGCACCGCTGTTGGTTAATGCAAAATCCGGTTTGAACCGTCTCAGATACCAGCGCATGGCATCGGTCACCAGATCGCCCAGCGCGGTTTCACGGTATCTGCCCTCATCATTTTCAAAGGGGCCTTGTGCATATGCGATTTTTTCAGAGAGGCGTCGATGCACTTTGTCTGCGTAAGGTTGAAGCAGTGACAGAAGCGCAGAGTCTTCCATAATCGGTTTTCCGACAAATTCAATTTTCTTCTGTCCATCCGGTGTCTTGAAGGATCGTTTTAAATTGATGGGGATCATTTCCATATGGAACCCGATGATCCGTTTTTTTTGAATCGAAAGATCTATTTTTCCCAGAACAAGCCCCCACTGCCACGCCTGGACAATCAATGTCTGACGGTTCGATTCGGGATCAATGATAATCAGCGGGGATGTTATTTTGGTATGCGTTTCACCGTCAACGATCAGATCAATTCCCGGAACTTCAGCTGCGAGTCTCCTGGACCCGCGGTTGTTTTGCGCATAGATCCCCAGATGGGCGAGAGCAATGATGACATCGGCCTCTTTTTTGAGATGGGAGACCAGGTTTTTCGCTACGACGACTTCGTCTTCAAAGATGAGGTCTTTCACATGGTCGGGATCAGCAGAAGTCCTGGTTTCGGTTGTCGTGATTCCGAAAACGCCCACGTTAAAGCCAGAAAATCGTTTGATGATGTAAGGAATTGCGAGCAGTTCCCCTTTTTGATTTTTCACATTGGCAGAAAGAAACGGGAAATTGGCAAGTTCCATCTGGTCCCGAAGGACATCCATGGGATTGTCAAATTCATGATTCCCCAGAACCATGGCATCATACCCGATATAGTTGTACCCCATAATATCCGGTTTTGCCTTAAACAAATTGGAGACCGATTGTCCTGTGTTGAGATCTCCGGCATCTAGAACCAAAACGTTTTCATGGGTTTTTCGGATCTCTTTTACGAGGGTGGCCCGTGCCGGAAGGCCCCCCATATCCGGAATTGAATGATTTGAGAATTTAACCGGGTGCCCGTGGGTATCGTTGGTAAACAGCACCGTGAGATGATAAAGGTCCGCATTTTGCGTGGCGCCATGTTGGGGGGAGGCACTGCACCCCGTTAAAAAAATGAGAATGATGATAAACAGAATTCCGAATTGTATTGCGATTTTCCCACTTCTGGATGAATATGATGACATTCGCTCGGGGCCTTTGTTGGGGTTGCAATGGAATATGGCCAATGGTATAAATAAAATAATTGACTGAAGTCTATATTTTTTTGAAAAGGGTGATCAATGAAAAAGTTATGGTGGGTGCTGATACCGTTTTGTGTGTTGTTTTTTTCAGGTTCCGGTTTGGCTGAACTTTCCACGAAAGAAAAAAAGGAACTGAAAAGTGCCTATAAAACCATTTTGGTCAAACGAAAGGGACCTTTCACCATCAATACCTGCACCTGCACCAACGGCAAACTGGCGCCGGTGGCCGACGACAATATGCGGATCCGTCCCAATCCGTGCCGGGAACTGGAAAACGCAGGACAACTTTTTTGTTCGGCTTACCGAAATGAATATGCTGAGATATTGGCCAAACACGGCGTATATGTAGGGAATATTTTTTCCAATGAAGTATTTTTGTGGGATGAAAATCCAGAGCATCATCGCGTGGTGAAAGGGTTTCTTCTGGAAAAATACTACATAGATACCCACCCGGCTTCGAAATTGGCCATGTCCCGTGCATACGGCGGCATTTCCGGCACCGAGTTCGAAGTTAAATATGCACCCATTTTTTTCGCCAAATATTATGCTCTTGCAGACTGGAAAGATTTTCACGACTACCTTTTGCAGTATGAAATGCAGCGGCGTTTTTTCTGTAAAGGCAACCTGAGTCTGGTCAATGACATCAGAAACCTTTCCCTGGTGATTTATCGGAGTTACCAACCCTTTAAACCGGTCAAAGACCTGGTACACAACCGGTTGACTCCAGGACTGGTGCCCCGCATCGAGGATTTCCAGAAAAAGCATCCGGAGGATAAAAAAAACGCGAAGAACTATGCGCGTCTCATTGAAATGGTCAGAAGCCTGACTTTTGTGGATCAAGACCAGTTAAAAAGTTATCTGCCGGACATCTCGGATGCCGGTATTCGAGACCTTATCAGGAATATATTACAGATTCCAAGAAACGCTCCTTTAAGACTGCTTCAAAACCTGGCCAATCTGGTGGTTGTCTCAAGGGAAACCGTGGCCGCCAAGAAAATCAAACCTGAGGATGCCGTTACGCTCATCGACCTCAATGTCTCAGCCAACCTGCTGATCCTTGTGACCACCAACCGACTCATGGAGCTTGACCGGGATTGGACGGCACGTGAACTTCTCGACATTTTGAAAGACACGCTGGCCGGCAGCTATGGGGCCGGATTGATGAGCCATCGTGAATACGAAACCGGCATTCAGATCATAAACGAACTGCTCAACAAAAAGGATTTGACCCTGGGTGATGCCAACCGGTCACTCAATCGCGCCGGCCTGGCCGTGGAATGGGCCCAGGCGTCAATAAGGACGGCTTTTTCAGATGTGTGGGAGCCCTGGATCTATCTGTTTCCAGAAGTGCAGCGGATTAACGACGACATTATCCGATCATCCCCTCTGATGGCCTATGCCACCATCATCAAATCCCTTCGTGGACAGCTGTTGAGCAAGCTGGATTTGAAACATCACATTCTGGGAGAGACCTATGTGGAAGGTGTGAGAGCCCTGAATCCGGGGTTGGCCCGCGGACCTCTGGCATTTTTCCATGAGAATGCACGCTACAGCCGGGAAAATATTCTGGCCCTTGAAACCACCAATGCGGAACTTGAACCGGTGGCAGGTATCATCACCAAGGATGAAGGAAACGTGGTGTCCCATGTTCAACTGCTGGCACGCGCCTTGGGTGTTCCCAATGCTGTTTTCTTAAATGCGGTTTACAGGCGGCTGGCTTCAGTTGAAGGAAAGGCGCTTTTCTATGCGGTTACGCCGATGGGTCGCATCATTTTAAAGGAGGTGGGCAAGATGGATTCGGTGGATCGTTTGATCCTTTCGGAATATGAGAAAAATGTCAAGCGAACCAGCGATGCGGAAATCAAGGGGCAGTCCGGTAAACTGGCCATTGATGCGCAACGGTTAAATCTCAAGGAAACCCGGGTGATGGGGCTGGAGGATCTGAGACGCAAGGATTCGGGGATCATTTGCGGGCCCAAAGCAGCTTTTCTGGGCGAATTGAAATACCATTTCCCCAATAATGTGGCGCGGGGTGTGGTGATCCCCTTTGGCATCTACAATGCACATTTTCAAAAAGCAAAAGTGGTTTTGCCGAAGGAATTGAAAAACAAGGGAATTGCCGTTGAAGGAGAACCGTTGAATGGATTTGTACGACGCACCTATGATACTTTTTTCAACAAACTGCTGAAAGACCCGAAAATGTCTTCCGAAAAGCTGTCGCAATGGATTCGTCCCAGGCTGGCCGTCATCCGCTATTCTATCAGCCAGATTGATCTGGACCCTTCTTTTGTAAAGGAACTGCAAGGGGCCATGGCCAAACGGGGAATGGTTACGGATGCGCAAAGGGGACAAATGCGAGGTGTTTTTGTACGTTCCGATACCAACGTAGAGGATATGCCTAATTTTAATGGGGCAGGTCTTAATTTGACCATTTTCAACCTCATGACATTCGAGGACGTGCTGGAAGGTGTCAAAAAAGTCTGGGCATCTCCCTTTACCTATCGTTCATTTTCA
>JAJDOH010000249.1 GCA_022340265.1 Deltaproteobacteria bacterium | reverse complement strand
CCCAGCATGGTGGTCGAAACCGAAAGCAGGATCGGCCTGAATCGGCTGACGGCAGAATTGACGATGGCATCATAGGGGTCCTGACCGTCGCGCTTGTTTTCCTCTATTTTGTCGATCATCACGATACCGTTGTTCACAATGGAGCCTGCCAGGGCCAAAAGCCCCAGGATGACCATGAAACCGAAATCGGCCTGCATGGCCAGCAACCCAACCACCGACCCGACAATCACCAGCGGCATGGTGAGAAGAATGATGGCGGCACGCCGAATGGAGTTAAACTGCCATACCAGCAAAAAGAGGATGCCCCCAAAGCATGGCAGGAACCATTTCGCCAGGTTTTTCTGGGCCTTTGCGGAGTCCTCCAGCTCGCCTCCCGCCGCCCAGTGGTAATTGTTCGGAAATTCCATTTTCTTCAGAGTGGGCATGAGAGCCGCAAAAAGCTCGGAGGCCTTCAGATACCGGTTCTTGGCGCTGACGGTGATGGTGCGCTCCTGATTGTAGCGCACGATACGATTCAGCTCTCCAACAGTGTATACATCGGCGACCTGATTGAGCGGTACACTATCACCCGAGGATGAACGGATGCCGAGCGTGCGAAGGCTCTCGAGGGAATCCCTTTCCGCCTTAACCCCTCGCCCGACGATGGGGATTTGAACATTACCCGTATGGTAGTTGGTGCTCGTCTTACCATCAACAAAAAAAGACAGGGTATCGGCCACACCCCTGGACGTTACCCCGGCCCGAAGGGCGCGGGCCTGATCAACATCCGCCTTGGCCGAGAACACCCGGTTGTTCCAGTCCTGTTTGATATCGATGGTGCCGGGGATTTTCCGGAGCGCCGCCATCACCTGTTCCGCCTGTTCCAGCAAAACGTCCGTATCGGGACCGCTGAGCCTGACTTCCATCAGGCCGCTTTCGCTACCGCCAAGCCACATGGATTTAACCCTCCCACGCACATTGGGGAAATGTTCCGCCAGGTGTCGGCTCGTTCGCTCGACCAGTTCGGGCACCTCTTTGTTTGAGAGCGTGTTGACGATCAAAAACCCGACGAAAGGATCCGGATCCAGCGGTGATAACGACAGGAAAAAGCGGGGCCCGCCGTTTCCCACATAGGCGATGGTTCCGGTAATTTCAGGATTTTTCTCCTTGTCCTGCAGCCAGGCACTGAGTTCTCTTACCGTCCTGTCGGTCTCCTCAATGCGCGTTCCAGCCGGAAGGTCCAGATAAATCAAATACTGGTTTCTGTCCCCGCTGGGGAAAAAGGCCTGCGGTATAAAGGTTGCCGCATAGAGGGCGGCGGCAAACGTACCACCGGTGAACGCCAACACCAGAAACCGATAGCGCAGGGAAAATTTCAGAATACTGCGATAGATCCCGTAGAATTTCCCGCCGTAGGGATCGGTCCCGTGCTTTTTTCCGCCTTTGTCCGGTTTTGTCTTTAAGAACCAGAAACACATGCTGGTGGAGGAAAACATGGAGAAAAACCATGACCCCATGAGCAAAATAATCATCACCGAACCGAGCGAAGAGGTGTAATCGCCCGTTGAACCGATTTGCAGCAGAATCGGTCCGAAGGCAAAAACAGTGGTCAATGTACTGGTGAGCAGGGGGACAGAAAGGGAGTTGCCGGTTTTTAAAACGGCATCTTTCCGCGGCATTCCCGTTTCCAGATTCACTTTGATGTCATCGGATACCACAATGGCGTTATCCACGAACATCCCCAATGCAATAATCATGGTGGCCAGCGACATCCTTTCCATATCAATGCCCAGCGCATACATGGCCAAAAGACCGAAAAGCATAACCAGGGGGATAAATGACCCGACAATCAAACCGGTTCTGAACCCCAAGAGCAGCATAACCACCACCAGAACAATCGCCACGCTCTCGATGACGTTGAGCACCATGCCGTCGACGGATTTCTGGATGAGCTCGGGCTGGTAGGTGGCGAATTCAAGGGTGTAGCCCCATGGAAGAAATTTCTCTATCTCTTTGATTTCTTTCGTCAAGCGATCACCGAATTCAACCGCATCGACCCCTCTGAGGATAAAGACGCTCAAGACAATACTCTGATGGCCATTGTAGTAGGCGGGGTTGCTTATGGGCTCCACGTACGCCTTTCTGATGGTTGCGATGTCCCGGAGCGGAACGGAGGTCTTGGTGCCGGGAATCGGGATAAGGACATCTTCGATTTCTTTTATGGACTTGAACCGCCCCTGGGTCTCCACGATAATTTCCACATCGTTCATGTCCACCCTGCCGCCGGGCAGAAGGATGTTCTGATCCCGCAGACTTTTCCCGATATCCATGGGATCGATGCCCAACTGCGCAATCTTGGCGTTTGATACATCCAGATAGATGCGCTCATCCTGCACACCGGTGAGATCGACCTTCTGGATGCCTTTCATCAGGTTGAGTCGCTCTCTGATTCGACGGGCGGTTTCATGCATTTCCGCCATGCTGAAGCCATCGCTCCAGAGCGCGATGGTGGCCACCGACGTATCGCCGAAACTATCGTTGACCATCGGTCCCTTCGTGCCTTCCGGCAGTTCGGGTTTGACGTCATCCATACGGTTCCGCAGCAGTTTCCATGTGGCCGGAAGGTCTTTGGCCGGCACTTCATCCTTGATGGTCACATGGATAAGGCATTCCCCGACTTTTGAGGTGGAATTTTTGATCTTGTCCACTTCGCCCATGCTCCGGATCTTCTCTTCAATGGGCCGGGTGATCAGCCGTTCCACTTCCTCTACGGGCATCCCCGGATATTTCGCGACCACCAGCGCCTCACGAATGGTAATGAATGGGTCTTCCAGTTTAGGAATGCTGATAAACGCATAGATGCCACCGACAATGACCAGTAAAATCGTCATGACAACGGTTCGAGAATTGTTCAGTGCAAAAGCGGTGATCCCTTTCATTTGCCCCCCTGTTCTTTCAACCGTTTGACTGTCATGCCATCGGCCAGAAAGCTCACACCGGCCACGGCGATGATGTCTCCAACCTTAAGACCCTCCGACACGATGGCTTCACCGTGCTGTGAGCCATTAACGCGGATCGAAGTCTTTTTGACCGTGGAGGTCTCGGGGGAATATACAAAGGCAAACCCCTGTTTCGCCTGGCTGGTGGGAAGAATTGCCTGGATCGGAACCAGGTAACCTGGCTTTATGTCTGCAGCTTTGATAAAAAGACTCGCCTCGGCGGTTATGCCTGCTTTGACCTCTTTTTTAGGATCAATCAGTTCCACTTTCACCGGAAAGGCGTTGGCTTCAACAGCAGCGGACCCGATATAGGAAATGCGGCCTTTTGCAGATCCGCCCGGCAGCGTGGGAAAGGCGACCGTCGCCGCGCCGCCGATTTGTATCCGGTCGATGGTGGTCTCCGGAACGGCCAGCTGCACTTCCATTTTTCCGGTGGCATTCATTTCAAAAACCTTCTGCCCGACCTTCACTTCCTCGTGCGGCTGCACCGACCGCCAGGCGATGGTGCCGTCGTAAGGCGCAAGCAGTTTGGTCTTTCGCAGATTGCGATTGGCCATGTCCAGCCTTGCCATCTGATAATCCACCGCGCTCAGGGCCGCCTTGTAATTGTATTCCGAGACTTCCACAAATCTCTTGGCGCCCGCGCCCTGTTCGAAAATCCGCTTATAGCGCTCGTACTCCGCCTTTGTCTTGGACACATTGTCTCTGGCCTTGGCCAGTTCCGCCCTGGTCGCATCCACATCCAACTGGTACGGCTCCGGATCCAACGCAGCCAGGACCTGTGCTTTTTTCACCCGGTCACCGATGTCCACATTAACGGATGCCACCTGTCCGCCCACTTGAAAACTGAGCCCGGAGGTATCCACCGCGGCGACCTGCCCGGAAAATTTGCGTATCTTCTCGATAACCTGCTCACTGACGGTAATGGTCTTGATGGCCCTGACCGTCTCAATGATTTCGGGTTTCTCTTTGCATGCGGTCAGAGCGACCGACAGGAAAAGAAACCAGACCATTCGCTTTAAAGTCTGTTTCGGCATAGTTAACCTCATTTTACCGTATACCCCTTCCCTTCCAGGCACGCGGAATAGGCGCGGTTATAGGTACTGCGTTTCTGGCCGGTGGCGGCAGCCTGTTGCTGTGCCTGTTGCTGCTGAGCCTGTGCATGGTTTCTTCTGTTCTGCCGGGTTTTCATGCCGCCCACCATGGTGCCCGCAGCCGCTCCCGCAGCCGCTCCCTTGCCCGCATCATCAACGGCAATGCCGCCCGCCACAGCGCCCACCGCCGCACCTCGTGCTGCTCCCCTGATCCTTTCGCCTTGAGGACCCCGCGGTTGAGCAGCAGGCGCCTGTGCGGTCGGCTGCGCCTGCATGGGATCAAAGCCTGTTTCCTTTTTGGCCCAGGTGTAACAATCATGCTTGTCTTTTTCCATCTGTTCCGGGGTCTGTCCTTTGGCAGGAAAAATGACAAGTTCCTGACCAAATGATAATTCCGTAAAAAAAACCGAAAGAACAATCATCGTCATCATTAGAATCATTTTTTTCATTATTGATTTCCTTTTCCTTCTGAAATACTTATTTCTTATGAACGACAGGAACAAAACCTTTTTCTCCAAAAAGATGTTCATAACTGTACTCACCAACAATATCCTTCGTAATAACCGGAATAGCCGGACCGGAACGAAACGGGAAATCCTTTCCGGCCTGTTCACCGTTGAGAAGTCTCACCATCATGTCCAATGCCATTATGCATTGAACTATAGTCTGATCAGAAGGTGAGGCGATTATTTTCCCTTTGGTTATCTGTTCATAAACGGTAATTGTCATATACGTTGAGACAATTCTGGCTTTGGGATGCTTTTCTCTATTCTTACTCAGATATCTGACGGCTTCGACCGCTGCTACAGCGCAGCCGACAATATAATTGATGTTAGAATTTTCGGGCTTGTCCAAACATTCTTCCAGCCGCATTGACTGAACACCCGGACGGGTATCACCATAAGAGGGTTCAAGGACAGTAACTTTCTGACCCGGTTTTTTATGTTCCGACACCGCGGACATAAATCCCTCGTAAGTTTCAGGAGCCCATCCCGATCGCTGCG
Organism: Deltaproteobacteria bacterium; assembly: GCA_022340265.1. GTDB lineage: Bacteria > Desulfobacterota > DSM-4660 > Desulfatiglandales > Desulfatiglandaceae > NaphS2. Next base: position 755 of record JAJDOH010000249.1, on the reverse strand, counting down.
GGCCAGGGAAAAAAGAAACCTTTATATCTTGACCGCCGGAGTCCTTTATAACATATTCGCCGGCCTTGTATCCCATTTTAAAAAAGGACACGAGAGCCTTCGCTTTTATCGCAGGTGCGGTGATGTCATTTATGAGTCCAATGACCGGCACTCCCAAATCAGTCACTTCCGCTACAAATCTGTCCATTTTGCTATAGTCAACTGAAGCAAGTATAATACCGTCCGCCTTTGTCTTCGTCGCAAGTGACATGAGCTGTTCTCTCTGGTCACCGAACCTGATATATCCTCCTGCCGTGTGCAGTGTTATGTTTACCCCTAAATCCTTTGCATGAGTGATAATTCCATAATTTGCAGCAATCCAGTAAGAATCTTTCAGATGGGGAAACAATATACCTATATGATAGTTTCTCTTCGGTTTCGGTGTAATCCATTTTTCAGTCACAGGGCCGTTTAGACTTTCTGACGGGAATCCAACCTTTTTTTTATTTGCGTCATATTTGCCGTAATAGCTGTTTACGATTATTTCATTTGCATCTGCCATTGGTGCAGACAGAAGACATAACACCATGATACAAATACAAAAGGAAGTCATGAAATTTATGACATTCTTCATTTTTTCTCCCCCCGGTTTTCCTCGCCTTCCCCATGCGACTGCTAAGAGCCTTGGCCCAGGTGTAACAATGAAAAGCTCAAGATATAATGGGGGCAAGCGCCAATCCTGTTCACCGGTCCTCGCCCCCACATCAGAACTGCAT
>JAJDOH010000231.1 GCA_022340265.1 Deltaproteobacteria bacterium | reverse complement strand
ATAATATTTAGGAAGGTGTGAGGGGGGAACCAATGAACTATAAACGACTTTTGGAACCGGAGAGCATGGCGGTGATAGGGGTATCCCTGCTTAATAACCGTCACCCGGCCAATATTATCTATCAGAAGAACCGGCTGCGGTATCCCCTAAAGGTTTTTGCCGTAAACCCAAAAGGCGGACAGATTCAAGGAGAACGTCTTTATGAGCGGCCGGAAGATATACCGGGAAAGGTAGACCTGGCCATCATCGCCGTTCGCGCGGATCTGGTCCCCGACACCATGGCCCAGTGCATTTCGGCCGGGATGGGCGGCGCTGTGATTATTTCCGGTGGATTTGCGGAAGTGGGGGAGACGGAATTGCAGGACCGCCTCGTAAAAATGGCGCTGGAGGCGGATTTCCCTTTTGTGGGACCGAACTGCCTGGGCATTTTTTCTCCGGCCCGTGTGGATACCTTTTTTCTGCCGCCCGAGCGCACGGTACGGCCGGAGCCCGGCAATGTGGCGCTGGTGAGTCAGAGCGGTGGTGTTCTGGTGGATCAAATGGTCAATTTTTCCGGCGAGGGGATTGGATTATCCCTTGGGGTCAGCATCGGCAACAAGGCTTTGGTGGATGAAGTGACGCTTCTGGAATATCTGAGCGAGGATCCCGATACGGATGCCATTGCCTTTTACCTGGAAGGATTCAGCAAAAATGGCGGCCGAAAGTTTGTGGAGGCCGCCTGCCGGTGTCAGAAACCGATCGTGGTGTTAAAGTCCGGCCGGAGTCCGGAAGGGAGCCGTGCCGTTTCGAGCCATACGGCTTCCCTTGCTGGCGATTACGAGGTCTTTTCCCAAGTGATGGTGCAATTCGGGGTGATTGAGGCACGAACGCAATTTGAACTGGTATCTTTTTGTGAAGCGCTCAGTTGCTACCAGCATATCATCGATGGCAACATCGGTATCGTAACGGGGAGTGGCGGGCACGGTGCCCTGACCGTCGATTTCTGTGCGTCCCATGGCCTCAAGGTTCCCGCGCTTTCCAAGGAATTGCAGTCAACCCTTAAAGCGAGGCTTTCAAAAAGCATTCAATCCATTGCGTCAGCAGGCAATCCCGTGGATTTAACCGGAAGTGCCGTGGACGATGATTTTGTTGCGGCGGTCGATTGTCTCAGCCAAAGTCCTGAAGTGGATTGTCTGGTTCTTCTGGTGCTGCCCTATTCTCCCGGTACCACCTCGGATTTGGGTGCAAGGTTGAGTGAGGTCTATCAGCGGGAAGGCAAACCCATGGTGGCGTATGTTCCAAACTTACAGAGATACCAAATGCTTATTGAAGGTTTTGAACTGAATAACATTCCGGTTTCGCCTGCCATAGAGGGTGCGGTGCTGATGGCCAGAGCAATGAGGAGGGAATTATGCTGAACCCTGAGATTCAAGAGATCGTGGCAGCTTCAAAACCCTGGGGCTGGGTTCTGGAACCAGATGCCAAACGCATTTTTTCCCTTGTTGGAATAAACGTGACAAACTTTACATGGTCCCGGACGGTTGATGAAGCCCTGCGCTTTGCCGAAACAAACGGATATCCGGTGGTGGCCAAAGTGGTTTCTCCAAAGGTAGTTCACAAGACGGAACAAAAAGGGGTAATACTGGGTATTCATGACGCAAAGGCGCTCGCAGAGGCATTTCATAGGCTCAATTTGTTCGATGGTGCAAGAGGAGTTTTGGTTGAAGAGTCCCTCCATGGGGTGGAGATGATTGTCGGTGCCAAAATCGATTTTCAATTCGGACCGGTGATTTTGATGGGAATCGGGGGCACCAGCGTGGAAATATATCAGGATACATCGCTTCGGATGGCCCCCATTACACCGGAAGATGCGGAGTCCATGATGCGGGGGCTTAAAGCCCATCGTATTTTGGAAGGTTACAGGGGCGCTGAATCCATCAACCGGAATGCGCTTAGCCGTATGCTCACGGTATTTTCAGATTTGATGATGGCCCTTGGCGAAACCGTTTCGTCCATTGATCTCAATCCGGTTTTCTGTTCGGCGGAAAAATGTGTGGTGGGTGATGCGCGGATAATGCTGCCTTCATAAAGAAAGCGAACATGAAGGGTGGTGTTCAAACATCCATTTCAAGGACTTCCTCAACGGCATCCACCAATGACTTGCGATCGAAGGGTTTGCGCAACGTGCGGAGTGCTCCAACCCCTTTGGCCATTTTGAGGTAAGACTCCGGTCCGATTCGGCCACCACCTGAAACGGCGATAATTTTGACGTCCGGAAATTCCCGGCGAAGATCGCGGATGGTTTCGATGCCTTCTTTTCCGGGCATGATAAGGTCTGTGATAACCAGGTCGGTTGGGTTTTTTCCGTATTCCTGTTGGCCCTTGACGCCGTCGGAGGCTTCCAGAATATGGTATCCCTCGATTTCCAGAACGGCCCGGAGCAATCGGCGAATATTTTCGTCATCGTCAATGACCAGAATGGTTTTCCGGGCAGGCGTTTGGTTGGCTTCCGGCATCTTTTCTGCTGCCATTATGGTAAAACCTGAATAAAAAGGTGGTAAATACTCTTTCACTATACGGTGATGGGTTATTACTGTCTCAAAAAAATGTTGCTGTCAATGAAAAACCGAAAATGAATGAAAATCAAAGAGGAGGACGCTAATTGCTTTTGGAAATGGTGTTATCGTGACCTTTCCCATTCGGGTTTGTATCCTGACCGTAACCTATGAATCCGTGCCGGGGAGGATCGGTACGGTCAAATGACTTCCATCCGCCGCCAAGGGCTTTATACAGACGAACCAGGTTATTGGTGACGGCACCTTTGCTTTGGGCCAGTTGTTCCTGAAAGGATAACAGTGACCGCTGGGCGTCCAGAACGCTGGTGAAATCGATGAGCCCGGCCTGGTACTGGCTTTGCGCAAGCAGAACAGCCCGCTCTGCCGCACGGGTTGACGCTTCCAGGGCTTTCATGCGATTCTGCTCCTCCGCGTATGCCACCAGGGCGGTTTCCACTTCTTCCAATGCGGTGAGAATTGCGGATTCGTACTGGATGAGGGCCTGTTTCTGACGTTCCGTCTGAACCTGAATGTTGCTTCGAATGGCGCCGGCGTCAAAGACCGGCCACGTGACGCTGGGCCCGATGAGATAGGCCAGCCCGCTGGCGGAAAAGACATCCCCCAGGGAAAGGGTTTCAACGCCGATGGAGCCCACCAGACTGAATTTGGGATACAGATCAGCCGTGGCCACCCCCACCTGGGCCGTTTGGGCGGCCAACTGCCGTTCGGCGCGTCGAATATCCGGCCGCCGCCGCAACGCTTCGGCCGGCACGCCCACGGCCACCTTCAGCGGCGGCACCGGAATGGGAGCCTGTTCTTTCAGTTGCCCGTTCAGTGCCCCCGGTTGCAGGCCGAGCAGGACCGAAAGGCGGTTCATGGCGCCGGCCAGCGCGGTCCGCAGGAGGGGAATTTTGGACCGGGTGCCCTCCATATTGTAGCGCGCCTGTTGAACGGAGAGTTCGTTGGTGAGACCGGCTTCAAAACGTGACAACGCCAACCGGTAGGATCTTTCCTGCGCTTCCAGGTTGTGAACGGCAACCTCGATCCCCAACTGAATTGTGCGGACATCCAGATAATTCAAGGCCACTTCGGAGAGAAGCGATACCATCACGTCCCGCAGTCTCTCCTCTTCCGCTTCCATGCTGGCCGTGGCCGCCTCAATGGACCGACGGATACCGCCGAAGACATCTATTTCCCAACCGGCATCAAACCCCGCTGCATAGAGGGTGTAGTCGTCGCCGCCGTAACGGACTTCGCTTAAACGGTTCTTGGTGGCTGACGCTGCGGCATCCACTGCGGGAAAGAGTCTGGCCTCACTGATGCCGCGTCTAGCCCTGGCCTCGCGGACCCGCGACCTGGCGCTTTTCAAATCCAGGTTGCCGGAAACGGCTCTTTCCACCAAGTTTGTCAGAACCGGATCGTGAAGGGTCTTCCACCATGCGGAGAGCGCATTATAATCGCTGTCCGTTTCCACAAGCCCTCCCTTGAGGGAGGTGCTCCACTGCTTCGGGACCTCCGTTTCCGGCGGGGTGTAATTGGGTCCCACGGGTGCGCAGGCGGAAAGGAGTACCGTTAGAAAGAGGGCTTTCAGGGGCTTGGAGAAGGGAAGGGTCATTTTTTCCGCCGCCTTTCCCGCCAGCCTTTTATTCTTTCTCTGTTGGTTTGAAAGGCCGCATACAAGGTGGGAATCAAGAAAATCCCCACCATGGTGGCGGCCAGCATGCCGGCGAACACCGTCGTACCGATGGCCCGGCGGCTGTTGGCGCCGGCCCCGGTGGCGATCACCATGGGAAAAACCCCCAGGATAAAGGAAAAGGCGGTCATCAAGACGGCCCGAAAACGCATGCGGGCGCCGGAAATGGCGGCGTCAAAAATGTTGCTCCCCTGTTCACGCTCGGTCTTGGAGAACTCCACGATGAGGATGGCGTTTTTGCTGGCCAGGGCCACCAGCAGCACCATGCCGATCTGGGCATAGATGCTGAGGGCCAGATCGGCGATCCAGAGCCCCACCAATGCGCCCAGGCCCGCCACCGAGATGGAAATCAGCACTGGTAAAGGGATGGTCCAACTTTCATATTGGGCCACCAGAAAAAGGTAGCCGAACAACAGGGCTAGGGCCAGGAGTACGGGTGCCTGTCCACCGCTCTTTCGTTCCTGGTAGGAAAGGGCGGACCATTCGTACCCGAAATTCTCGGGAAGGGTTTTTGCCGCCACCCGGGAAATGGCTTCCATGGCCTCGCCGGAGCTGTGACCGGGGCTCCCTTCGCCGTTGATCTGGGCGCTGGCGAACTGGTTGTACCGTGTCACCAATTGGGGCGCCATGATGGTGCTTAGCGTTGCCAGGCTGCTGATGGGGACCATATGGTTTTCATTGCTGCGCACATAGATGCGGCTGATATCCTCCAGTGTATCCCGAAACGGGGTGTCGGCCTGGACTTTCACCTGGAAGACACGGCTGTAAAGATTCAGGTCGTTGACGTAACGGGAGCCCAGTTGCGCTTGTAATGTTGAAAAGACCCTAGCCACCGGTACCTGAAGCAGTTCGGCCTTGGTGCGGTCCAGATTCAGAAAGACCTGCGGCACATCCGCCGAATAGGTGCTGAAAACACCGCTCAAGGCCGGGTCCTGATTGGCGGCCACCACCATGGCACGGGTGACGGCCGATAGTTCCTGAGGGGTTTGATCTCCAAGTGCCTGCAATTGGAAATTGAAACCGCTGGTGTTGCCGAGACCCTGAATGGCGGGGCGGCCGAAGGCGAAGATGTTGGCCGAGGGGATGGCCGCCAATTGGGGGCGGACACGGGCCAGAATGCCGTCCAGGTGGAGTTCGGGGGTGCTCCTTTCGCTCCAGGGATTGAGAATCGCGAAGGCCAGCCCCACGTTTTCACTGCTGCCGCTCAAAAGGCTGAACCCGCTCACGGCAATCACATGATTGACACCGGGGGTCTCCTCGAGAAGCTTGGAAACCTGCTGCATCACGCGGTTGGTGCGCGCCAGGGAAGAAGCCTCGGGCAATTGGGCGTTGATAAAAAAGACCCCCTGGTCTTCGTTGGGCAGAAAGCTGGCGGGCCGATTCTTAAACATGAACCAGGCCCCCCCGAAGACCAGCAAAAAGAGAACCAACACGACCCATTTCCGTCGGATCAGCCACGTGGCCGTCGCCACATACCCGTTTCGAGAGAGCCCCAGAAGACGGCCGAACCAGGCCAGGGGACCTCTTTTGATGGGTCGGTGGGGTTTCAGGAGGGTGGCGCAAAGGGCGGGACTGAGGGTCAGGGCGTTGATGGCCGAAAGGACCACCGACGTGGAGATGGTGACGGCGAATTGCCGGTAAAGTTGACCGGTGATTCCCGGAATGAACCCCACCGGTACAAATACGGCCAGCATCACCAGGGTAGTGGAGATGATGGGAGAGGTCACCTGACCCATGGCTTTGACGGCGGCTTCCTTTGGTGCAAGTCCCTCTTCTTCTATAACCCGTTGCACATTTTCAACCACCACGATGGCATCGTCCACCACCAGGCCGATGGCCAGGATCAGGGCGAAAAGGGTCAGGGTGTTGGCGCTGAATCCCAGGACCAACAGGACGGCGAAGCAGCCCACCAGGGAAACGGGAATGGTGAGGGTGGGTATCAGCGTCGCGCGCCAGTCCTGAAGAAAAAGGAAGGTCACCCCCACCACCAGCAGGAATGTGACAAAGAGGGTCAGAATGATTTCCGTAATGGCGGACTGGACATATCGTGTCGTGTCGTAACTGAGCTGATATTGAATCCCTTCGGGAAAGCGTTGGGAAAGCCGTTTGAGCTCGGATTCAACGGCTTTCACCGTTTCAAGGGCGTTGGCGCCGGAAGTTCGGTAAATGGCCATGTTGACGGCCGGAGCGCCGTCAAAAATGGACTTGGAGGCATAAGAACCGGCGCCAAGCTCCACCCTTGCCACGTCTTTGAGCCTTAGAATGCCGCCTTTAGGGTTGCTGCGGATGACGATGTTTTCAAAATCGCCCACCTGATTCAGCCGACCTTTTGCCCGCAAGGTGTACTGTACCTGCTGGGCATCGCTGGTGGGTGCCGTTCCGATGGAGCCGGTAGCCGCCTGAACGTTCTGTTGACGGATGGCCGTGATCACGTCATCGGCGGTGAGTCCCAGGGAGGTCAACCGTTCAGGATCCATCCATATGCGCATGCTGTAATCGAGGGCGCCAAAAATGTACGCTTCGCTGACGCCTTTTAAGCGCGTCAGCGAATCCTTTACATTGATGCTCACATAATTACTGAGAAAGAGGGCATCTTTTCCGCCGTCATTGGCAAAGAACGTGATCACCCCTAAAATATCCGATGATCGGGTCCGCACCGAGACCCCCTGATCGGTGACTTCCGTGGGGAGTTTCGGAACGGCCTGCTGCACCCGGTTCTGAACATTCACCTGGGCGATATTGGGGTCAGTTCCCACTTCAAAGGTGACGCTCAGGCTGTAGGAGCCGTTGTTGGAACAGGTGGAAGACATGTAAAGCATGTCTTCCACGCCGTTGATTTCCGTTTCCAGAGGGGCTGCCACGCTGTCGGCCACCACCTCGGCGCTGGCCCCTGGATAGACGGCGCTCACCCGTATTTCCGGTGGTGAAATCTGGGGATACTGTGCCACGGGGATGTTGAGTAATGCCAGAACGCCTGACAGGGTAATGAGGATGGATATGACGATGGCCAGCCTGGGCCTTTCGATGAAGATACGCGAAAACATAGATTACTTGCCGGCCTCCCCGGGTCTAGTCACCGTTTTCACGATCTGGCCCGGTGTTACTTTCTGTACCCCTTGAACAACCACCCGTTCCCCGGCCGAAAGACCGGATGTGACCACCCAGTCGGCGTCAATGGCGGCGCCGGTTTCAATACGGCGTTCCTGAACCCGGTTTTCATCATCCACCACAAAGACGTACCGGCCCTTTTGATCGATCTGAACCGCCGATTGGGGAACAACGGGAATGGACCTGCCGCTTTTGCATTTCACCAATACGGTGACATAGGCGCCGGGGAGCAGGAAACCGTTGGGGTTTTCAAAGATGGCGCGAACGGCGATGGTGCCCGTATTTGGGTCCACCTGATTGTCGATAAAGTCCAGGTACCCTTCCGTCGGATACACGGCGCCCCCCGGCATTTGAATCATGAAGACGGGCGGGCACTTTTTGACCGCGGATGTTTTGGCAGTGTCGCTGTTGGGGTCAAGACGTTCCATCTGGTTTTCGCTGATGGCGTAGACCACGCGAATGGGATCCAGTTGAACGATTCGGGCCAGTGATCCGGATTCCGGGCCCACGAGATTTCCTTTGGTAAACGTTGTTCTCCCGATTTGGCCGTCGATGGGAGCCTTGATGATGGTGTACCCCAGCTTGATCCGGGCCTGTTCAAAATTGGCTTTTGCCTCTTCCAGTATGGCTTTGGCCCGCAATTCTTTGTTGGTTGCGGTTTCCACGTCAGTGGCGGATACGCCCCCCGATTGCACCGTCTTAAGCCTTTTCAGGTACTGTTGTGCATCCTTGAGAGACGCCCGGGCTTCGTCAACCTTGGCGCTTTCCTCCGCCAGATCGGCTTTGTAAGGGGCCTGTTCTATCACATAAAGAATGTCTCCGGCCCTTACCATTGCCCCTTCCTTGAACTTCACCGCCTCCAGGTAGCCCTGCACCCTGGCCCGCAGATCCACCGCCTGAACGGCCTCCATCCTTCCCACATAGGTTTCGGCCGGATTTACCTGTTGATCCGCCACCACCATGACCGTGACCACCGGGGGCGGCATTTCCCGCGCGTCTGAATCCTTTGAAAGAAAAGGACTGAGGCAGAGCATCAGAATCAGGAGGGAAGCATAACATCCGTTTTTGCATCTCATGATGGTTGAACCTCTAAACTCTATAAATGATGGCTTGCTGCTGGATAATGCCAGGTTCGATACCACAAATGCTTGACAATTTCAAATGAAAATTTTAAATAAGGATTTAAAATTTTCATTTAATTTTGTGAGGTGATTTCTTGTGGCTCAAAGGAAAGATGGCCAAAAGACCCGTTCCAAACTGCTGGATGTGGCCTGCGAGATGTTCTCGGAGAAAGGGTTTGGTGACACCAAAGTGGCTGAAATCTGCCGGCGGGCGGGAACCAACGTGGCGTCCGTGAACTATTATTTCGGGGACAAGACTGCCCTTTATTTTGAAGCCTGGCAGGAAGCGTTCAGACGGGATACCCTCCCTGATCCTCTGCCACAAGAGGATCGGGCTCCGGAAGAACGGTTCCGAAGGCGGATACACACCATGGTTCACAGGTTCTGTGACGCTGGTAAGAAGGGTCAGTTTATCCGAATGTACCTTATGGAACTGACCCATCCCGTGGCGTTGAACCACGAAAAATGGCGCAAGCTTTTTGAACCCCGTCACCTTCATTTGCTCCAACTCATCCGTGATGTGGCGGGCCCCGAAACCACCGAAGAAGACGTCCGCTTTTGTGAATTGAGCGTCATTAACCTTTGTCGGGGATTTCTGATCTTGAACCCCAGCGATGTGGAATTCATGCTGCAGCAGCCCATGAACAATGTCTTGATCGATAAAATGGCGGACCACATCACCCGTTTTTCCCTGGCCGGTATTCATGCCATGCGAGGGGAAGTGCCGGCGCAGAAAACCTGATGGGAAAAAATGGGACCCTCATTTCAGTTGAATGGCCTTTTCCGGGCACATCTCCTGGCAGCAAAAACAGGTGATGCAGATCTCCGGGTCCACCTCAGGGATTTCGTGGGCCATGGAAAGGGCACTTACGGGACACTGGTCGATGCAGGTGCCGCAGGCGGTGCATTTCTCTGGGTCTGCCACGGGTCTCAGAAGTGTTCGCTGTTCAAGGACTTCCTGAATGGATGGGTTCTGAAGTATGGCCTCACCTCCCAGAGGCGGCAGTTTGAAATCGTTCAGCAGTTTTAAATTTCCGATGATTTCGTTTTTGTCGGGATCGTAGTCCCCCAGGCCCATCTCCTTTGCCTTTTGAAGGAATCGAAGTAGGCCGGGGTCACATCCCATCATGGTGGCCATGACGCCGTCCAGGGCCACGGCATTGTCGGACGCCAGGATCAGTCCGATGTCCCGCAGGTCCGGTGAGGCCGGGCCGTTCCCCTCCATGCCCACCACCGCATCCATCAGGAAGAAATCTGGGACCCGAAGGTTGAATACGTCCACCACCATTTCGTGAAACCGTTTCGGGCTCCCTGCAATTTTATGCAATTTGGCTTTCTGCGCACCGGGCAAATATCCATAGCTGTTTTTGATGGCGCCGGTCAGGACCGTCAGACCGTGGGTCTTGAATTTGGGAAGGCTGATGATCACATCCGCATCCAGAACAGCCCGGGAGACGCTTACCATGGGCACGAAATCCGGGTTGAAGGAAATTTTCAGGGAATCGTTGCCGATGTTCTGGTAATGCCCTAATGAAGCTTCCATCAATCCGGTCTTCTCGAAACTCTTCTCGTTGGCCCCATAGCTCATGACGCCGGGATTGTCCCCCACGATTAATGAAGCCGGTTTCATGCTCACGACCTTCTCCACCACGGCACGCAGTACCGCCGGGTGGGTGGTGACCCCTTCTTTGGCATCGGTATCCCGAAGGACGTTCGGTTTTACCAGAACCTTTTTTCGTGTAAGGTCCAAAGGGAACAGTTCAAATACACGGTCAATGGTCTCACCCAGATGCTCATAGGTGGCGGGATGAATCATCACTTTCGACATGGCCTTCTCCTCCTTTCGGCTAATGGACTGTATAAGCGGCTTTGAAGATGCGATTGAGACAAATGCCGCGTCCAAGAAGCCGAGAGATACTGTTTGAAAAAATGAGAATTGCTTTCCGAGACGGAGACTGATGGATCAGTGTCTTTTGTTCGGATTATCATACCACATATTCTTTTGCGAATCTTTTCTTCATTTTCAATGGGCTCCCGCTCTTACGCTTTTCTTTGCGTTGACAATAATCTGTCATTACGCAACTATAAGGTATGGTGGAAATGCCGACAAATATCCACGTCTCAGCGAATATGTTCCTGTTCTCAAACGAGAGCGCTGGGCATAACAGTGCCTTCGAGGAGGACCTCAGAAGGCGCTTCGTGCTTCCTTCGGCCTCTCAAGGCGAACGTTCCCGACGGCTGCGCCGCAGGAAATCGCGGTTCCGGTCAGCACCTCGATTGTGAGGACTGCATGACTACCAGATTTAATAAAACGAAACCGGGAGGTGTTATGGATCTAACTGTTTTTGAAAGAATGGATGAACCGGAACTGAAGCAGTACATTGAGTTTCTGCTGTGGCATTACCGGGTGATGGATGCCTTCTGGTTCATCAAGGTGGCCGAGCGCTTCGACCAGCCAACCGCCGAAAGGCTCAATGAAAAGGTCTGGGGTCGGGTCGCTGGAATGGCTGCAAAAGATCTGGTTGATCGGTTCGGAATCAAGGAAAAGGGCCTTGAGGGGTTCGTGAAGGCGCTCAAGCTTTTTCCCTGGTGTATTCTGGTGGGATACCACATTGAGGTATCCCATGGAGAAGTGACCATCTCGGTGCCGTCCTGCCCGGCTCAGATGGCAAGGCTTACCCGGGGGCTGGGTGAATATGTCTGTAAGGAAATGCACCGGGGTGAATTTGAAAGTTTCGCGCGGAGTATAGATGACCGCGTTCGGGTGGAATGTCTCTTTGCCCCTCCCGATCCCCATCCGGAGGACATGTTCTGCAAGTGGCGCTTTTATCTGGCTGCGGGGGTGGATTCTCGTCGATATCGTATTTCAGGCCAGGAAGCCTATTCTTTTACAACGAATGAAACTTTCAAATGAAAAGACGCGCATCCATACGTATTGCTTCACAGAATGCGGGTGAGTCTTTACTGGATTTTCTGTGCGATCGCTTCACCTATCATGGTCGAAATGAGTGGGAAGAACTGATTCGCGGGGGAAGGGTACATTTAAACGGGGTTGCGGTCTCATCCATCAGGCCCGTCAGGGCGGGCGACCGGCTGGAATACCTTCATCCCGACCTGCCCGAGCCGCCGGTTGAAAAGAAATATTCGATCCTTTTTGAAGATCAAACCTTGCTGGTGGTTGACAAGCCTCCAAATCTTCCCTGCCATCCGGCCGGACGATATTTTGCGCATACCCTCTGGAATCTTTTGAAATCGGACCATCCAATGGACACCGTCTTCTTTGTCAATCGAATCGACCGGGAGACCTCCGGCATTGTACTGATTGCGAAAAGCGCTTCGGCGGCAATCCATTGCCAGCAGCAATTGATTGAGGGTGCCCTCCAAAAAAAGTATTTGGTCATGGTTGAAGGGGATTTTTCCCGTGGGCCTGTTCGTGCGGAAGGTTTTCTCAAGATGGATGAAAACAGTCTGATTCTAAAAAAGCAACGGTTCTTTACGGTTAATGGATCTCAAAAGGTTCCCAAAAAGGCCAAGAAATGTTGTACGCTATTTCATTCGGTTCAAACATGTGACGGCAAATCCCTTATTTCCGCTGAACCCGTTACGGGTCGAATGCATCAGATTCGCGCAACCCTCTGCTCCCTGGGGTACCCCGTAACGGGTGATAAAATCTATGGCGTGGACGAAACCCTCTTTTTAAAATTTATCAATGACCGTTTAACCGATGCTGACCGCCTGAAGCTATCTCTTTCACGTCAAGCCCTTCATGCTGAATCTCTTGAGCTGACCCATCCCGAAAGCGGAAAAAGGGTGCGCTTTTTCTCCCATCTACCCGAAGATATGGCTTGTTTTTTTATGAACATTGACATGAACAGGGTTTGATGTTAGTGAAAAAAATGTGAAATCCCTTTCATTTGCTTCAATAACTGTATTTTTCGGTCATCAGATTTTTTAGACTATTGCTGGAGGGAGGACCCGCCCATGAGCGATTTACCTGCCGGATTTGAAAAGGCTGCAGTGGATGTGAAAGGATTGTCCAAACAACCCGACAATGACACCCTTCTGGCGTTGTATGCGTTTCACAAGCAAGCCAAAAACGGGGATGTGACGGGAAAACGTCCCGGCTTTACCAACATGGTGGGTCGTGCCAAGTATGACGCTTGGACCAAATTGAAAGGGACTGGCCGGGACGCCGCCATGCAATCGTATATCGATCTGGTGGAACGATTGCTGAAAGCGGATAAATAGGAAGGTTAAAAGGTGCTAACCATGAGCCAACCCATGAGCAACGCTGACAATTTCTGGCTCTGTATGGATGATCCCACCAACCTGATGATGATTTCCGCTTTCATGGCGTTTGAGGATCGCATCGATTTTAAACGCCTGCGGGCGACCATCGAATCCCGCGTATCCTCCTTCCCACGATTCAGGAAGAAAGTGGTTCGACCGGTGTCGGGGGTGGGAACGCCCACCTGGGAAATGGATCGGCATTTTGATATCCGATCCCATATTCACCGTGTGGCGTTGCCGTCCCCGGGGGGCAAAGCGGAGCTTCAGGAGATGGTAAGCGACATGATGGCCGCGCCCCTGGATCCCCATAAACCCCTATGGCAGGTCCATCTCATCGAGAATTTCGGCAGTGGGAGCGTGGTCCTGTTTCGAATTCATCACTGCATCGCCGACGGCATTGCGCTGGTTTATGTATTGCTGGCGGCGGCGGACCGTGAAGCGGATGCTCCCTGGCCCGAGGCGTTGCCCCATAAAAGGAAAAGGATGTCTTCCTTTGATTTTAAGTGGCCCATTGCGGGCTTTATTCGGGGCGTTCAGAAACTCAAGGATACCACAGAGAAACTTGGACAGAAGGTGTTCGAGGAATTCAAGGATTCGGTTTTCGAACCGGGCCGCCTGACGGAATTCGCCAAAAAGAGCACGCATATGTCCGCTGATGTGGGCGGAATGTTGACGAAACTGGCGTTGATGCCGCCGGACCCGTCAACGGCGTTCAAAGGAAGGCTGGGCACCCGTAAGAATGCCGTCTGGACGGATCCTATTCCTCTCGATTCCATAAAGTCCATAGGCCATTCCATTCGTGATGCCACCGTCAACGACGTGCTCATTTCATTGATCACCGGGGCCATGCGTCGTTATTTGAAGAGCAGAAACTATCCGGTGAATACGCTTGATTTGAATGTGCTGGTGCCGGTCAATATCCGCAAGTCGGGCACGGAAGTGGAGCTGGGAAACAAGTTCAGCCTGATCTTTCTGACACTACCTGTCTATATCGAAGATGCGGTGCTGCGATTAAAGGAAGTCAAACGTCGCATGGATGCCATAAAGAATTCAGCCGATGCCGTGGTGAATTTCGGGTTGCTCAGCATGGTCGGTTTTATGCCGCCTGGAATCGCCAAGCGTCTGGCCAATTACTTCAGCAATAAGGCATCGGGGATTCTGACGAATGTACCGGGTCCCAAAGAACCGCTCTATTTCGCGGGTAGTGAAATCAAAAATATGATGTTCTGGGTTCCCAGGGCAGGGGACGTGGGCCTGGGCGTCAGTATTTTGAGCTACAATGGAAAAGTGAGCGTGGGGATAGCCGCCGACGAAGGTTTGATGCCCGATGGTGAAGCACTCGTGGAGGGGTTTCTGGAAGAACTGGCGCACCTGGTGCAGTTGGTGGAATCCGGAGATATCAAAGAGGAGCCGCTGGTATTGCACGATACCTATCAGGAAATGCGCTGTAAGGCCATCACCCGTGAAGGGGAGCAGTGTAAAAAACGGGTGGCGCCCGGATCCGGGTACTGCAGCATTCACGGGCAGGCCACTTTAAGAGATGCGGATTCCCTGAAGGGCCCGGCTCCTTCCGGGAAAAGTATTTTCCAGGACCATATGGATCCGGATAGGAATACCGATCGGTGTCAGGCAATGACCAGAAGTGGACACCAGTGCAAAAAACGGGCAGTGGCAAATTCTAAATTTTGCAGCACTCACCGACCGGCAGAACCGAAACGGGACTCCCGTGATCTGGCTGATATTCTGAAAGAATTGAGTGGGCGTTAAGTGTTCGTGTAGTTACAGGGAGGGCAATGTGAAACGGGTGGTCAGCATCAGCCTCGGTCCTAAAACGGCTGATTTCGAGCTTGATACGGAGTTTTTGGGCCACGCGTTTTCCGTCAGGCGTTTGGGAACCGATGGTGATCTTAATGAAATGCTGGATCTGCTGCTGCAATGGGACGGCAAAGCCGACGCCATTGGTTTGGGAAGCATGCGATTTCCCAATGCCATCGGGCCAAAACATGTTCTGGAGCGGCGTGCCCAAAAGATCAGGGAGTTGAGCGAGCGTGTCAACACGCCGGTCACCATGGGGAGAGCCCTACGAAGTGTGGTCCATGAATGGTCCATCCGGCATGTGGAGTTTGTGCTCGGAAATTATTTTGATAACGCCAGGGTCTTCTTTTTTTCGGGGCTGGCCAATCACAAAATTGCACGCGTCTTAAATGAGTTTACGGACAATATGATTTTTGCGGATCCGCTTTTGGAAAACGGTATCAGCAAATTCATAAAATCCATGAGGGATCTGGAACTGTATGCCAGTGGGATCCACGAGGTTTTGAAATGGCTGCCCAGCAAGAAGTTTTCAGCCAATTTCATGCCCGCGCGCCTCTGGAATATTCACTTGCTGAAAAAAGCGCTGCAGCAGGCCCAGGTCATCGTGGTGCCCCATTATGATTTTTACCGCTATTTGGAGGATACCGGTCTGGAAGAACTGGGGCGCAAAATCATCATTACCTCTTGCGCCTACGAAGATCGGGTCACCTTCCTTCAGGAACGGGGTGTGGACGTGATCATCGATACCGCCCCCAAAGTCCTTGAAAAAGTGGTGGGGTTGAATGTCCTGGAAGCCATGATGCTGGCGGCTCTGGAAAAAAAGCAGGATCAGATCATCGATGACGATATCCTGGAGATTATATGCGATCAGAATATGGCTCCCAGGGTGGTCTATCCATCCGGTACCCCCAAGCGGGTCAACCGGTTCGCCTTTGTGATCCACCCCCTTTCCCAGGAGTTTTTGAAGAAGGAAAAGACCTTGGAGATGGTCAGCCAGTTTGCGCCGCCTCTTTTTATGGACGTCGTCGAAAAAGTCATCGCCTATGCGCCCCCATTCATCTATTCAAAGGTGACAGGCATCAAGTCTCCCACAGGCGTGGAAGCGGAAGGGTGGTTGATTTCCGTAGGGGGTACACCCAAACAGATGCTGGCCCACAAACCGGAATTTACCTACGACCATCTCCTGCAGGCGGCCAAAATGGCCAAGCGGCTGGGGGCCCAGATCATGGGGCTGGGGGCCTTTACCAAGGTGGTGGGCGATGCCGGTGTGACCGTGGCCAAAAAGGCGGATATTCCCATTACCACCGGTAACAGTTACAGCGCGTCAGGAGCACTTTGGGCGGCGGCGGATGCCGTGAGGCGTATGGGCCTGATTCGGGTGGAAAAGGGAAAAGCCATCAAAGGAAAAACCATGGTGTTCGGGGCCACGGGGGCCATCGGTTCGGTGTGTTGCCGCCTCTTGGCCAAAGCCTTCGAAGAGGTCTACATGGTGGGCCGCAATACCGCCAAACTGCTGGCGTTGCGCGAATCTATAATGCAGGAAACGCCCGGGGTAAAGCTGCACATATCAACCAGGCCCGATCGCTACCTGCCGGATATGGATGTCATCGTGACGGCCACATCCGGAGCCGGAAAAGCGATTCTGGATATCATGCGGGTGAAGCCGGGATGCGTCATCACCGATGTGGCCCGTCCTCTGGATCTTTCTCCCGAAGACGTGGCCAAACGTCCCGATGTGCTGGTCATTGAATCCGGTGAAATTGAACTCCCCGGCAATCCGGAGATGAAGAATATCGGTCTTCCGCCGAAAGTGGCCTATGCGTGTCTTGCCGAAACCATTGTGCTGGCTCTTGAAGGCCGTTTCGAAGTTTTTACCATCGGGCGGGATATCGAGTGGGAAAAGGTTCGGGAAATTTACCAAATGGGATTGAAACACGGCATGAAACTGGCCTCCATTTCAGGGGTCAACGGTATTTTTACCGATGACGACATCTCCAGGGTTCTAAGGCTGGCGCTCAAGGCGCTAAAGAACTGGACCCCGCCCCGTTTTTCGGATGCGGCGTGAAGAGAATATCTCTCGCTGCGGTTAAGAAAGAGCATTTCCGACAATACCTAACAACTGCTTAACGGTCAGCAATCTGTTTAAATTTTTGATCCTTACGGACAGTCCTCGAACCAATGGTCTTTGGCATTGAATAAGGCCCGGATTTAATCATCCCCGCGATGGATGGAAGAGTTTTTCCCCCTTTTGAAAGGCCATTTTCTCTTAAGCTTTTTCGAGAGGCGGATCAAATAGGCGAAAAAAATTGGCAGAGTTAAGGCTAGCCAATCAGCGATATAGGATAACCATTTTTTTGCCAGGTGGCTCAAAAAAGCTGTCCCTTTTTCAGTTAGATCTTCTGCCTTTAGCCCGAATGAAGTTCCGTTTTTATACCTTTTCCGGCCAGTATTATTTTCCGTTGCCCTTTTTCTACTCGACCACCTTTTCCTTTCAACCTGCATTACGATTTCGGTTTTACATTCATGGAGAGAAAGTTTAGGGCTGAAATATCTCGTTTGATGCCATTGCGGCAATCTCTCCAGGTTCGCAAGGAATTGCCGTTTACTCAAATTGTTTTGTTCAATTTGCCGCGACCCCATAAATATAATGTCCTCCAGAATGATACATGTTCCAACACCCAAGGTGTGCGGACCCGCGTGTGTTTTCCAAACAATTTGATCTTTTTGTTTTTTGGTTATTTCGTATCTTTGAAGTCTGAAAGCATCGGTTGAAGTCCCTTTGGTGAAGATAGCATTTGAAGCCGTTCCCGCCCTTTCTGAATTTCGTCTGTCTATTCCATCGATACCACTATCATGCTTCCACAACTGGATTTCTTCCTTCGTCACTTTTCTGCCGGTCTTGCAGTGGTAAACCTCAAAGCCTCTGCAATAATATTTTGTCTTCAACCAGTCGGGGAAGCCTTTAGTACGAGCCATATGCTCAAATTTTAGAAAACCGTCACTCCGTCTTTCCGGCGGCCCGATGAACAGGATTGAGCCTTTCTTGAAGCACCTTCCTTCCTTTATCTCGCCTACTCCGAAATGGGCTTCCCACCCCAATTCTCCAGTGCCGGATTCCATAATCTTGTAGTCACCGAGCCTGTAATCCTTTGTCTGCATTGTAGCCACTCCGGAGAAAGATTAAACAGTCTGTTCAGATACACCGTTTGTGATCTGCTCAATTAGGAATCGTAACGGCATCGTCGTCATATATCCCCTTTTCAGCCGTTTTGTGACAGGCTGTGCAGTTGGAGAATGAACCGATGGATTCTCGGGCGAATACTTTAGCATCCATTTCATGGTGCTCTCTTCGAATATAAGGAATCTCTGTGATTCGTAAGGGTGTTTGGCTGCCGATACTTTTCATTAATTACCATGATTAAACCACCAGCTCTGCTGGTGTGACCCTAGAGGTTACACCTTTACGGCATGGGCATGATTTTCATAGGTTCTTCCTCACAGGAAAGTCCCCAATTGGGAAGGAGGAAGAACTTATGAAAGACTGGCA
>JAJDOH010000225.1 GCA_022340265.1 Deltaproteobacteria bacterium | reverse complement strand
TCAGGTGACCTCATCTTCCACGGAGTTGGCTGCCACCGCAAGGGAGCAGGAGGCAACCATGAGCAATCAACTGGCAAGCAGCAAGAAGGTGGTGGCATCGGTTGAGGCAATATCCGGGTTGTCCAATGAACTTGTGAAAACCATGGACCAGGTGGCCGCCATGAGTCAGGAAACGGCCGGATTTGCCACAAAGGGGCAGTCGGATCTGGGGCGAATGGAAGAGGCCATGCGCAACATGGAATCGGCATCAAAATCTATCTCGGGACGTCTCGAAACCATTAATGAAAAGGCCGAGAACATCACCACTGTGGTGGTTACCATCACCAAAGTGGCCGATCAGACCAACCTGCTATCCCTTAACGCAGCCATCGAAGCCGAAAAGGCGGGGGAATACGGTAGAGGTTTTAATGTGGTGGCCCGTGAAATTCGAAGACTGGCGGATCAGACGGCTGTTGCCACGCTGGACATTGAGCAGATGGTACAGGAAATGCAAACGGCGGTTTCAGCCGGCGTTATGGAGATGGATAAATTTATTGGAGAGGTCAAGCGAAGTGCTGAAGACGTGGGACATATCAGTAACCAACTGGCAAAAATCATTGAACAGGTTCAGGCATTGTCCCCAAGTTTTGAAAACGTGAATGTTTCCATGGCGCAGCAGTCCCGGAATGCCACGGAAATCAACACCTCAATTGTTAATTTAAGCGAGGAGATGCAGCAGACCATGGAATCGCTTCATGAATCCTATTCCGCCATTGAACAGCTCAACGAGGCCGCGCGCGGGCTGCAGGATGAAGTGAGCCGTTTCAAAGTCAGCTGAAGTCCCGATAACGGAATGAATAGTTCTTCAAAAAGAATGAGGGAAATCATGATAATTCGCGCTTTGTTGGTGCTGATATTGTTTTTGGGATCTGCTTCATCGGGTTTTGCGGAGACCATCACTTTGGGGGCGGAAAATGATTGGGCGCCTTATGCGAACCCTGACGGTACGGGTATGGCCAACGACATTGTATCGGCTGCCTACAAGGCCGTTGGTATTGATGTGGCTTTCAAGGTCGCCCCATACAACCGTTTGTTAAAAGAGGTCAGGGAAGGCGCTATTCTGGGAGCCTTTGACGTACCCAAAGAAAGCGCTAATGAAAAAGATTACATATTCGGAACCACCCCGCTTTTCGTCGCCCATTCGGCCTACTATCATAACAAGGACCATCCCCTGTCCGCGGAGAAAAAGGAGGATTTGGTTAACGGCGAAAAAATCGGCATTGTGTTTGATTATGGGTATGGAGATTTTTTTGCGAAGAACGACCGTATCATTAAAATTCCGGTCAGATCGGATTTGCTGAATGTGCGAAAATTGGCCAAGGGACGAATTGACGCTACCATTCTTTATGACAAGACGGCAGATAAAATTATGGCTGAAAACGATCTGAACGGAAAGATCCTCAAGGCTTTTGAAAGCGAGAGTTCAAATATCTATGTGGCTTTTTCAAGAACTTTTCCAAAGGCTGAATACTACGCGAAAAAGCTGGATGAAGGTCTGGCCATTATCAAGTCAAACGGCATTTACAACCGGATCGTGGGTGACCATTGATCCCCTGATACCAATCCGTTCATTGAGGGAGAAAGATCGGCCATGCTGGTACTGCTGTTCTATCTGGGCAACACCATGTACACCATGAAATGTGATCGGGTTCGGGAAGTGGCTCCCATCGTGTCGCTCAAAGAAGTGCCCCATGCGCCGGATTACGTGGCAGGTCTGTTTAACTATCGCGGGGTCATTGTCCCCGTGATCGATCTGCGGCGCCTCATTCAGGGAAAGCCCTGCCAGATGCGAATGAGTACGCGCATCATTTTGGTGGACTATGTGAAAGAGGATAATACGCCCTACATTTTGGGATTGATGGCCGAACGGGTCACCGAAACCGCCAGAAGAGATGAAACTGACTTCGTGGCGCCAGGGCTGCAACTGGAGGAAGCACCCTATCTGGGCGGTTTGATGATGCAAGAACAGGAGATGATTCAATATGTGGATCTGGATCTTCTTCCGGAGAGCTTTCAGTTTTTACCGGCACTTATAAAAGCACAAAATGAAAAATAACATCGTTGAATCGCTGCTTGAAGAAAAGATCGGGCTGGATACCGAAGCCATTGGCAGAACGGTGATTGAAAAAGCCATTCGGGCGCGGATGGAGCAGTGTCGCGTGAGCACTGTGAGGGCCTATGCTGAAACCCTCGAAAATTCAAATGATGAATGGAAACAGCTTATTGAAATGGTGGTGGTTTCGGAAACCTGGTTTTTCAGGAACCGGGAGGTGTTTCATTATCTGGGCCGTTTTGTAACGGATGAGTGGCTGCCCCGTAATTCCGGTCGTCCCCTTAACGTGCTGAGCATCCCCTGCTCTACGGGTGAAGAGCCGTACTCCATTGCCATGGCGCTGCTGGATGCGGGTATCCAACGGGATTGCTTTAAAATTGTCGGTATTGATATCAGCGAAAAAGCGCTTGAAAGGGCAAGACAAGGGGTTTATGGGCAGGCTTCCTTTCGCGGAAAGGATCTTTCGTTCAGAGATCATTATTTCCGGCGGAAAGGGGATGTGTATCAACTATTAGACCCCGTGAGAGGCAAGGTCTCTTTCAAGATCGGTAACATCATGGAGGGCCATTTTGCGACCGGTTCTCCGTACCATGTTATTTTTTGCAGGAATTTGATGATTTATATGAGTCCGGCGGCAAGGAATCAAACCCTTGAAACCATGAGTCGGCTGCTGGATGATAAAGGCATTTTTTTCTGTGGTCATGCTGAACGGCAAGCGGCCCTCGACTGGGGGTTTGAGGCGATCAACGAAACAGGCGTTTTCGCTTGCCGCAAGAGGTGGCGGGCGTCCGACGCAAAAGCTGCGACGTCAAATGCTGAAAATGCTCCCGTTAAACGCGGGATTCATGGAACCGGATCCAAGCCTTACGAAAATAAACCAAAGCCCATTCAAAACCCTGCGTTTAAAAAGGAAGCGCCGTCCTTAAGACAGACCGATCGGCCCCATGGACCAGAACCCGAAACAATTGATGCGGCAACGGAGAAAACAGTGGATCTGTTCCCGAAAGCCAAAGAACTGGCGGATCATGGGAAACTGTCGGAAGCCCTGGAATTGTGCGAAATCTTTCTGAATGAAAATCCCGTGCACGTGGAGGCCCATTTTCTCATGGGACTGATTTCTGAAGCCCTGCACGATGAGGAGCGGGCTGAAGCGTTTTTTAACAGAGCCATCTATCTGAACCCGGAGCATGTGGAAGCGTTGAACCATATGGTGTTTATTGAACTGCAACGGGGAAACAAGTCCGGTGCCGAACGATTACGGCAACGTGCTCAGCGCATCGGCATGGGCACTGTGGACAGTGGTTTCACAGAAGATCAATCATCGGGAAGAGAGTATGGAAAATAAGGATCGATGCTGGAAGCGCATAGGAGTATGGGGGAACGAATTACCCCGTTGTCCAAAGCTGGAGGAGGTGATCCACTGCCGCAATTGCCAGGTGTTCACCCAGGCGGGACGGAACCTTCTGGAAAGGGCACTTCCCGAAGCATATAAGGATGAATGGGGAAACATCCTTGTGAAAAAAAAGGGGAAAGAGCCCGTGGGGGCAATCGCGGTCGTTGTGTTTCGCATCGCGTCTGAATGGATGGCGCTTCCCGCCGGGTTGTTTGCAGAGATCATTGAAGATGTCAGCATTCATACCCTTCCCCATCGAAAAACTCCCATTTTGTTGGGACTTGTCAATGTTCATGGTGAAATTCAGCTTTGTGTCTCCTTGAAGCACCTCATGGATCTGGAGGATGCACCTGTTAAAAAACCAGCCTCGGAAAAGGCAAAAAAGCGGTTGATGGTGGTATCAAAAGATGGGGAGCAATGGGTCTTTCCGGTCAATGAAATCCACGGCATCCATCACTTCAATTCAGGCCTTCTACAAAACGTTCCCGTGACCATCGCTAAGAGCAAATCCACCTTTACGGAGGGTATTTTCAAATGGGATGAGAAACATGTGGCGCTACTCGATGATGAACTCCTGTTTTATACGCTGAAAAGGAGTCTTCAGTGAACGAGGCGCATGAAGAAGTGGCCAGTGATGTTTCCGCCATGATGGATCTTTTTCGTTCAGAGGTCAAACGGCACGGTTTAACCATTAACGAAGGACTTCAGTCGTTAAGAGCCAATCCCAAGAACCTGGAAAGGTTTCAGGCCATGATCCCTGCAATCCAAGCCATCAAAGGGGGGGCACAGATAGTTGAGCTGGATCAGGCGGTGGCGGTGGCCCAGTTGATGAAGAGCCTTTTTGCGGCTGCGGAAAAAGGTGAACGGCCACTGGATGAAACGGATGTGCAATACCTGTTTGAAGGGATTGAGATTCTCAACCACATGGCTGAAGCGCTTGCGGAAGGGGTACCGCCTTGGATTGAATCAAATGCTGACAGAGTCGCTGAATGGTTGCGCAAGGCCGGATCACAAACTTCCGGTGATCCTCCAGGGACAACCGCCGCGCCCGAAGCGATTTCAAAAATTGCGCCGGAAACAGCTTGCGTGCCATTGGAAGAGGCGCCGTCCGTGGATGTCACCGGGGATGTGCCCCCGGATGACGAAGAGCCGGTGTTTGATCCTGCCATGTGCGAACTGTTCAGGACGGAAACCCAGAACCATGTGGCCATTTTGAATGACGGGCTGCTGGCGCTGGAACAACGCCCGGCGTCAGGCGATCAGCTGGAAGCGATGATGCGCGCCGCCCATTCCCTCAAAGGGGCGGCCAGAATCGTAGGCGTCGGTGGCGCTGCCCATATCGCCGGTGCCATGGAAGACTGTTTTGTGGCCGCGCAGAAAGGGCTCATAAGCCTGGATTTGGGTAAGGCAGATGTTCTTTTCCAAGGCATCGACATGCTGAACCGCATTTCCGAACATGTGGGAGAAAGCGGTTCCGGATGGCTCAACAATAACCAAAAAGAGATTGAAACCATCAAGAACAGCATCACGGGTATGATGTCCCAGAGAGCGGACGCTGATTCCCGCGAAATCAAAACCGAAGCGTCCAATGACGTTGCGACGGACAAAGTCCTCAAAACCGGTGGTGAGGCCTCTCCTCAAAAGAACCATGATGAAGCGTCAAAACAGCCTGTGGCAACCTTCGCCACGGACCCCGCCATGCTTGATCTTTTTCAGGCGGAAGTGGAAAGCCATGTGGCGGTCTTAAATGATGGCCTTCTGGCACTTGAAAACAACCCCGGTGCCACGGATCAGTTGGAGGCCCTCATGCGGGCTGCCCATTCCATCAAAGGAGGCGCCAGGATTGTGGGTCTCGATGCCGCGGTCAAAGTGGCCCATGCCATGGAAGACTGCTTTGTCGCCGCTCAGAAAGGGGCGGTTTCGCTGGGATCTGAACAGATCGACATTCTGCTTCGAATCGTGGATATTCTCATTAACATTGCGGAGTCCATTCATGATGGTGAAACAGACTGGGTGAGCCGCCATGGCGATGAGATTGATCATCTCATGGAAGCCATTAACGCCATCATTCACGGAGATGCGCCGATACCCGTTTCCCCCGTGAAGGTGGAAACCGATGAGAAACCTGTCCCGGAGTACTTCGAAGGGAGCAAGGATCTGACCCCTGTAGAAGATCCGGACCGAAGTCCTGTGCCAGAGGCGCCGTCCGAAAAAGTGCCGGCCATACATAAACCGGCTGAACTGGACCGGACCGTGCGAGTGACGGCCGCCAAAATTGAAAGGCTCATGGGGCAGGCCGGGGAAGTGGTGGTCGGTGCCGGATGGCTGCCCAACTTCTCCGAATCTCTTCTTGAACTTAAACGAAATCATCTGGATTTATTGAACATTCTAGACGCGCTGCAGGAGGCCGTTGTCCAGAAAAAGCGATATGAGCTGGCACAGGAACTGGTTTTGCAGGCCAGGGAAAAAACAAAGGCCTGTTCCCTGCAACTGGCGGAGCGATTGAATCAGTTCGATATCTTCACGGGTACCACTGCTGCTCTCTCCGATCGCATTTACCACGAAGTTATTTCGGTTCGTATGAGGCCCTTTTCAGACGGTGTCCATGGATTTCCCAGACTCGTAAGGGATCTTGCGCGTGACCTGGGGAAAAAAGTACGTCTGAATATCAAAGGAAAGGGCACCGAGGTGGATCGGGATATCCTTGAAAAACTGGATGCGCCCTTAAATCATCTGATTCGAAATGCCGTGGACCACGGAATTGAATTACCGGAGGAAAGGATTGCAGCCGGCAAACCGGAAACCGGTCTTTTGCAGTTAGAAGCCTCCCATCGATCAGGCATGCTGATGATTACGGTCCGAGATGACGGCCGTGGCATCAACCTTGAAGATCTGAAAGATAAGATCGTTCAAAAACAGATGGCCACCCAGGAAATGGCTGGCCAGATGAACGAGGCGGAACTGATGGAGTTTTTGTTCTTGCCGGGCTTTTCCACGGCTAAAAACGTCACTGAAATATCGGGACGGGGTGTGGGTCTGGATGTGGTTCATAATATGGTCCATGAAGTGGGCGGCGTGGTGAGAGCGGTTTCAGATCCGGGAAAAGGGCTGATATTCCATATCGAGCTTCCTTTGACCCTTTCCGTGGCACGCACTTTTCTGGTGGAGATTGCCGGTGAGCCCTATGCATTTCCACTGGCACGCATTGACCGTTGTCTGGAACTGTCGCCGTCGGAAATTGAAATTGTTGAAGACCGTCAATATTTCCGGTTTGACAATAACAACATTGCGCTGGTGGATACTCACAACGTTCTGGAACTGGAAACGCCGCTTGAAAGCCGGGAAAAATTCTTTGTGGTCGTGTTGAGCGACCGGTTGAATGCCTACGGGATGGCCGTGGACAAATTTCTGGGGGAATGTGATCTGGTGGTGCGGCCTCTGGATAACAGGCTTGGCAAGGTGCCCGATATCAGTTCGGCGGCGGTGATGCTGGACGGATCGCCCGTTTTGATTTTTGATGTGGAGGACCTGGTTCGGTCCATCGATAACCTTCTGGCCGGACGAAGACTTCGAAAATTGAATCAGGCCCACGAGGCCATAGAAGCGGGAAAGCAAAAACGGATACTGGTTGTGGATGACTCATTTACCGTCCGGGAAATGGAACGGAAACTGCTTGAAAGCAAAGGCTACCGGGTGGATACGGCTGTTGATGGGGTGGATGGATGGAATGCGGTTCGCTCGGGCGACTATGACATGGTGATATCCGATGTGGACATGCCTCGGATGAACGGCATCGAGTTTGTAA
This sequence comes from Deltaproteobacteria bacterium, assembly GCA_022340265.1. Lineage (GTDB taxonomy): Bacteria > Desulfobacterota > DSM-4660 > Desulfatiglandales > Desulfatiglandaceae > NaphS2. Next base: position 24,271 of record JAJDOH010000225.1, on the reverse strand, counting down.
ATCAGATTAAGCGACATCAGGAACTCAAGAGCATTCCGGTGATCATTGTTTCCTATAAAGACAAAGAAGAAGACAGGTTGGCGGGTTTGCAGGCAGGGGCCAACTATTACTTGACCAAAAGCAGTTTTGAAGACGACTCATTGATACGGGCCGCCGTCAATCTCATTGGAGAGGCCTAAAACATGCGCATCGCCATCGTCAATGATATGTCCCGGGCCGTTGAAATACTGAAAAGGATTATTCTGGACAGTTCCGTTCATAAACTGGCCTGGATCGCGAGAACCGGTAATGAAGCGGTCCGAAAGTGTGAAAAAGATAAACCTGACCTGATTCTCATGGACCTTTTTGTGCCGGACATGGACGGCGTGGAAGCCACCCGAAGGATTATGTATGCGTCGCCATGTCCTATTTTGGTGGTGACGGCCACCATGGAGGATCACGCTGGAAAAATTTTTGAGGCCATGGGTTATGGAGCGCTTGATGCCATTAATACGCCCATGATGGGAAACGGAGAAAGCGCTCACAAAAGTCGTGATGCCCTGCTCAAGAAGATCAGCATCATTGAAAAGCTGAGCATTAATTCTCAAAAAGCGTTCAAAAAAGAGCCATCAAAACCGACAAGGGTTGCAAAAGTCTCCTCACTGATTGTCATGGGTGCATCCACGGGGGGGCCCAAGGCCCTGGCGGATATTTTGAGCCGGATGCCCGCTGATCTCAGGGCAGGCATTCTTATTGCCCAGCACGTGGACGGAGAGTTTTCAGCCGGCATGGCCAAATGGCTTGATGAGCAGAGCCCCCTTAAAATACGAATCGCCAAAGAGGGTGCCTACCCTTTACAGGGAACCGCATTTCTGGCCGGAAAAAATGATCACCTCGTACTCACATCAAACCTCAACCTGGCTTACACCAAAGAACCCATTGCCACGCCTTTTCGTCCTTCCGTGGATGTATTGTTCAAGAGTGTGGCGGCCCACTGGCCTTCAATGGGGGTTGCGGTGCTGTTGACCGGAATGGGCAGAGACGGTGCGGAAGGTATGGAAATCTTGCATCGTGTCGGGTGGCATACCATTGCCCAGGACGAAGCCACCAGTGTTGTCTACGGCATGCCCAAAGCAGCACGGGATCTGGGTGCAACATCGGAAATTCTTCCGGTTGACCGGATTGCATCCGCGATTTTGCGAAGATTATCACCATCCTAAAATTCTTAAGTTTTGAACAGGAATCCGAATGTCTGACAACGCATCTCTCACCCAGCACCGTATAACCGTTTTGCTTGTGGACGATCAGCACATGATCGGTGAAGCCCTGCGTCGAATGCTGGCACCTGAAAATGATATTGATTTCCATTTTTGCCAGGACCCCACAAAGGCCATCAAGACCGCAAACCGGATCCACCCCACGGTTATCCTGCAGGATCTTGTGATGCCTGAAATCGACGGTTTAACCCTGGTCCGCTACTATCGTGCCAATGTCGCGACACGCCATGTACCGTTGATTGTGCTTTCCAGCAAGGAAGAGGCGCTCACCAAAGCTGAAGCATTCGCCCTCGGTGCCAATGACTATATGGTCAAACTGCCGGACCGGTTGGAAATCCTGGCACGTATCCGATATCACTCTCGCGGCTACATTAATTTGCTTGAGAGAAATGAGGCCCAGGCACAACTGGAAAAAGCCAACCGGATCATTCGAAAGACATTCGGTCAGTATCTGTCCGATGACATCGTCGATGCCATTTTAGAAAGTCCCGAAGGCGCGGCGCTGGGTGGTGAAAAGCGCTTCGTCACCATTATGATGACGGATCTGAGGGGATTTACCGCCATCGGGGAAAGACTTCCCGCTGAGGATGTGGTGGGCATTATCAATATCTATCTGGAAACCATGACGGAAATTGTGTTGAAGTACCATGGAACCATCGATGAGTTTATCGGCGATGCCATCTTTGTGATTTTCGGCGCTCCGATACTTAGAGATAATGATGCCAAGAGAGCGGTGGCATGCGCGGTGGAAATGCAGCTGGCCATGACGGAGGTCAACAAACGGTGCCGCGAAAAAGGGTATCCGGAGGTCCATCAGGGGATCGGTATCAATTCGGGCCAACTGGTGGTGGGCAACATCGGCTCCAAAAAGCGTATGAAGTACGGCGTGGTGGGGCGAAACGTCAACCTGACTTCACGCATCGAAAGTTACACCGTGGGGGGGCAGATTTTTATTTCCGAAAACACCATGGAAGAATGTGGCCAACACTTGCTGAGAATTGACGATCAGATTGAAGTGATGCCAAAGGGGGTTAAAAAGCCCATTACCATCTACGAGGTGGGAGGCATCAGGGGCGAATTCGACCTGTTTCTGCCGGAAAAGGTGGACGCGGAACTGATGGATCTGTCCAAGCCCCTCCTCATTGAATTCACCATACTTGAAGGAAAACACGCGAGAGATACCCGGTATGTGGGAACGCTGGACAAACTGTTTGAAAAAACCGCCCAAATATCGGCAGAGGTTTCAGCGGATAAACTGGTCAATTTGAAAATTTCACTTTTTGATTATGACAAAAATGAGATTACCTCCGATCTCTATGCCAAGGTGATCAAGAACGTTTCAAAGGATCCGGCGATTTTTCACATCAGCCTGACCTCGGTGCCGCCGGAAGCCGCCACCTTCCTTGCGCATGCTGCCCTGGAACCTGCAAAGGCGTGAGACAAACGGGAGATAAGGAAAATGCCGACCCAAAACCCGCAACCCGGACATGAAAATCTTCACGCTTTTTCCGAGCGCACCATCACCGTACTGCTGCTGGATGTATGCGGGCACGGCATCGGGGCAGCCCTCTTGTCCATATCGGTCGTTAATGCCTTACGTTCCGAATCCCTGAACCATGTGGATTTTAGAGATCCCGGCCAGGTTCTGGCGGAACTGAACCAGGTTTTCAAAATGGAAAATCATAACGATATGTTTTTTACCATCTGGTACGGAGTTTATCATAAACATAAAAGGGAGATTGTATATGCCTGTGGCGGTCACCCGCCCGCCATTGCCATGACCGGTGAAACGCCTGAGACGGCCGAGTTGGTGAAACTCTCGGGTGAAGGGTTCATCATCGGTGCCATTCCTGAGAAGAAATATGCCAGTTTTTCATTTTCTTTCAGACCCTTCACGCGGCTTTATGTTTTCAGCGATGGCATTTACGAGGTTGATGGCTGTGAGGGAAAAATTTGCATGTTTGATGATTTTGTTGGCGTGGTGGATGATCTTTACCGGGACAATCGGGCCCACGTGGAAGGTATTATCGATACCATGAAAGCACGGCAGGGGAGGGAAGTTTTTGATGACGATGTTTCCCTTCTGGAAATTGAGTTCCAAACCGATTATGAGGCGAACCGATAGATTGTTATGGAGGATATGATGCAAAACTTCCTTAAATTGCACAAAAAGCTTTGCGGGGCGGTATCCTCCGGAACCGTCCGTTTTACATTCTTACTGGCAGTATCCATATTGTCGGTTTATTTCGTGCCAACTGCCCACGCCAAAAACTACATTAAAATTGGTCTTTTGGAGGAGCCCAAGACCTTGAACATCTGGCTGGCCACCGATGCCTGGTCCGGCAAGGTACTGAGCCAGATATATCAGCCCCTTTATACCCGCGAGCCGAAGAATCTCGACTTGATACCCTGGCTGGCTGAGGCGCATCCGATTTATGATCCGGAAACTTTGACGTACACGGTCAAAATAAGGCCTGCAAAATGGTCCGACGGCTCAAAACTGACTTCAGAAGATGTCGCTTTTACGGGTCGTTTCATCAAAACGCTGAAGCTTCCCCGATACCTCAGCAGTTGGGAATTCATAAAGAAAATTGAAACCCCCGATGCGCAAACCATCCGCTTTACCCTGCGAGAACCCAAAGCCATTTTTCTTTCCCGGACACTTACCACACCCATTGTTCAAAAAAAATACTGGGAAGCGGTTCTGGAACGGGTGAAAGGCCTTGAAAAGCCGCTGTTGGAGGTGCTTAAACTAAAAATTGAAAATCCCATCAGCAACGGACCCTTTGTTCTCAAGGAGTGGCGGCGAGGGGCTTATGTGTTTTTGGAAGCCAATAAATACTTTTTCGGGCGAGGGAAGAAAATCGCCGGATACCCATTGGGCCCGCATATCGATGGCATCATATTCAAATTCTTCGGTACCAGCGATGCTGCGGTCCTGGCTCTGATGAAGGGCAGCATCGACATGTTCTGGTGGGGGTTGCAACAAGGGTACCTGGCGGATCTGGAAGATAATAAAAATGTCAACATTTACACCAGCGAAAAGAGTGCCCTTTATTATGCAGGGTTCAATCTCAGGAGGGCGCCTTTTAACGACCTTCATTTCAGAACGGCTGTGGCGCTTATAACGGACAAGAATTTCATTGTGAGGAGAATCCTTCAAGGGTACGCCCTTCAGGCGGAATCCATTGTGCCTTCCAGCAATACCTTCTGGTACGATCCCAATGTGCCCGGATATGGAGAGGGCCTCAACCGGGACGAAAGAATTCGAAAGGCATTTCAGGTTTTAAAGGAGGGTGGCTACACCTGGAAAGAGCCGCCGGTCAATTCCGAAGGAGCGGTGGTTCAGGGAGAGGAGATGCGTCTGCCGGACGGGCGCGAAATGGAAAGGGTGACCATCCTGACGCCTCCAGCCGATTATGACCCTCAGAGGGCCATGGTGGGGATTATGATGCAGGAATGGCTCAAGATGCTGGGGATTCCCGCCTCCAGCAAACCCATGCCGCTCGGTTCCCTGATCCAACAGGTAAAAACCCGCCATGATTTTGATCTTTTCGTCCTGGGATATGGAAATTTGTCGCTTGATCCGGACTATTTGAGGAATTTCTTCATCTCGAAAAACAGCAAACCAAAAGGGTGGAATACCTGTGGTTACAATAATCCCGTCTTTGATCGCATTGCCAATGCCAGTGCCGATGCCATGGATCGCGAAAAGCGAAAAAAGCTTATCTGGGAAATGCAGGAAATTCTGATGCATGATCTGCCGTGGTTGCCTCTTTACACCCCCAAACTGGCGGAAGGGGTCCGGGAAGACCGTTTTTCGGGGTGGATCAATATGGTGGGCGGCATCGGAAATCGCTGGTCTTTCTGCAGCATTAAGCCGGTAGGAAAAAGCAGTGAAAACTAAGTTTCCATGTACATGTGCTTCAGGATGGTCTTCACACGCATTCCGGTATTGATCAGGTAGGGTTCCAGGGGCTGTTTGGGTAATGGCTTCGGATCCCATTCAGCCGTTCTGATGCGCGCCACGGTGCGGTCAATGTCGCCTTGTTCCTCTTCCAGGTATCGCTTTACCCGTGCCACATATTCTTTCAGCATGTGCATGTATTTTATCATATTTTTCGGGACGTCCTTGCCGGTGAAAATATCTTTATGTGCGGTGCACAGTATCTCTGCATTTAATCCGGCCAATTGTTTCAGGCTTGCGGCATAGGCCTCATGGTCGACCAGGAAGTCACAGACGCCGTCACATCCGGCGGCTTCCCCTGAAATTAGAATCTTTCGCCCTTCGAGATAATAGGCCGTGGAATCCCATGTGTGGCCTGGCGCGGCAATGACCGTTACGGTCAGACCTTTCCAGATGTTCATTTTCTGACCATCCTTGAGGACAATATCAAAGGTGAAAGGTTTGAATTCGCCTTCGAAAATATGGTTAACGCCCCAGCTGCGGAGCGCTTCGAGCCCCTTTTGATTGAGCGTTTTGATTTGTGCGAGGGCGCCTTTGCGGGCCAGGATTTGGGAAGATTTCAGGGATCCCGCAATTTTCATATGAGGCCATAATTCTTTGAAGTAGGCCGCCGCTCCCACATGATCCCAGTGCGCGTGGGTCAAAAAGAGAAAAGCGGGAGATCGATTGCCCAGAACAGCTCTGATCTCTTTGACGTAAAGATACGAAAGACCGGAAAAGCCCGCATCGAAAAGCAACGGTTCTGGACCATCCAGAAGGTAGATCGGGACTGCTGAATGTCCCAAAACATAAAAATTATCGGAAATTTCCCCGGTCTGACAAATATGCATGTTTTATTTCTCGATATTGGCACCGCCATCACCGTGCCTACATTAAGGGGCTATGCGTTGAGGTTTACATAAAACAGCATTCTGCATCCCTTTTTAAAAAAGTCAATGGGCTTTGGGGAGGATTCTGAAACTCGGATCTTTTTTCTTGACTGAATACAGCAATTTAAAATATTCTAGGGCGGAATATGCTAGGCATCCAATAGCGGTCAACATGATTTAAACTGCGTTTGTCTGGGGGAATGATGAAAGAAAAACCTGCCACAGAGTATGCCCTGCTGGGAGCGTTGATGTCCGGACCCCGCCATGGATATGAGATTCTCCAATTCCTGGAAACCGGCCTGGGACCGGCCTGGCGTGTCAGTATGAGCCAGCTGTATGCGCTCCTGAAACGCCTGGATAGTGACGGGTTGTTGGATTCAACCCTTGAAACCCAGGATACACGGCCGTCGAAACGGGTGTTTGAAATTATGCCGGCGGGCAAAAAACATTTTCTCGACTGGCTGAAAAGCCCGGCGGCGCATGCGCGGGATTTGCGCATTGAGTTCTTGGCCAAACTTTACTTTTTTCGCCACCTTGATCTTCCTGGTGGCGGCGACCTGGTGAGGTCACAGATTGCCGTCCTGGAAGGGCTTAAAAAACGCCTGGCAGATAGGAAACAGGCGGAGAAAGACGATTATAAGCGGTTGGTTTACGGTTTCAGGATTTCGACCCTTAAAGGATGGCTTGATTGGTTGAAACTGGACGCAGCTGTTTATTTAAATTGAGCAATCGTAGTTGGGAGCTTTTTATGTCAAACAAATTCAAATCTTCAGCGAGAATCATTCCCGTGGATCAGTCCGTGGGAACCATTCTGGCACACGATATTACGGAAATCAGACCCGGACAGTTCAAGGGACCGGCCTTTAAAAAGGGGCAGATCATCAGGGAAGCGGATATCTCTCATTTGAAAAGGGTTGGGAAGGAACACCTGTACGTTTTGCACCTGGATCCGGGAGAAGTTCATGAAGATGATGCGGCCCTCAGGCTGGCAACCTTGCTGGCCGGAAAAGGCGTGACTTTCGACCCCCATCCTTCGGAAGGGAAAATCCAGTTGAAGGCGATTCATCGTGGCCTGATGACGGTGGATGTGCCGGCGCTCACCCGCATCAACCTGGTGCCGGATATCAGCTGTTCGTCCAGGCATACCCACTCGGTGGTCGAAAAAGGGGATGTCATTGGCGGTGTGAGGGCCATTCCGCTGATTATTGACGAGGAAAACCTGCAGGCCGCTGAGAAGATTGCGCGTGAAGTGGGCAATGTTTTTTCCGTAAAACCTTTTTTGACACCCAGGACCGGCATTGTGATTACGGGCAATGAGGTCTTCTCAGGACTGATCGACGATAAATTCGCCCCCATCATTCGAAGCAAACTCCAGGATTTTGACTGTCCTGTCATGGGGATTTCCTTTGCGCCCGATGACAGAGAACAAATTGCATCTGAAATTCGTAAGCACCTTGATAACGGGGCTGAAATGATTGTGGTGGCCGGCGGCATGAGTGTGGATCCCGACGATATAACGCGCGTGGCCATTGCCGATGCGGGAGCAGCGGATGTCGTTTACGGAACGCCGGTCCTGCCAGGCGCCATGTTTCTCTATGGGCGTTTTGGGGATGTCCCGGTCCTGGGGTTGCCTGCCTGTGTTCTCTTTTTCCGGACAACGGTGCTGGATCTTATTTTGCCGAGGGTTCTGGCGGGGGAACGGATTACGCGGGAAAATCTCGCGGCCATGGCGCATGGGGGGATGTGTCTGGAATGTGAAACATGTCATTTTCCCAGGTGCTCATTTGGAAAGTAGGGCAAACTTTGAAAGGGTGCAGGGGACAGTGGGCAGGGTGCAGGATTGAACCGGGAAATTCAGCTTTTGACTGGATGAATTGGAGTATTGAATATGTTCAAAGAAAAAATAATTGTGATTAAAGGGGCGGGGGATCTGGCCACGGGTGTGGCTGCGCGCCTTTGGCGAAGCGGTTTCCCTGTTTTGATGACGGAGATTGAGCAGCCCCTGACGGTTCGGAGAACCGTTTCGCTCTCGGACGCTGTTTATGACGGTGAAACGACTGTCGAAGATATGACCGCCCGTCGGGCTCAGAACCGTGAGGATATTCTAGATGCGCTGAAGGATCGGGCGATTCCCGTCATCGTGGATGCCAAAGCGGACATTGTAAAAGAAATCGCGCCTTTTGCCGTCATCGACGCCATCATGGCCAAAAAGAACTTGGGGACCCGCATGGGGGACGCCCCTTTTGTGGTGGGACTTGGACCTGGATTCACGGCGGGAGAAGATGTTCATGCCGTTGTGGAGACCAAGCGGGGGCACACTTTGGGACGGGTGATCTGGAAGGGATCAGGGATTCCCAACACCGGCATTCCGGGTGAGGTGAAGGGAATCGGTTCGGCACGTGTCATCAGGGCGCCGGGGCCGGGCTCCTTTAAAGGCGTGCTCTCCATCGGCACCCATGTGGAGGAGGGTGATCTGGTTGCCTATGCGGGCTATTTACCTGTCCCGGCACCTATTTCAGGTATGTTGCGCGGATTGCTCCATGACGGTGTTTTGGTCGATAAAGGTCTCAAGAGCGGCGATATTGACCCCAGAGATGTTGCAGAAAGTTGCTGGACCATCTCCGACAAAGCGCTGGCCATCGGCGGAGGTGCTTTGGAAGCAGTAATGGTGGCGGTTAATAGCCATTAGGAGGAATATGACATGATCGATGTTTTTGAAGCGGCAATAAAAAGACTTAAAACCGGGGAGAGTGTGGCACTGGCAACCATTGTTCGATCCCACGGATCGACACCCAGGGCGGTCGGCGCCAAGATGTTGGTTTTTCCCGACGGGCGTATTGTGGGAAGCATTGGGGGCGGTGCCATGGAAAAACAGGTGATTGAAGAGGCCAAAGAGGCCATCAAAAATGGATTGCCAAAAATGGTGCAGTTCAAACTGAAAGAGGTGGAGTTGGGACACTTGGGGATCTGCGGCGGCGAAAACGATATTTTTATTGATGTCATTGCCGGCAAAAAGCAGCTCATCATCGTGGGTGCGGGCCATCTGGGCCGGCAACTCTCCAAGCTGGGCGCTTTTCTGGGAATGGATGTGGTGGTATTTGACGATCGCTCGGAATATGCCAATAAAGAGCGTTTTCCCGATGCCCGCGAGATTTTCGTGGGTGATCTGAAAGAGGCACTGGAAAAATTCCCCATTCATGCATGGTGCCATGTGGTAATTGTCACCCGCGGTCATGAGCAGGACGGCGTGGCACTTGAAACCGTCATCCGCTCGCAGGCACGATATCTTGGCATGATCGGCAGCCGCACTAAAAAGTCCAAGATCTATTCCGAACTACTGGAAAAAGGAATCAAACAGGAACTGCTGGACCGGGTCCACGCCCCCATCGGGCTCGATATCGGCGCGGAAACACCGGAGGAGATTGCCGTGGCCATCATGGCTGAAATCATCTCCATCGGCCGTGAGGGCGACAAGGAAAAGTAAAATTTCTTATTTTTAAAAGTCTGGCCAGTTTTCATTCCATAGCGCTGACGGTCGCTGCGGGGTGCCCCGACAAGTTGGAGGGGTAGGTTAAAGGCCACGGCCCCCAGCAGGGGGATGGGGTGACCGTCAATGGGGGCGTCTTTTACTCTGCCATATTGAGCAAATCCTTCTCAATCAGCAGAAATGTTGGATCAAAGGGCGATAATGCGCACCTGAAAACTGATGAGGTCGAACACCAGGTGCATGCCGAGATGCTCGAAAAATCGTGCTGAGCCGTAAATGACACCCCACCGGGTCCGGTCGATGTCAAAATGGGCTTCAGCGGCCAGGCCGTTTTGAGGCGTGTTTGCGATGGTGGCCATAAACGCCTGTTCGGCGCCTATCCCTCTGATTTGAAGGGCGCCTTTTACACGATAGTTGGGAATGCTTAAAAAGGGCTTTTCAACAGGTTCGGCACGGGCGATTTCGAACTTGGCTTTTGGAAAAAGTCGGGTGAGAAAGAAATCGTCGCTTTTGAGGTGGGCAATCAAGACCGGTTGTAATGGGTCTCCTTCCAGGTTGATGTTCGTGATAGCGTCCATGTCCATGTGAACGGTGCCGGTAATAATGCCGTCATTTACGGTCAATTTTCCTTTGGCTATTCCGACGTTTCCAAAGTGGGTGGTGTTGGGGTTTCGTCCCCACCACTGGATGGTGCTCTGATCGGCATCCACCTCGTATGAGCGGTTTTCAAGTGCCAAAAGGGTTTCAGAATCATCTGGGGCTAGGGTCGCCTCACCTGACAGTGGAAAGCCCGCATTCCGCCAGGCTTCGATGCCGCCTTCCAGGATGTGGACATCCTTGTAACCGTTCTCAACAAGCTTTCCGGCTGCTGTGACGGCATCCATGGATCGGCCGCTGGATCCATAAACCACGATGGGGATTTCTTTATCTTCCGTAATCCCCTTGATCTCCGCCATGAATATCACCTGGAAAACGCAGGCATTCACGGCGCCGGGCAAATGGATTTTGCGGAAATGATCCTCCAGCAGTGTATCGATCAGGTAAAAAGACTTCTTTTCTTTAATCCAGTCATTGAGTTCCGAGGGTGAAATTGCATTGTATTCTTTATGATTCATCATCGCTAATCCTCCCTGCCCCTCGGATCAAGTTGAGGGGGAATACGGTTCGTAATCAGTGTATCCTTCGGGCCCTGGTGTGTACCACAGGGACATGTCTTCAGCGGGATTTATGGGCCAGTGATGCTTGAATCGTTCCGGCAAATCAGGATTCGTGATAAACGGTCGGCCGAAAGCGATTACGTCTGCATCTCCCTCTGAAATGGCCTTTTCAGCCGCTTTTTTGGTATAACCGCAATTCCCCATCAGCATGCCTCGAAAGAGAGGCCTGAATTCCTTCAGCGTCATGGGTTCCCCTTTCTCGTGAAACCCAAAGGCAAGTCCATCCATGACGTGCAGATACCCCAGCTTGAACTTGTTAAGGGCTTCGGCTGCGTAAAGATATGTCTCCCTGAAGTCTTCGCTGCCCATGTCGTTGAAAACGCCGTTGGGTGAAATACGAGTGCCCACCCGATCCGGTTCCCAGACGCCAAGAACGGCCTCCAGCACTTCCTTAAAAAATCGAAACCTGTTTTCAACAGTTCCTCCGTACTGATCTTCGCGGCGATTGGTTTTTGAATCGAGGAATTGATTGATCAGATAGCCGTTGGCACCATGCACTTCCACGCCGGAAAAGCCGGCGGCCTTGGCGTTTAGAGCGGCACTCCGGTAGTCTTTTACGGTCGCTTCAATTTCATCCGCAGTCAGCGGACGGGGTGTTTCGTAGGGTTTTTTGCCAAAGGGCGTACGGATAAGATCACCGTTTATTTTAACCGCTGAGGCGGAAACCGGCAGTTCACCTCCGTGAAAGTCACTGTGTGAGGCCCTGCCGCAATGCCAGAGCTGGAGAAAGATGGGTGTGCCGGTCGGCTTGATGCGATCAGTGATCTTTTGCCATCCTTCCACCATTTTTTCCTCAAAAATCCCCGGTGAACCGATCCAGCCGATTCCCTGTCTGGAAATGACGGTCGCTTCGGTGATCAGAAGTCCGGCACCAGATCTCTGATGGTAATATTCCGCCATCATTTCATTGGGGATGCGTGCATCGCCGGCACGTCCTCTCGTCATGGGTGCCAGAGCGATTCGGTTTTTTAACGTCAAGTTACCGACGGCAGCCGGCTCAAATAATTTGCTCATCTGTTCTCATCCCCCTGAAAAAAGGCTTAATATCCTAAAGTTTACGATTGAACGCTTTGTTTGTAAAGTCGAAATTAGCCGGGGAGATTGGCCGGCGATGCACCGGATCCCTAAGAATTTGATATTTTCTGGGGATTTCCTCTATTTTCAGAGTTTGAGATTGACCTCAATCCAATTTTCAGTATATTATCAAAATTTAAATGTCCGGAATTTGTTTTATGGTTAATTTCGCTCTGGTTTTTCTGAATCTGTATCTGTGGGGATTGGCTGGGAAGCGAGATCCTTTTTTCTAAAATTGAGCTGAGGTATCATCTTGAATATTCTTTTGGTCTACCCTGCCTTTCCGGAAACTTTCTGGGGATTCCAACATGCCATCCGCTTCATCCGGAAAAAGAGCGCCTACCCACCGCTGGGACTGCTGACCGTGGCAGCGCTTGTCCCTCAACAATGGGAGAAGCGACTGATAGATCTGAACACAACCAATCTCACTGAAAGGGATCTGGAATGGGCTGATCTAGTCTTTATGGGGGCCATGGCCATTCAGCAGAAATCGGCGCGGGAAATCATTTCCCGTTGTAAAGAGGCGTCCGTGACGGTTGTTGCGGGGGGGCCGCTGTTCACGGCTCAGCATGAGGACTTTGCTGAAGTGGATCATTTTGTCCTAAACGAGGCCGAAATTACCCTGCCCCTTTTCCTGGATGATTTGGATCAGGGAAACCCCAAAGCTATTTATGAGACCTCTGCTTATGCTGATATTCAGAAATCACCTGCACCCGTCTGGGAGTTGGCCAAGCTGAAATCCTACGCGGCGATGGCTGTCCAGTTTTCCCGTGGCTGTCCCTTTAACTGTGAGTTTTGCAATGTCACCGCCCTGTTTGGGCACCAATCCCGATTCAAGACCTCCGAACAGATTGTTTTCGAACTTGACAGCCTCTATGAACGAGGGTGGCGCGGCTCTATTTTTTTCGCAGATGACAATTTCATCAGCAACCGCAAATATCTCAAAAACCATCTCTTACCGGCCTTGGCCCAATGGCGGAATGGCAAGAGAGGCATATCCTTCAATACTGAGGCCTCCGTTGATCTGGCTGATGACGACGAGCTGTTGGATCTGATGGTAAAGGCAGGTTTTGACTCTGTATTTATCGGAATTGAAACGCCCGATGAAGCATGTCTTTCCGAATGTAACAAGAAGCACAACAGAAACCGTGACCTTGTGCAAAGTGTCAAGCGCATTCAGCGGGGAGGCTTGCAGGTACAGGGTGGCTTTATCGTCGGTTTTGACAGCGATACGCGATCAATCTTTGAACGTCAGATTGATTTCATCCAGAAAAGCGGAATCGTCACCGCCATGGTCGGTATGTTGCAGGCGCCCCCCGGCACAAAGCTCTACGAGCGTCTCAAACGAGAAGGAAGGCTCCTTGGCGACATGTCCGGGAATAACGACGGTACCACCAATATCATAACGAAAATGGATCTTGCCACGCTTAGCGAGGGGTATCGGGATATTCTGCAGAACATCTACTCACCCAAGAACTATTACCGGCGTATCAAGGTTTTTTTAAAAGAGTATAACCCGCCAAGAATTGCGGTTCCGTTCGATATTCAGCGGATTCTGGCACTTTTTCGATCAACCATGCGCATCGGCATATTTGGCAAAGAGCGCTTTCAATACTGGAATGTTCTCATATGGACGATTTTTTCACGGCCGAGATTTGTCCCCCTAGCCATCACCCTGTCTATCTATGGCTATCATTTTCGAAAGGTCAGTGAATCGAAACCTTGTTAAGCTGATGAGCAAACCCATTCTTCAACCGCAAGAAAAAGTGTCCGTTTATACATGGAAGACATTTCTTCCGGCAATGGGCTCCCCATACGCCTCGTTTCCCAGCTGGGTCCTGATATAGTATGGCAAAATTAAAGGGATTCCGGGCCTGAAGCGAGGTAGAAGGTCTTTGGCAAAAAAAGAGATCATCTCGCATATCAAAGGATTTTTCTTTTTTTCCAGCGTTCTGGCCAATATTTTTTTCTGGCTGGGCCCCCTCATCTTTTTGACGGTTTTGAAACTATTGGCACCACCGGGAAGGTTTCAGGATTTCGTATGCGCCACCATGGCTTTGATCTATCGTCTGACCGTTTCGCTTGACGATTTCCTGTTGTTTCGCATCCAGGGTATCAGAGTGGAAGTTGAGGGCCTTCGCAAAACCTATCCTGAGAAATTTTATCTCATGACAGCCAACCATCAGAGTTGGAGTGATATCTTTGTCCTGCAGCATATTTTCAACTGGAGGGCGCCGATCCCGAAGTTCCTCGTCAAAAAAGAACTTATCTATCTGCCGGTCGTCAATATCATATGTCTGGCTTATGATTATCCCCTGTTGCAGAGGGGTTCCATGAAGGGGACACCGGCTTCCAAAAGACATACTAAGCGGGATACCGCTTCACTTGAGAAGGCCTTCGCCAGATTCAAAAGGTATCCGGCCACCGTCATCAATCTCGCTGAAGGAACACGCTTTACAAAAGAAAAAGCCCGGCGTCAGAACTCACCATATCAACACCTGTTAAAACCAAGGGCGGGCGGACTGGCGATCATTTTCTCCATTCCCGCAGTGAACATCCGTGAACTTCTGGATGTCACCATCGTTTATGACTGTAACCGGCCCACTTTCTGGAATTTTCTCCGTGGCAAGTGCAAAAGAGTCGTTGTGAAGATAAGAGAATACAAAACCGAAAGGTTGCCAAAGGAGCGTGACTTTGATTCAATGGCAACTTGGATCAATGATGTCTGGAAAAACAAGGATGTTGAAATGGACCGTATTAGACAAGACCTGGCGTTGGTGTAACCGGATCTTGGAGAACTTAATCATTAAGAACCAGGATGAGCGAGGGAGGAGCAAGATGGATGACTGTATTTTCTGTAAAATCATAAAAGGTGAGGCACCCTGTTTCAAAGTCTATGAGGACGAAAAAGTTATCGCTTTTGAAGACATCAATCCGGTGACCGAAGGGCACACGCTGATAGTGCCCAAAGAGCACGCGGAAAACCTCTATGAGATTAGTCCGGAAAGCCTGGCCGCGGTTCACGTGGCTTCCCAGAAGGTAATACATGCCATCAAAAAGGCGCTCGATCCGGTGGGTGTGGTGGCGGTACAGCTGAACGGCAGAGCGGTCAACCAGATCATCATGCACTACCATCTCCATTTGATGCCCCGAGGCGCCGATGATCCGCCGCTGGGTGCCAGCCATTGCGGTACAAAACCAGGGGACATGGACGCGCTAAAGAAAACTGCTGAAAAGATTGCAGCGGCGGTAGGGGAGTGAGGTTAGGGAGTATTTCAATTCACTGAATGATAGCTCCGGTAAAGCGTTTCTATCGCTCAATTTGGGGCAATCTTTCAGCCCACAGAACGTGCAGTACCCGTTCGGCCACACTTCTGGTGACATTAATAAACGCTTGGAAATCTTCTGCTTCCCGCCCCGTGGGATCCGGGATATCCACATCCGGCACGTTCGGTTCTCCTTCTCCGAAACCCCGGACCGTAAAAACGCGTCCTTTCAAATTAGGATACAATTCGAGAATGGCAGCCTTTTGATTCTCTTCCATGGTAAGCACAAGGTCAGCCCTTCTCGCAATTTTTCTTTTAAAACGCTGGGATCGGTGATGCAAAAGAGAAAAGCCGTTTAGCCGGGCAAGGTGCTTTATGACCGGATTGGCCGGCGTACCTTCAGCCGCTTGCGTACCTGCGCTGATAATCTGGAGGTCTTTGAGCCAGGGGATGGACCTTTGGTGAATCAGTTTGCCAAGATATCCTGCGAAAAAAGGGCTTCGGGTGATGTTGGCACGGCAAACAATAACGATGGTTGGTCCTTTTTTTTTAACAGACTCAGAAACATGAGAGACTCTCTTGATTAAGATTTTGCCGATCCTATCGGGAGATCCCGCTTAAGTCAACAGTTTTGTCATCATTTGACACCACAGCAAAAAGGTCCTGAATGAAGGTTTTTTTTGCCGGTCAATAATCATAATTCCAGTTAAATCCAATGCCGGCACCGGACCGGGAACCTGCTTTACTCTCAACGGTGAAATTGGGGGTGACGTCCACATCCACAATGACGTCCTGTTTTGAGTCGGTCAAGCCCTGTTCAACACCCACATAGACCCGGTCGGTGACATATTTCCCCAGCGTGACGCTGGGTCCGTTGGAGTCGTTACTGCCATCGCCATTGTTATTTCCGGTTTCGTCGCCGCCGCTGAAATCGACGCGGTCCAGCCCCAGAAAACTTCGCGTCTTGCCGAGCACATCCGGCCCGTATCCTCCGGCCAGCTGATTCACGGAGTAGGCCAGCTGAAGCGCCTGAAACGTGTTCAGCTTCGCCACCGACTGTCCGAAAAGAATTTGTGCCATGATTTCATCCTGGGGCAGGGTCGGTTGGGAAGAGAGTTTCAGCTTGAAAGCATCGGCCGGCCCCGTGACAGCCACTTGAGCGGTAATTTCTCCGGCATTCACCTCTGTGTTGATGTTCAGGAAAGGGACGGGGGGCGTGGCGCCATCGAAAGCGATTTGCCCGCTGGTGACCTTAAATGTACGTGAAAGGAAGAGAAAGGTTCCTCTCACCACGTTTAACGTCCCTCGAATCACAGGGTTGTCGGCCGGCCCCGTCACTGTCAACCGGCCTTTGAATTCCACATCCAGCCCGCGGCCTCGAACAAAGAATTTATCGGGGATATTGACCGTCAGATTCAATTGAATCGGTATTGCCCCTTTTTTGGATTCCGATGTTTCCGATTTTGCGGGATCGTTGATGGTTGTTACGGGAATGACCGTCACATCGGGGGGAAACCGTTTGGGGATGGCGATTTCCGTGCGGTCCAGACTAATTTCCCCCGTCAGATCCATTCGGTCCTTGTTTCCTTTAACACCCAGGTTTCCACCGGTGGTGACGGTGAGCATTTCTTTTCGAAGCAGGGTAGCCTGCTTCATGGTCAAAGCGATTTCCGTCTGAAAAGGGGGATCCACATAGGTCTGGCCGTTGAGGGAGATGGTTCCCGTGCCGCCATCGGTGGCGGTCAATCGGGTGAGCTTCAGGATTCTTCCGTCAGCATCGAAACGGCCTTCGATATTGTCCAGGAGCACTCCCTGCTCTACATTTTCAAAGCGCCCCCTGCTAATGGTTACGCCCCCATTCAACTCCCATTTTTCAAGGGAACCGCCGATTCCCATGTCGATGTCCACCTTGCCTTGAAGGCTCTGATCGATCATGGCCGGGAGGTTCTGAAGGATGGCTAGATCAAACTTTCCCTGTAGCTTTCCCTGAAGCCTGCCGCTTTTGTCAATATCAAAGGCGAAAGGTTTGAGGGAAATGTGAGCCGGAACGCTGCCGTCCGCCTTAAAGGGAGCCTTGCCCAGGCCTGAGAGTTCCAGGTCCGCCAGCAGGCGTTCGCCATCCCGTCTGGAATGGAGTTTTACATTCAACAAAATGGGTTTGCTTCCGTCGCGACCCATAATTTTGTATTCTTTGACATGCACGGACGCACTCACCCCGGGATCCGCAAGAGGTCCGGAGAGATCAAGGCTGAGTTCCGCTCTGCCTTCCAGATCCTGGCCTACAAGCGGTTCCAGAAGGGAGAGCGGCAGATCGGTAATGCGAACTTTGGCAACAACGTTATCCGTATCCAGTTTGGCGTTGGCTTGAAGCAGTCCTTTGTCCGTTTTCAATTGAAGGTCGTCAAGGACGATTACCCCGTCATCGGCGTAAGTCAGGGTGGCGGGTTTTTGAAGGTCGACTTTCAGGCCTTCATAGCCCGCTTTCAACGTATCGAGCCGAAGCTGCCAGAGGTCTGTTCGCTTCACCGCTATTTTGGTGGTCAGAAACAGGGGCGCCCCGGATTTTGCGCCGGAATTTGCTTGACTCTCTGCCTGAGTGTTCATTTTGCTGGTGCCACTGGTTTCAAGGGTGATTTCAGCGTTTGACAGCCCCCCCGTTGCCACCAGTGTCAGGGTTTGAATGTGGGAACTCCCCAAAGGCATGTCCGTCGCTTTGAGGCTTGCTCGCCCTTGCATTTTCTTTAAATCGTCCACCTGTGCACGGATGTTCAAGGTGGATGCGCCGTAATCCTGATATTTCATTTCCTTGAAGTCTGCCTTCAGGATAATGGATGAGGCTCCCTTTGAGGAATCGGGTTTCCCGGCCTCAATCTGAAACGTCCCCGTACCCTTTGCCGCCGCTCCGGTCAGAGCCTTAACTATTTCAAGGGAAGTGATTTGGCCTTTGACCTTTCCGGAGAAGTCTTGGGTTTGGGGGGTCAAATCAAGGGATGCCGCCAGATCGATGCCTGGTATCTGAACCTTTGCATCGCCAACGGTCAGGGTTTTACCGCTCCAGGCAAAATCGCTGTTCAGTTGAAGCGGTTGATCCATGGCCGAGGCATTTAAATGGATATTACCGGAAGGCTTCAGCGGTAACCTTCTGGCTTTCAGTTCAGCTTTCAAACCTTTGATATCGAGGTTTTTAACTCGAAGATTTCGGGAATCGAGGGTCACCTGGGCTTCAAAGTCATCAAATTGACCTGAAAGTTTACCCTGGCTTCGCACATCTCCCACCGGCAGGTTTCCCGGGTTCCTAATACCATGGCCCGAATTATCCAGGCTCATCCGATAGTCCGCATTAAAAATGGTTCCTTTCAGGTTAACCCACCCGCTGGCCGAAATTTCGGTTTGAGACCCTTTCAATTCAGCCGATTCCAGCGTAACCCTGTCCTCTTTCATTACAACATGGGCTTCAAGGGTCACCTTCGGCCCTGCCAGGGCGGCAGCCTCCGGTGGCAGACCGCTCAATTGTGAAACCGCCATATCTAATTGGGCCGTCAGATCTGCGGGCACAGCGCCTTTTATCTGTGCTTCCATGGAAAGACGACCATCCATGGGGGGGGTATCCGGTGGCATCAGCGGGGCAATGTGGTCCACCTGAACCGCCAGATCTCCGGCAAATCGTCCTTCTTTGAGATTCATGAGGGCTTTTTTGACACTCACCGCTATACCCGGCAATGTCATGTCCAGGGCTTTCACCTGCCATGTTGAAAAATCGGGGCTTTGCGCTTCAATGTCCACCTTGAGCGGCCCTTTTAGTTTCGGCGCCTGTTGAACCTGTATTTTCCGGGCGCCAAGGGCAACGGCAGCACTTTTTAATCCCGTAAACCCGTTTAGAAAGAGGGCTCGGACGTTCAGCGTCGTGTCATTCAGGGCTGCGGCTTGTGCCTTAACGCCGGCCAATGCCGTGGATATGGTGACCGTGGGTGCCGTGAAAGGGCCGACGGCGGAAATAAGGATCGGCCCTGGGTCTTCAAGGGAAATTCCGGTTCCCTTCAAAAACGGGCTGGGGTCGACGCCCTCAATTCGGGCCTGCAATTCCATTTTTTCCTTTGCCAGATCGGCGGCCCCTTTCAGAGAGATGATCATATCCCCGTTTTGGATCCTTAACTGATCGAGCTGAACCTCCTTTTCAGGCGAAAGCGAAGCATTCAATGTTAAATCGACCTGCTCGGAGGTAATCATTTGTGCCAGTTGGGACGGCACAATCCGGGCATCGGCCGCGATTTGTCCATTCAGTTTCAGGGTGACGTCCTTTTGTTTGCTGATGTCGTATTGCAGCGCGGCGTTTCCATATCCTCCCATACGGAGATGCAACTGACCCTTGATGTTCGAAACAGGCCCCTTTGCAGTTGCAGAAAGTTCTATCCCTTCAAGATCTTTGAGGCCCGAGAAGCCAGCGATCAGCCCTCCCGGGGCTTCATGGTAGGCGGTGTCCGCCATCAGGTATGCCTTTTTTAAATCATAAACGGCGTTCAATGTGAAGGCATTGTCCGCACTGTTTAAATCCTTCAGGGTGGCATTTATTTGAATGTTGTCGTCGGCGGTTTCCACCTGAGAGTTCAGATTGAAACGCATGGGCCGGCCCGTTATTGCTTCTCCTATGTCAATGCGCGCTAACACAACTTCCTGAACCAGTACGGGCGGTAGTGAAGGAAGGGTGCTTTTCGGGGGTGGTTCTTCTTTTTCGGGAGCAGATGCTTGTGCTTCGGGCAGACGGGAAATGGTCAGATGCTTCATCTTAAGCCATTTGACATCGACCCGACCCCATATGAGGTCCCACGGCTTCATGGCAAAATCGAAATCGTCTATTTTGAGCCACGCGCCATTTTTATCGAAAATTGCCGCTTCTTTCAAAGTGATGGAAAAAGGGAGCAACCCGTCGAGTCCTTGTAGCCGGACCTGATAGTCTCCCGTTTTGGAAGTGATGTCGGCGACCAGTCCAACCAGCCGATTCTTGGCCCAGGGCGTTTGAAGCACGCCCCATAAGAGCATGATCAGCATGAGGAGCCCGGCAACCATCAGCAGACCCCATTTAAACAGACGACGGACGACAGATAACGAACGAAGTCCGGCGGATTTTCGACCGCCGTCTTCCGTCCTCTGTTCTCTGTCTTCTGCTCTCTTTCCGCTGTCGTCTGTCATCCCTCTTCCGTCACTTAAAAAGACTGTCCTATGCTCACATAAAACTGGTAATCGCTGTCAACACCCTCCCGTTTTCTAAGTGGAACAGCCACATCCAACCGAATAGGCCCGATGGTGGTGTAATACCTCAGGCCAAGGCCTGCCCCGTAGAGCATTTCCTGGTTACTGAAATCAGGAACCGTGTCCAGGTATGCGGTTCCAGCGTCCAGAAAAGGAACCAGTCCGATGGAGTCGGTAATCTTGAAGCGCAATTCCAGGGAGCCCGTAAGCATTGAGAGCCCACCGAGAGGGGTATCTCCCTGCAGCGGTCCGGCCAGTTGATAACCGTAACCCCGTACGGAGCCGCCACCCCCCGGATAGAAGCGAAGGTCGGCCGGCATGTCGTCGTGATCGATGCCGTAAATCTGCCCGAATGTGGCACGAACCGCCAAAACCACCCAGTCGCCGCGATTGAAATTGTAATAGGTGCTGCCTCCCAGGATATAGCGGAAAAAGCGAATGTCGCTCTGGGAGATATCCTGATAGGGGGCCATGGCCAGGGAAAGATGAAATCCTTGGACCGGATTAAGAATATTATTCCGCGTATCCAGATCGGCGTTCAGGGGCACATAGAACAGTTGATATGTGTCACGCACACCAAAGGCATTTTCCTTGACCCGTGCCAGGTGAAACCCCAGGCCCCCGCCTGCACTGAAGGTCTTGGTGAATTGCTGTCGCAGCATGACCGTCATATCCACTGAGTCGGAATCATAGCCGGGGGTGGTGTCATTGCTGAACTGAATCCCGGCAATGAATGTGTTGTCCCGATTCAAAAACATGGGTTTGGTGAAACGCAGGGCCGCTGTCCTTGTTTCCTTGTTCAGGATGGCGCTGGCCGTCAATTTTTCGGCCATGCCGAAAAGATTTCTGTGGGTCCAGCTGCCATTGAATCCGGGGCCGTAATCGGTGGTGTATTCCAGGCCCAAACGTACCGTTCGAGGGGCCCGTTCGCTCAATTCAACGGTCATGGGCAGCATTTTTTCGGCATCCACTTCCCCTGGATTTTTGAATGAAACAACGCCGAAGAGATTGGTGTCGAAAAGCGTCTGGCGCGCCGCATTGATCAGGCGGATGTCATAGGGTTCGCCTTCTTTCCAGGGGATCAGCGCATATACATATGGATCTTTGAGACGTTTAAGGCCCGTCACACGGGTAGGCCCGAAACGGGCGTAGGGTCCCGGCGACACCTGAAATGTGACTTCCACGCGATTCGTTTTAAAATCGGCGATAACGTCGCGGTGACTGATTTTCGGAAATGGATACCCATTTTGCTTGTAACGGGTCAGAATGCTTTCCCCGGCTTTGACCACCAAGCTTGCGCTGTAGGGCGCTCCTTCAACCAGTTCCACCGATTCAGGTGTTGGCGGCGATAGCACCTTGTGCGGTGCGTCGGGGGCCAGGCCGATATCGATTTTGGAAAAGGTAAACCGCGGTCCCAAATCCACTTCAAAACGAACGGTTAAAGGATTGACCGCCGGGGGTGGCAAGGCCGATGCTTCGGATTCCGGGTTGTCGGCGCCAAAAGGAAGTTGTTGATCCGTAGCGGTAGTGCGGTCACTTTTGGGCGGAATCATGTTAAACGTCACGGCCCCCCGAAAATAACCGAAAGACCGCAGCACTTTTTGCATTTCCGGAATATCACCCTCACATCGACGTCTCAGAAGTGCCAGACTCTTGGGCGGATCATTTTTCTTTTGAACGGCGAGGGAAACTTCTTCAAGGAGCTTGTTAACGGGACTTTTATCCAGATCTTTACCTTGTATTTCGACCTCATAGGGCACACCTTCCGATTTTTTTGAAAGGGTTTCAGCGGACAGGGAAACCCGAGGCAGCAGCATCAGGAATAAGGTTGCGGCAAACACCGCCATCAATGTATTTGAAAGGCCTGTGTGCATCTGATGTTGAATCCCGTAGATATGCTAAAAAATTAGCCTGAACATACTCAACATAAAAATATTAATTATCTCAAAATCGGCTGTTTTTTTCAATCTTTCAGTTTGAATTCCGATTCGGTCAACATACGATTAATGAAAAACTTTGGTTGCACCGGAATCCTCTGACAGAAACGAATGGATTTCCACAAACCCATCAGGACCCACTCGAACCGCCACTGCGCCGCTATGGGCGATACAGATGCTTTTGCATTCTATTTCGGCAAGGCGTTTCAGCACCAAGGGATCCGGGAACCGGTTATAGCGGTCTTCACCCGATGAAATAACACAAATTTCGGGGGCCACCATTTTCAGGAAAGCCTCTGAACTGGAAGTCCTGCTGCCGTGATGAGGGGATAGCAATATGTCGCTTCTGACACGTGCTCCGACGCGGCGCAAAAGCCTTTTTTCCCCTTCATCTTCGATATCGCCGGGAAACAAAATGGAGACACCGGCAAACGTTATCTTAAGCACCATTGAACGGTTGTTCAGGTCTTTTCCTTCCAGGGGCATGTCATTTATTCTGATTCCCGGCTCAGGATGAAGGACTTCAATCTCCGCGCCGTTAAGCCGAATTTTGTCACTCAACTGCGCCGGCTCCTTTATGTGCACATCCTGTTTATCGAGAGCTGCCATAAGATTCTTAAAGCTTCGTGTTTCCACCTGATCGCCGTTGTACCAGAATTGTTCCGGATGAAAGGCTTCGGTAATAAACCGAAGACCATTCATGTGATCCGCTTGGGGATGGGTTAATACCAGGTAATTGACGGTCCTGATTTTTCGATGCCATAAAAAAGGTGCAATCACCATTTTGCCCACGTCAAAACGATTGTTTGAAAATCCTCCGCCATCGATCATCATGGTCTTTCCATCCGGAAGGCAAACCAGTGCCGCATTCCCTTTTCCTACATCCAGAAAAACGACTTCCAGATCCTGGTTGAAGCTGACACGATGAACCCAGAAGGCCACGTCCATGACCGTCAGAAAAACAATCGCCGCAAGTCCCATTCGTGCCCATTTTTTTTGAAAGGCAAAAAAGGCAAAAAATGTCAATGAATAAAAGAGGCCCGTTTCAAAAAATCCGGGTGTAACCATCCAGATGGATGCCCATGGAAAGCTCGACCAGAAAGCGACCACTCCCATCATGATGTCGAGACCCCAGGCACTTACATGCAACAAGAGGGCCGCCACCTGGGGTGAAAACGGCAGCAGCAAAACGGATAAGAGCCCCCAAGGGAGCACCCATAAGCCCAGAATGGGAATGGTTGATAGATTGGCCGGCAAAGAGACCAGGGGAATGCGGTGGAAATAATAAACAGTGAGAGGCAGGAGAAAGTAAAGGGCACAAAAACTGACGGCTGCCAGACCTGTGACATAGGTGAAGGCCGACCTGCCCCGGGAACGGTATTCAGACAGCCCGTCGGTCCAGACGCCCAAACGTTTCAGAATAGGCGGCGTCAGCCATAAAATACCCGTGACCGCAACGAATGAAAGTTGAAATGAGGGGGTGAAGAGTGCTCCCGGATCCAGAAACAAAATGATTAACCCTGCCAGGGAAAATGTGGACCAGACGTCTTTTTCTTTTCCCAGAATGATGGAAAAAAGATAGGCCAGCACCATGATCATGGCGCGCTCAGAGGATACCCGGCATCCTGCTAAGAGGGTGTAAGCAACAACCGGAAAACAAGTAAGAAGCGCGCTCCATTTTCGAATATCCGTTAGTAGCAGCAGGCGGTATGATCGGGAAAGCCCCCAGTTAAAGAGCCAGAAAGCGGCCCATGCCACCAGCCCTATATGAAGCCCGGAGACGGCCAGCACATGTCCCAGTCCCGACCGGTTGAAGGTTTCTCTCAAGTTCCGGTCAATGGCCTGACGCTCTCCCAGTATGAGCGCACGAAAAAGAGCGGCATTTTGATCACCGAGAAAATTTTCAAGAAATGTTCTCACCGGCGCCTGAAGTTTTTCAATCCATCTTCTG
>JAJDOH010000213.1 GCA_022340265.1 Deltaproteobacteria bacterium | reverse complement strand
CAATGACTTGGGTGGGGTCTTTGACGTTCCAACCCGATCGGGCCAACTGCCTGTCAATCAACTCCGTGCGGGTTTGGGCCTCAGTCTTGGTCATGTTTCCAATTTCCCTGTTCTTTCATCCGTTCACAGAAGGCTTCGAATTGTGACCTGGCGAGTTTGAAAGGAACCGTCTTGCCGTTTTCCCAGCAGTTGATCGTGGAAAAGCTCACGCTCAGCTCGTGGGCCAACTCTTCCTGGCTGCGCCTTAATTGCTGGCGGACGTCCCGCACCATTTCCGCAAAATTCTCAGGTGCCTTTGGCATATCGACTTGTCTCAAGTTTTTGTGTTCAACCGGATCCATGGCAGGGGATGAATAATGCACTTCCAAGGTGCAAATTTTCCCGCTACTATAGCAGGTGACATTGCAGGTGAAAAGCGGAAAGTTATTGATCTTAAAGTACTGAATAGTTATGAAATCCAAAAATGACTGTTGCGAAGGTTTTTCATCTGTGGTGATGATTTACCACAATCCCAAATCAAAGACTTACTGTGGTAGTCAATTTCCAAGAACTCTATCTTATCATTTCTTCGGTTAGTGAGAAGAAACATTTCCCACATCCATGTTCGACGAGTTTCATGATGGCGTGGCAATTTGAAAAGAGTTTTGGCTAAGACTAAAGGAGGAGATCAGAGGGGGAATGGGGTAACTTTAGGGGTATCCAAAACGACATAGATATAAATTATGGTGTTATGCTAATATTTTACGTATTTAGTTTGATGTCCGCCGCCTCCACCAACAAGTTTTTGACAAACCGATCCTGTTGCCGAGTCCGGTAAACGGAATCGGTTTTTTTATTTTGATAAATTAGTGGGTTATAAAAAAATAGCTTTACTCTCTTCTCTGTTGCCAGTTTATTCTCTGTTTTTTACGTCCCTTTCCGGGATCAAGTCCGGTGGGAGCCGGGTTGGGTGAAACTCCTTCCAGATCTGCAATTTCCTGCTGATACCGCCGAAACGCCTCGGCTATTCGATCAAATAAATCATTAATATCCATGGTTTTCTCCTGTGTTCAGGTTATCTGAGCCTTACTTACCGGAGAGACGGAGAACGTGTCGGAAATTTATTAATAATCCCTTGCTTTTTTGTTTCGGTAGAGAGGAAAAATCGAGGGTTTTGTTACACAAAAATCTTGCAAGTGCAATAGCAAATGTTATAACGTCTTCAATATAGTTGCAGTATGAAGTAAATTTTGCATCAAAATAGAATCAAGGTGGGGCAATGACAATAGAATCAGAAAAATTTTCTGAACGTGTAAAAAAGGTACGTAACCAGTTAAACCTGAGTCAGGAAGACCTTGCCCATGCTATCGGAGTCAGCTTTGCAACTGTCAACCGGTGGGAAAATGGAAAAACTTTGCCGTCTAAGCTGGCACTCAACCAGTTCAATTCATTTTATGCAACACAGAAAGAACTGGGACGTCTGAATGACTGAAAAATCCAAAAATTTTTCAATAAAACAATGGCCTGAGGGAGAACGTCCCAGAGAAAAACTGATTCAGTTTGGAGCAGAATTACTGACCGATGCTGAGTTGTTGGCTATCCTGCTGCGCATCGGCTTCGAGATCGACGGCAAGGCCACCGAAATCGGCTGGAACTCCGGCACGCTGACCATCAATGGCAAGGAACGGAAAACCATCGGCAAAACACCGTTGCCGGACAATGTGCTGATCTACTACTCCGGCTACAACGACACGGTAGCGGGTCTTGTCGAGCAGTATGAAGAGGCTTTCCACTTTGATTTTGACAAAGCCTATGACCAGTGGAACGGATTGAATTGCACCGTCAGAGAAACAGACCCGTTGAAAGGAATGATCAAGAAGTGGGCAGAGGGGGAATCTTACGCTCTGATGCTGCCCGTGCCAGCGAATGCGGACATACGAAAGCAGGTCATCCGCAATACCGTCTTCAAATCGGACGGAGAGAAGACAGTTTTCGCTAAAGAAATCGCGCCAACCCTCGCCCCGGCTTGCTTCGAAGTCTTCCGCCCCATGTTCGAGTTCATCAAGTCGAAATGTCCGGCCGGTGTGGAAAGTGAGGATGTTGCGCCATGACCAAGCCCTCCAACTACCAGCCACCCTACACCATAACCCCTGAGATCCTGAACCGGGTCGCCGCGATCAGCGAGGCCATCGGAAGGCTGACTGTACTTACTGACCGAGCGAGAGCGCTGCGGCTGCGGCGCCTCAACCGTATCCGCACCATTCACGGCTCGCTGGCCATCGAGGGCAATACCCTGAGCGAGGCGCAGATCACGGCGATTCTGGAGGGCAAACGGGTGATCGCGCCACCCCGAGAGGTGCAGGAGGTGAAAAACGCGCTGGCCGCCTACGACCGTTTTGACAGCTGGAAGCCCGAGGTGGAAAAAAATCTGCTGGAGGCGTACCGGATTCTGATGTCCGGCCTGATCGACGAGGCGGGTATGTATCGACATGGCGGCGTGGGGGTAATGGCAGTCCAGCAGGTGATCCACATGGCACCGCCCGCCGACCGGGTACCGCACTTGATGGCCGACCTGTTCGCCTGGCTGGCCGCCACCGACGCCCATCCGCTCATCGCCAGCTCGGTCTTTCACTACGAATTCGAATTCATCCACCCCTTTGCCGACGGCAACGGCCGCATGGGGCGGCTGTGGCAGAGCCTGATTCTGGCCCGCTGGAATCCCCTGTTCGCCGACATCCCAGTGGAAAGCCTGATCTTCAAACACCAGGCCGAATATTACCAGGCCATTCAGGAGAGCACCCGCCAGACCGACTCCGCGTCCTTCATCGCCTTCATGCTGCGGATGATTCTGGATACCGTGACCACTTCGACCCCGGAAGTCACCAGGGAAGTCACCCCGGAAGTCCGACTGCTCTCGGTCTTGACCTCCGAGATGACCAGGCTGCAGCTCAAAGTGGCGCTCGGGCTGAAAGACGATGAGCATTTTCGTAAAGCCTATCTACTCCCCGCATTGGAGGCCGGGTTGATTGAGATGACCATCCCCGACAAGCCGCGCAGTAGCAAGCAGAAATACCGACTGACCGACAAGGGCCGTCAGGTGATGGCCCAGCATGGCGG
Organism: Deltaproteobacteria bacterium; assembly: GCA_022340265.1. Lineage (GTDB taxonomy): Bacteria > Desulfobacterota > DSM-4660 > Desulfatiglandales > Desulfatiglandaceae > NaphS2. The sequence continues at coordinate 9,340 of JAJDOH010000213.1, read as the reverse complement.
TGGATAACTTGCGACAAACTCGCGACATGGCTTGAGACAATGAGCTTGTGACAAAGCTATGACAAGGGCTGTGACACCCTTCTTGATCCAGAAGATAATCAACATTGTCCAAACTCTGGGAGGACGGGAACAGCGAACCATGTAGTCATAGAGGACAAAATGAAAATGGGAGATGATGTTGTTTTTCAATTTACAAACGGAAAAACTAACAGATCAACCATCCATTCCGATAGCCGAAATGGAACAGATACCGTCAAGATCCAAAAGCTGATTCTCGACTATGTTGAGCATGAAGGAAGAGATTTGGAACTCTGTTTCGAGCCACTGGTCAACAATTTTAATAACCGTTTATATTTAACAACCAAAGCCTTCTACAGAGCTGTTATTTCAAAGTTCTGGGCGATGATCACGCAACATATATTCTTGGGTACGATGTGGTAAGTTTTGAGTGGAATCTTACGCTTTATAGCAAAGAATAGTACCAATAATCGCAGGATGGCCTACATGATGCGCGACGCAAAACCCAAATCGATCATCCACCTGGATATGGATGCTTTTTATCCGGCGGTTGAGGCCCTGGACAACCCGGAATTGAGGGGGAAGCCGGTGATTGTCGGCGGTACCAGGGAAAGGGGGGTTGTTTCTTCTGCTTCCTACGAGGCAAGGCGATTTGGGGTGCATTCCGCCCAACCCATGGCAACGGCCGTGCGTCTTTGTCCAACGGCCGTTGTTCTGAGAGGGCGAATGGGTCGTTACAAAGAGATTTCAAAAGAAGTATTTGATATTTTTGCGCGTTTTACACCGCTGGTGGAGCCGCTTTCCATAGACGAGGCGTTTCTGGATGTGACCGGTTCCGAGCGCCTTCTTGGAGAACCCGTTAACATTGCGAAAATCATAAAGAAAACCGTACTGGATGAAATCGGGCTAACCGTTTCCGCCGGCGTTGCGCCTTCCAAATTTGTTGCCAAAATCGCTTCCGACATGGACAAACCCGACGGGTTGACGGTGGTGCCGCCCCATGGTGTGAGAGCGTTTTTGGATCCCCTTCCCATTAGCAGGATGTGGGGCGTGGGAAAAGTGACCCGCGAGCGCCTGGCGCGCCTCAACATCCATACATTCAAAGATTTGAGGTGTTTTGATCCCGATTTCCTGCAACGAAAATTCGGCAAGAACGGCGTCAGAATGCATCTCCTCGCCATGGGTGAGGATGAAAGGGATGTGGTACCGGAGCATGAAGTCAAATCCGTGGGGAACGAGCGGACTTTCATGCGTGACATTCAGATGCCGGAAGACGCGAAGAAAGAATTGCTCGCCTTGGCGACCCAGGTGGGCCGCAGGATGCGTAGGAAAAACTTGACGGGGAAAACCGTTTCCCTGAAAGTGAAATACCATGATTTCAAACAGATTACCCGGGCAAAAACCCTTGCCAATCTTACCGATGATGGTTTAGAGATATACGGGGCCGCCTGTGATCTGCTTCAGAAAACCGAGGTTGGCAAAAGGCCGGTCCGGCTGTTGGGCATTTCATTATCCCAACTCTGTTTTGCTGATGCGGCGGGGCAACTGTCCCTGTTTACCGATGATCAATCGCTTCGAAAAAGAAAGAACCTGAACCTGGCCGTTGATTCAATCATGGAAAAGCATGGCGGCAAAAGCGTTCGGCCGGCCACGTTGATACACAAACCAAATGCTGAACGCTGAATTTAGAAACCGGGAACCGAGTAAAGATGGCAAAATCAATTGAATGCGTTTGCGGGAGCCCGCTTCAACTGGTCCGCGGTTGAAGGCATACCGTGTGGCGCTGCCCGGGCTGTGGCAGTGAATATCCTTTAAAGGCGTTTTTTCATCTGTTGGATGATGATTGGGAGCAGGTACTGGCGAATATCCGCGTGGATCGGCTCTGAACCGTTTCAGATAAGCTTTTGGGAAAAACCGATCAGACGATCTTCAAGGTCAATTTCTGAACTTTCCTTCGATATTCGTGCTTAAAACTTCAAATATCTTTGGCTAGAGTTTATCAAACATCTCCCCTGCGTGAAAGGAACTGCGCACGAAAGGACCGGATGCAACGCTCTGAAATCCCATTTCAAGACCGGTCTTTTCCCACTCGAGGAACGATTCCGGCGATACGTATGCCACCACCGGATGGTGATCCGCGGATGGGGCCAGATACTGCCCCAGGGTCAAAAGCCGGCAGCCCGCCGTCACTAAATCCTGAAGCACCTGTATTACTTCCTCATGGGTTTCCCCCAGTCCCAGCATGAGCCCCGATTTGGTCGCCGGCTTCGGATCCATTTCTCCGGCCTTTCGGATCAATTCCAGGGAGCGGCGGTAATCCGCCTGCGGTCGAACGTTCGGGTAAAGCCTGGGAACGGTCTCCAGGTTGTGATTGAGCACATGGGGAGCGGCAGCCACGACGGTTTCAAGGTCCTTATCCGATCCCTGAAAATCGGGGATCAGCACTTCCACCCTGGTTAGGGGATTCAATTTCTTGATGGCGGTGATAACTGCGGCAAAATGCCCTGCGCCGCCGTCCGGCAGATCGTCCCGGGTCACCGATGTGATCACCGTATACCGAAGCCCCATGGTTTTCACGGCTTCGGCCACTTTTTGAGGTTCTTCTTTGTTCGGCGGTTGGGGAATGCCGTGCTGTACGGCGCAAAAGCGGCAGTTCCGGGTGCAGTGATCCCCCAGAATCATAAAAGTGGCGGTGCCGCTCGAAAAACACTCTCCCAGATTGGGGCAGTGTGCCTCCTCACAGACGGTGTGAAGGTGGCCTTCCCTTAAAAGCCTCAAGACTTTCTGATACTCCCGGCCCGCGGGGACCCTTTTTTTCAGCCAGGAAGGTTTTGGGATAATCTTTTTTTCTGTTTCATTTTTCATAATATTCATTCACCAGCTCCTGAAGATCATCAGCCTTTGTCCGATCCAGATTCATACCAAAGATCTCCTGGAAATGGAAGATAACCCGGGTTTTAATGTGAGCCAGGGGGATCTTTTTTCCGAGAAGTTCAGCCATTGAGGTAATGCCGACCTCTTTAAGCCCACAAGAATGAATCATTTGAAAAAACCTGAGGTCAGGACTGATGTTCAATGCAAGCCCGTGAAGTGAAATCCCCTTTTTGACGGCGATACCCACAAACCCGATTTTCCGACCCCTTACCCAGACCCCGCGGTTTCGATCATCCCTTTCGCCCCTGATCCCGTAATCGTTTAATACCTGGATCATGACCGCTTCAAGTTTTTCCACAAAATCAAGCACCCCGATCCCTTTTTTTTCAAGGGCAAAGATCGGGTAGGCCAAAATCTGACCAGGTCCGTGATAGGTTACGTCGCCGCCCCGCTCGATGTTGATACAAGCAACCCCCTTCTGCTGAAGCACGGATTCGGATACCAGGACATTTTCCTGGTGGCCCCGCCTTCCGAAAGTGAGGACGTGGGGATGTTCCACCAGAAGCAGGGTGTCCGGGACCCCACCTACGACACGGGCGCCATGGACGGCGCGCTGGAGTTTCAGGCACCCTACATAATCCATGGTCTTCAGGTCTGATACCATGGGATTACGCATCCTGGAACCTCGGTGTAATTTTTTCAAGTACATTGCCCTCCGTGTCCAGCACAAAGAGAAAAAACCTTTCTTCCGCCAGTTTCGGGGCCAGGTCCCGGTATTGAATGGCCTGAATTTCGAATTTGACTTTCTTGTCCCGAACCAGAAAATGCAGACCCTGCAGGGCTGCCTCTTTTTCAAGGAATGCGGGGATAAAGGAAATATTGTTTTCAGTATCAAATTGCCCCAGAAACTGTTCATTTTCACCGGGGTTTTCGGCTACCAACCAGAGCCAGGTATCTTCTTTGATCTTCTCGGACATTTCATTAACCTCTCATTTCAAATCTTCTAGTTTAATATACTCTTCAAGGTCCGGATGACGGAAAGCGTCGTCAATGTCACTTCTAATATTCGCTTTTCTGCGCCTGCGGTTTCTGATGAAAAAACCGCAATCATCCAAAATGGCATAATAGGCGGGTATCATGGAAAGGATGAGAAAAGTGGCGAACCCCAGTCCCCACATGATGGCGGTGGCCAGCGGCGCCCAGAAAATCGATTTTCCCCCCAGTCCGAAGGCCATGGGCGCCAGCCCGAAAATGGTGGTGATGCTGGTAAGGATGATGGGGCGCATGCGCACGTGGCAAGCCAGAACGATGGCCTGGTATATCTGATTGGGATTTTCTTTTCGGTACCGGTTGATAAAATCGATCAGAACCAGGGAGTCGTTGACCACAATACCGGTGAGTGTCAAAAGCCCGATGAGGGTGACGAATGTCAACGGGTTGTTGCTGACCAGGAGGCCCACCAGAACACCCAGGGAGGCAAAGGGAATGGTGACCATGATGATGAACGGTTGTGTAAAAGAGTTAAACTGAAGTGCCAGAATAAAGAAGATGAAAAAAAGTGCCAGCAGGGCCGCATAACCCAATTCTTCCAAGGATTTGTCGGTTTCTTCCTGCAAGCCCCCCGCAATGAACCTGGCGCCCGGATAGTCCTGCTTGATCCGGTCAAAAGCGTCTTCGGCGATTTTGTTGGCCCGCACCGCCGTCATCTTTTTGCCTTTCAGGTTTGAGAGAAACCCGCTGAATCCTTTTTTCTTTTGGACCGTTTCCTTTATATTGGCTGTCAGATTGATGGTCTGTTTACCGTTGTAGTGGTAAATATTATGAAAGCCGGGAACCAGTTTTATGGTGGCCACTTCTTTTAAAGGAACGGCACCGTGGCCCGGCACGGCAATTCTCAGGTTGAGCAGATCATCAAAGTCGGACCGGTATTCCGGCAGGTATTTCAACTTGATGTCCTGTTCACTGTCGCCGCGATTGTAAGTGGCGACTTTCAAACCATGAAAGCCGGCCTGAACCGCCATGACCAGGTCCCGTTGTTGTATCCCCAGTTTTTTAGCCATACCTTCGTCAACGGTGATTTCCATGAAGTGTTTTTCCCGGGAGAAATCGTCCCGAATATCCACAATGCCGTCATGTTTGGCCATTTCCTTTTGAATATATTCCGAAATGGCGGTGGACATCTCCCATGAGGGGGACTGGATTTTGAGATCCACATCCGCACCCACCGGCGGTCCTTCAATGAGCCGTTCCAGAACAACGGAGGTGGCGCCCCGTTCGGTAAGCAGCTTTTCCGTATCCTTGCGAACGCTTTCCATCAGTTCCACCACCGAATGTTTTCGATCTTTATTTTCTTTCAGGATCACATTGAGGATGCCGAAATGTTTTCCGTAGATGGGCTCGTAATTGATCTCTTTCATTCCCGCAACCGCAATGGGCGCATTGAGTTCATCTCCGATGCGATCTCTGATGAGGTCCGTCAGGGCAGCCAGTGTTTTTTCGGTCCTCTCCAGGCTTGCACCGGCCGGCAGATCAAAATAAATGTTGAATCTCGGGAACGCGTCACTTTTGGGAAACATGATGAAATCGGTCTGGAAATAGAGAAGGAAGGCCAGACCGGTGGCGAGAACAATAAACACCACCGAAAGATAGCGGTGTCTCAGGACCGATCTTAGAAGCGGATAATACATTTTGCGAAGAGGCCTGAAAATATCAAAACGCTCTTTTGTTCCCCCTGTTTTTGCCTTTTTGGGCGCCAGTTCCACCACATGGGACGGGAGCATGAAATAAACTTCAAACAGCGATGCCACAAGCGCAAATATGACGACTTTGGGAAGCGCAGCCAGATACCGGCCGATAATGCCGCCCACCATAATCAGAATGGGAACAAAGGCGGCGATGGTGGTGGTTACCGATGCGATCACCGGCGCCAGCACCTGACGGCTTCCGTCCAGGGTTGCCTTTACAATGGGTTTGCCCATTTCATTGTGACGGTGAATATTTTCAAGCACCACAATCGCGTCGTCCACCACAATACCCAAGACCAGAATCAGGCCGAAAAGGGTTAATCCGTCGATGGAAAGCCCTGAAATTTTCATGAGCACGAATGTTAAAAGGAACGCAACGGGGATACCCACGGAAGCAAAGATGGCATTCCTCAATCCCATGGATACCCACAGGATCAAGAACACCAGGAAAATTCCCATGAGACCGTTGAGCTGCAGTTCCCCTATGCGTTTTTTGATCTCGCGGGACTGGTCAAAGTAAAGGGTCGTCTTAAGTCCGGGATAATTGCCCTCCAGATTCTTCATGACGGCTTTCACGTCATCAACAATCTGAATCATGTTGACTTTCTTTTTCCGTTTGACGGAGAGCACCAGGGCATTTTCATTGTTGATTCTGGTCAGGGTGCGCGGCGTTTCCAGCGTGGGGGATATGGTGGCAATGTCGCGAAGGTAGATGGTGGCGCCTTTGACGGTCTTAATGGCAATGTTGCCCATATCCTCGGGATCAGGCGTTTCGCCCAACATTCGAATGGATGCTTCATGGTCTCCCATTTCCAGGGTACCGCCGGGAAGGTTCTGCATGCGTGCCGAAAGGGCATTCGCCACTTCCGCAACGGAGATGCCGTGGGCGGCCATACGGCGCGGATTTAATTCCACCCAGATTTCGTTTTCGCGCTCTCCAACAATATTGACCTCTGAGACGCCGTCGATATTTTCCAGGGTTTCGGAGATGTCCTTTGCGATATCCTGCAGCTGCATCATGGGCAACGGGCCCGCCAGACCAACCATGCATACGGGAAAAATGGCGATATCGATTTCCAGGACCAGAGGAACTTTTGCATCTTCAGGCAAGTCGTCCACCCTGTCCACGGCATTGCGGACCTCCTGCATGGCCTGATCAATTTCATACTCGGTCAGGTCTGTGTTGAAAAAGACATGTATTTTCGAGGAGCCTTCAAAGGAACGGGATTCAAAACGCCTGATTTCGGAAATCCCTTTAAGCTCGTCTTCAATCTTCTGCGTGACCAGTTTTTCCATTTCCTCAGCGGAAAAACCGGGACAGACGGTGATAACGAGCCCTTCCCCCACCGTAATATCGGGATCCAGGAACCTGGGCATGGCCCGGTAGGCATAGATACCGAAAATCACGATAAGAAAAAAAGCCATTCGAACCACGATGGGACGTTCAATGGCGAATTTGGTCAGAAACATAGGACGATCTTGTATTGAGATATTATTTCATGCACTATAAATCAGACGTGCAATCGGTGCAAGAGATTGCTTTCTATAAATGGAAAGTCATAAAGCGGCATTTGAAAAGCCGGATTGAACCAGCGCGCTGGAAAAAATAATAAAGACCTGGTTGCATTGAAATGAATCTTGATTTATAAACAACGAGTAATCAACTACCAAGCACCAAGAACTAAGAACCAAGCACCAAGAACTAAGAACCAAGCACCAAGAACCAAGGAGAGCATATGACCATCAATACAAGCGTTTACGTTCGTCCTTCGACCAGCACTTCCGCCTACCTGGATTGGCTCCAGATGCTGACAGGTGCGGGATTGATTTTGTTCATGTGGAGTCACATGATCCTGGTTGCCAGTGTCAACCTGGGGGCGGGCGCCATGAACACCCTGGCGTATTTTTTCGAAGCCACTTACATGGCCCAGGTGGGGGGACCGCTCATCGGTGCCACCATGCTGCTTCACTTTGTCCTGGCCGCCCGTAAAGTCCCGTTCAGGGCGGAACAACAGGGCACCATCTGGAAGCATGCCAAGCTTCTGCACCACCAGGATACCTGGCTCTGGCTCATCCAGGCCTTTACGGCCATGATCATCCTGATCATGGGTTCAATCCACATGTGGACGGTTTTAACGGATCTCCCCATCACCGCCCAGAAAAGCGCCGCCCGAATTCAGGGGGGCTTCTGGCTGGTCTTCTACCTGATTCTCCTTCCCATGGTGGAACTCCACGTGGGCATCGGGTTTTACCGCATCGGTGTCAAATGGGGATTCATCAAACGGAAGACCCGAAAAAAATTCCATAAGTTCGAAAACATCCTGACGGGGATCTTCATTTTTATCGGACTGGTGACCATTATCAGATTCTTGTTTCTGGCAATCTAACCCAAAAAGACCTCTCTAAACGGAGTAAAGAATTTGGAAACCATCATAACAGATCTTTTATGTGTCGGCGCCGGTCTTGCAGGAGAAAGAGTCGCAGTGGAAGCGGCATCCGCCGGTTTTGACGCCTTGTGTTTAAGTATTGTCCCTCCCCGGCGCTCCCATTCCTCGGCCGCTCAGGGAGGCATGCAGGCCGCCCTTGGCAACTGCTTCAAGGGGGAGGGGGACTGCCCGGATGTGCATTTTGGAGACACCGTCAAAGGGTCCGACTGGGGCTGCGACCAGGAAGTGGCAAGACTCTTTGCCGATACGGCCCCCGTCGCCGTCAGGGAAATGGCTTTTTGGGGGATTCCATGGAACCGTGTGGTGCCGGGAAAATCCACCTATTTTAAAGGCGGCAAACAGTTTGAAAAAATCGAGCCGGCCGCCAAACAGGGTCTCATCACCGCCCGGGACTTCGGCGGCACCGCCAAATGGCGCACCTGCTACACCTCCGACGGTACCGGCCATACCCTGCTCTATACCATGGACAACAAGGTGGTGGAACTGGGAGTGAAAGTCCACGACCGCATGGAAGCCATCAGCCTCATTCATAATGGGGAAACGTGCACCGGTGTGGTGGCCAGATGTCTCAAAACAGGAAAATTACGGGCGTACCTGGCCAAGGCAACGCTGATTGCCACCGGCGGCTACGGCCGTATCTACCGTGAAACCACCAATGCCGTGATCAACGACGGCGGCGGCGCCATCATCGCGCTGGATACCGGTATGGTACCCATCGGAAACCCCGAGGCCATTCAGTTCCACCCCACGGGGATCGTTCCCACCAATATCCTGGTGACCGAAGGATGCCGCGGAGATGGCGGTACCCTGCTGGATGTAAACGAAGAACGGTTCATGGATAAATACGAACCGGAAAAAGCGGAACTGGCCTCCCGGGACGTGGTCTCCCGATGGATGACCCACCATATCCGCCAGGGACTGGGTGTCAAGAGCCCTTACGGCGATCATCTGTGGCTGGACATTCGGCATTTGGGAGCGAAACACATCAAAACCAAACTGCGGGAAGTGGAAGAAATCTGCAACAACTTCTTAGGGGTTGATCCCATCACCCAACTGATCCCCGTAAGGCCGGCCCAGCATTATACCATGGCCGGTGTTCGCACCAATAAAGACGGTGCCGTGTACGGTCTGAAGGGTCTTTTTTCCGCCGGTGAAGCCGCCTGCTGGGACATGCACGGGTTCAACCGCCTGGGCGGGAACTCTTTGGCTGAAACCATCGTGGCCGGAAAGATCGTCGGTGAAAAAGTGGTGGAATTC
>JAJDOH010000211.1 GCA_022340265.1 Deltaproteobacteria bacterium | reverse complement strand
TGTTCAGATGCCTGAAATGGACGGATTGGAAGCCACCGAACGCATCAGGCATTGGGAAGAAGGGCTGGGTTCCCATGTGCCCATTATCGCCATGACGGCCCATGCCATGAAAGGCGACCGGGAAAAATGCCTGGCCGCGGGAATGGATGCCTATGTCTCCAAACCCATCAGGCCCGTTCTGCTGATGGAGGCCATCGACACGACCCTGAAGCGATATGGTATCAGTGAGTTGGGCAAAGCCTGAAGCATTTCGGATTTCGGAATGCGAAGGAAATCAATGAGATCGTGGCCCAGTATAAACTCACCTGACAGAGCGAAACAGAGAAGCAAAAATCATGATGGATCAACTTGATATAATGATTGTGGAAGACAGCCCCACACAGGCGGCACAGTTCAAATACATCCTGAACGCGCAGGGCTATTCCGTTGTTGTGGCCGTCAACGGCAGGGAAGGCATTACGGCAGCCCGTGAGCTGCAACCGTCCCTCATAATCAGCGATATCGTCATGCCCGAGTTGGACGGATGCGAGATGATCGATGCACTTAAACAGGAACCGTTGCTTCGCGGGATTCCAATCATGCTGGTTTCGTCGCTCTCCAATCCGGAAGTTGTGGTGCGGGCCATCAACGCAGGGGCCGACTACTATATGATCAAGCCCTATGATGAGACTTTTTTCCTTTCATCGGTGAAGGCCATTTTGGAAGCTCCGGCCAGAGAGAGGGCGTCTGAGACGCTGAAGGAATTCGAGCTTTTCATTGAAGGGAAAAAGTATTCCGTGAAGTCCCATCACGAACAAATCCTGACCCTCTTTTTTTCCATCTATCAGAACACCCTGGAGCAGAACAGACAGCTCAGGAAGGCCCAGGCAGAGCTTCAGGAGTTGAACGACAACCTGGAGGGCTTGGTCAGGAAAAAAACCGAAGAGCTCACGTCCAGCTTTATAGGTTCCACCGAGGCCATCAGCGAATTGCTGGAAGGACGTGATCCTTACACGGCGGGACACGCCAGGGGGGTCACGAAACTGGCGGTTAGCATTGCAAAAAGAATGGGAATGTCCGTGGATGAAATAGAAGGTCTCAGGGTTTGCGGCATGCTTCACGATCTGGGAAAGGTGGTCATCTCCTCGGGGATTTTAAGCAAGCCCGGAAAACTTTCCGATCATGAGTTCGGCATTATTCGTCAGCACCCGGAAACAGCCTTTCAGGCCCTGCATCGCATTCCATTTCCCTGGCCCGTGGCTGAGGTTGTGTCCCAGCACCACGAGCGTCTCGATGGAAAAGGCTATCCTCACGGGCTCAAAGGAGCGGAAATTCACCCCTGGGCACGCATACTGGCCGTGGCCGATGTGGTAGATGCGATGATTACCCACAGGCCTTACCGGCCCGCGCTTTCGAAAAAGATCGTCATTGAAGAATTGAACCGGGGAAGGGGCAGTGCCTATGATTCCCGGGTGGTGGACGAATGCAAAGCCGTCATGCAGCAGGAATACAACAGGGTAATGGTGGTGGACGATGAACGGGCACTGGTGGACATCATGATGAGATTCCTTAAAAATATGGACCTGGATTGCGAAGGGTACGTAGATCCGCACACAGCCCTGGAAGCTTTCAGAAAAAAGCCCTTCCCCCTGCTGATAACCGATATTAACATGCCCGGCATGAGTGGATTGGAGTTATTAACGGAAGTTCACAAGATCAATCCGGGGTGCAGCGCCATTATTGTCACGGGTTATGGGGAAAAAGAGAACATCGTGGAAGCGATGCGCCTGGGCGCATCGGATTTTTTGGAAAAACCGCTGGAAATTGAAGGTTTCAGATCGGCGGTGAAACGGCAATTGACGATGCTTTCCTAAGCCAGCAGCTCCGCGGAGTATGCCGTTTATACTTTAATGGAGGCGCCGGAAAAGGCCTTCTTCCGCTGCCAAACATTTACATCAAATGAAAGTGATGGGAATCCATGGAAGAAAAAGTGCTTTTGAAATTATTCGTGGCGGGCAAAACGTCCAGGTCAAAACAGGCCGTAGAAGGCATAGCGGCAGCTTTCGATGCGTTTCTAAAAGAAAGAGGGACTCTAGACATTATTGACGTCCTTAAACAACCCCAACAGGCCATGGAAGAACAAGTGCTCGCGACGCCGACCTTGATCAGGTTGTTACCTACGCCGGTGCGCCGGGTGATTGGTGATCTTTCCGATGGGGAAAAGGCATTTGATCTGTTGGAGTTGTTGGACGAAAAGCGATGAACGCAGCAGAAGCCAAATTGCAGACCACGAGCGATGAGCGCCAAAAGATTCTGGTGATTGATGACGATGCCGTGATCCGTCAGTTCATGGAGAGGATTATCTCCGATGCAGGCCATGAGGTAAGGACGGTAAGAGATGGACTTTCCGCCCTGGATGTGCTGAATTCTTACCGCCAGCATATGGTTTTTCTGGACATTATCCTGCCGGAAACCGATCTCGAAGGGGCGCGCATTGCCTGTGAAAGATTGCGACAAATGGTGGAAAAAACTGGGTACAGTGGCAAACCGGCCCTATTCGGATTACCATCAGCGTTGGCATCGCGCAGAGCAAAGCCGGTGCCGAGGATTCCATCTGCAAGCCAATCGATCACGCGGATAAGACCCTGTATCGGGCTAAGGAAGCGAGGCGTAACCGGGTGGAAGTACAAAATGGCGCGTGAGCTTCCCAGTTTTCACCTTTGACTTTTCGGTTACGCATCACATTTATATTCAACAAAGATCCGGGAGCTGCTTCAGGGGGACTGAAAATGAAAATCGGGCAAAAATTGATTTTGGCGTTCGTGGTAATCACACTGTGTGTGGGCATTCTGATAGGATATACGTCAATCAGTCTAAGTCAAAAAACATTTTGCTCGGATATTTCCTATGAAATTTGAAATTAGAGATACACGGATTTGATTTTTTTGGTCCAATTTTCAGTTTTAAATATCGAACGTCTTTCGCCTCCCTGCCTGTGAAAAATAGTAGCGCTGAACGTTAAGAGAAATCATGTTAGAGAAGAAAAAAATATTGGCCGTTGACGATGATGAATTCATGTTGGAGTTCTTGGCGGACCTCCTCACCGGCGAGGGATACCAGCTGATGACGGCCCGGGACGGGCTTTCCGCTCTGAATATACTCAAGGATCATACGCCCGATGTGATCTTTATTGATCTAATCATGCCGGGTATCGGCGGACAAAAACTCTGCGGGATCATTCGGGGAATGGACAGGTTTAAAGATGTGTATATCGCCATCCTCTCCGCCACCCTTGCGGACGAGAAGATCGACATGACCGGGCTGGGGGTGAACGCGCTCATTGCCAAGGGCCCGTTTTCGAAAATGGGTCAGCAGATTCTTGATGTGGTTAACTTCCCCGACCTGACTTCTTCGCAATGCCGTGCAGGCGCCGTCATCGGCATGGAAAATATTTCCCCCCGCGGGGTGACAAGGGAACTACTCAAACTCAGTCGGCGTTTTGAAACCATATTGCAGGGAATGAGGGACGGTATTCTGGAAATCACTTCCGGTGGAAAGGTTATTTTTGCCAACCGGGCGTTCTTTTCCATCCTCGGTGAGGCGGAAGAAAAGGTCTTGGGTTCTTCCCTGGCGGATCTTTTTGGATCGCATAACCGACAACGGATGAGAGCCGTCCTGGAGGATCTCGGCAGGAAACCATCAGGGCGGGTAGAGGCTTTCAACCTGGTCGCAAAAAGTCGCCGTCTGGAGATTTCCATCATGCCCGCTGATGACTGCGGGAATTTCGTCGTGGTCGTCAGTGATGTGACGCAAGAGTGTGAGGCAAGGGAGGCGCGCGATAGTTCCCATGCCCAGATGAAAGAGCTGGTCACCAAAAATATTGATGCCATGCTCATCGTGAACCGTGACGGCCAAATCATCTTTGCCAATCCGGCCGCGGAGGTCCTTTTCCATGGGGGGCCGAATGGGGTGGTCGGGATGGAATTCGGGTTTCCTGTAGTCTTGCAAGAAAGGACAGAACTCGACCTCGTGGGTCCGAACAAAGAACAGTGGGTCGCTGAGATGTGTGTGGCCGAAATAGCGTGGCAGGGCGAAAAGTCCTATCTGGCATCTCTCAGGGATATTACCAAGAGAAAACGGATGGAGGAAACCCTCAGAAACGCCAATGAGATGATCCTCGGGCAACAAAAGGAGCGAATCGAGGAAGAACGTCTAAAAGTACTGCTCCAGATGACGGGGGCTACAGCCCATGAATTGAATCAGCCGCTGACCATCCTGCTTGGAAATATCGAGCTTCTGTCCATGAAGACGGATGCGATGCCGGAAAGTGTTTCCGGACTCCTGACGGACATCGTGGATTCCGGCAGAAGAATAGCTGATATCGTGCGTAAAATCGGAGCTATACGTCGCTACGAGGTCCAACCTTATCCCGGAGGCAGGGGGATTATCGATTTTCATCAGAAATCCCGTTTCCTTGTGGTGGAAGAATCCGAAAAAGAATATGCGATAATCTATGCGATCCTCGAAAAGGAACAGGACATCCAATTGACGAAGGCAGGCAACTTAACCGAGGCCTTTGAGATCCTGGAAAAGAATGAGATCGATCTGATCCTGATGGACTATATTGTCTCCGATGGGGATGCCTTTAAAGTCATGGAGGTCTTGCATGAGAAGGGTTTGAGTATCCCGGTTGTGGTGATTACCGGACATGGGGATGAAATGACCGCAACCCGGATTATTCAGGCGGGCATTTCAGACTATCTTACAAAAGAATCCGTCACAAGGGAATCCCTGCTGCTGTCCGTGAAAAATGCCCTTGAAAGAAGCCGCCTCACCAAGGAACTCAAGATGGTCAGTGAGAGATTGGCCGAGATGGCTACCACGGATAAACTCACCGGCTTGTACAATCGTCGTTACGCCCTGGAAACCCTGGAAAAGGAAATGGAAAGGGCGAAACGCTATCATATCCCGTTGACTTTGTGCATGTTGGACCTGGACCACTTCAAGAATGTAAACGACTGCCATGGCCACCTGGCGGGAGACGCGGTCCTGACCGCGGTGGGAGATCTGCTCATTGAACACGCCCGTCATACGGATACCACCTGCCGATACGGGGGAGAAGAGTTTTTGCTCATTTTGACCAATACGGGTCAGGAAGGGGCGATGACGTTTTGTGAAAGGCTGCGAGAGGAAGTGGCGCGGCAGGCGGTGAAATGGAAGGAAACCTCCATCGGGGTAACTATCAGTATCGGTGTGGCCCAGTACGACGACACAAAAGATCCGGTTCCTGAAAGCCTGTTGGAAAGGGCGGACAAGGCCCTTTATCGGGCAAAGGAAAAGGGGAGGAACAGGGTGGTTCAATTTTAGATTGCGAATTGCGTATTTAATCGGAGAAAAGAGATAGTGACCGATAAGGCGAAAATGAAGATCTGAAATTTTTGAGCAGCGTCCGTCAGAGCAGGGTCAAATTTACCAGCCACAGTCGGAGACTGAGCATTTCTCGTTGCCCTCCCAGCTGGATGAGCTTTTGACCCGACTTGATAACTCTGAAACCCCGATTGACAAGCTGGCGGAAGACGTAAAGCTGGGGCGAGATTGATTAAAGAACTGGACAAGAAGCTCAAAGAAGTGGAAACCCAAGTCCGTGATGCTTTTAAAGAGTTGGATGAAAAGCAGGGAGGGGATCGGGAATAGCTGATAAAAGTTTTGTGGTTGATACCAAAATGCACAAAATCCGATCCTTCTTGTATCTGCCCGAAAACGGGAAACTATTTTGAGTCAGAAAAACTTATCTATGGATTCTATGAGCTCACGGTAAATATATTAGGATCTGAAAGAAAACAGATTTTAGAGTTAGCTCAGATTATCGTTCTCATATTGAGGAGGTATGATGGAAGAGGAAATGTTGAATCAAGTTATCGAGAGATACAATACTGATAGAGAAATTGTTTCAAAAATGCCCTGTAGATCTCTTAATCTTGAATCTGAGGATTTTGATTTTATTTTTCCTCGGCTCGAAAGAGCTGCTATAAACCAGATTAGCGATGGTGGTGCTTCAATATCAAGGTATGGGATTTGGGCGAAGACCATACATAGACTCATGGTTTGCTGCATTGAAAACTTAAAGAAATGCCAAAGCTCTCCTGAGTCCTTGCGGCTTTTAACAAAGGCAGCAAATTCTCTTAGAGCATTTTCTGACATTCAATCTATCTTAGATCCCCTTGAGGTCCTGGATGTCCCAAAATATTTAAATACGATCATTAATGATCAAAATGTGATTCAATGCAAGGAAGCTTATTTCATCAAATTGGGGAATAAAGGTGAATGGGAAGATTCTAGTATAGGAGAGTCCATAATTAGGATTGGTTGGAAGACACAAAATATTAAGGATATTAACAGAAAAAATTGGGATAAAATCGAACAAGAAATATTATCTGAGATTCCAAATAAAGGGGCAGCTACGAGAGACCTAAATGCTTTAAAAAATATTTGTGAATCACAGGAAAATGATATTTGGGTTACCTTTTATTTATCTAAACTATGGTGGACAAAAGTAGGCGAAGCAACCATTTACGAAGATGATATATCAAAGTTTCGAAAAACATCTACGCCCTGGTCTTGTGCAGACATAGATGGAAACCAGCTATTGATTAACAAAATTCCTGGACAAATTGCAAAAATCCAGGGCTTTAGGGGGACAATTTGTAAAGTTAAAGATAAAGACACTTTGATTAGGATAATAAATAGCAGGCCAAGTGAAATTTATAAATCAATGAATTCAGCCTTAGAAACATTGGAATTAGTTTTACAGAAAGCCATTAAACAACTTCATTGGAAGGATTTTGAAACGTTTGTGGATTTAGTGTTCAGAGGCTCTGGATGGAGGAGAGTTTCAATGTTGGGTGAGGCAATGAAATTCAGTGATCTGGAGCTAGAAGACCCAATTACTCACGATAAATATCAAGTCCAGATAAAATCATCATCTACTCTTTCAGAATTTCAGTCATATCTAGAGCAATTCTCGCACAAAAACTTCAGGAAACTTTATTATATTGTGCATTCCCCAACCCAGGAGCTTTCCCTTTTTAAAGATTTCCCAAAACACGTAGAGTTACTACTAGCCGACAAATTAGCAAAAATGGCTATTGAAATTGGTCTAACGAATTGGCTATTAGAAAAAATTAAGTAATGGAGATCCCAACACTGCTAAATGCGCTTGCGGCTGTGGGAAAAAATAAGTTTCGTCCTGATTCCCTGAAGGACCAGAGGTCAAAACGGATTGTACGGTCACTTTCTCA
>JAJDOH010000175.1 GCA_022340265.1 Deltaproteobacteria bacterium | reverse complement strand
GGGGAATGTCTTTGGGGCCTGCAAAAGCACCGCACACGAAAATCCCTTCCCGGGATGTGGCCACGGGATGAAATGAATCGCTCGCGCAGAATTGCCCCGGGGTGAGATCGATACGGAGTCTTTCCGCCAGGTCCTTCAGCGTTTCAGGGGTTTCCATGCCCACCGAGAGGACCACCAGATCAAAGGATTCCGTGGTAGGAACCATGGCCTCATTGACATAAGTTATTTCAAGCTCATCCCTTCCCTGAACAGTATCGATGGCGGGGATGCGAGACTTGATGAAACGAACCCCGTGCTTGTTTCTGGCCTCATCATAATAGCGCTCAAAATCCTTACCGTGCGTTCGCATATCCATGTAAAAGATGGTGCAGTCAAGATCACTGCCCGCATGCTCCTTGGCGATGACCGCCTCCTTAATGGCGTACATACAGCACACGGAGGAGCAGTAGGCGTGATCACACCGGTGTTCCTCTCTGGACCCCACGCACTGAATCCAGGCGATTTTTCCGGGCGCCTTACCATCCGAGGGCCGCGTGAGATGACCCATGGTGGGCCCAGACGCCGACAGGATACGCTCAAACTCCATGGCCGTCATCACATTGGGATGCCTTCCATATCCATAGTGTGTCATGCCGGAGGGGTCGAACGGCTGAAATCCGGGCGCCAGGATAATGGAGCCCACCTCCAGTTCAATGGTCTCATCCTCCTGCGTGTGATCTATGGCATTAACACCACAGAACTCCTTGCAAACCTGACATTCGCCGGTCTTGAAATGCATGCACATGTCCCGGTCGATGGCAGGTGTATTGGGAATGGCCTGGGCATAGGGAACATAGATCGGTTTTCGGCCCTTAAGCCCCATGTCATATTCCGAAGGAATGATGCTAACCTTGTGCGCGGCAATCTTTTCCAGTTTGATATGACCCGTGGGACAGACGGAGTCACAGGCACCACACCCCGCACAGAATTCGGTCTGAGTTTGGAAAGGAGAATCTACCTTCATTTCCACGCCACGCCCCGTCAGGCTGATGGCGCTGTTCCCCACCTTTTCGCACATGCGGACACATAGGCCGCAGAGAATGCAGTCATCTTCTTCCGGCACAAAACGGGGTTTTTCGATACTGTACTTTTCAGCCAGGTCTTTGAGTAGCGGCACATCGGGGCAGCGGGCCAGGAGCAATTCCACGATGAGTTTTCGTCCCTGAACGACGGACTCGGAATCCGTCAGGACTTCCATCCCTTCCCAGATGGGGTAGTTGCAGGCTGTGACAAATCGGGTTTTTCGCCCGTCAAAGAGTTCAACCGTACACAATCGACACATGCCCGCGGGTTCCAGGGCCTCATGATGGCAAAGGGTGGGAATGTCGATGCCGGTCTTTCTGGCAACTTCGAGTATATACTGACCTTCTTCTCCCTGAACTTCTTTGTCATTGATCTTGAATGTTATCATGATGGGTCATCCTTCTTTCATGCAACGACTACCGCACCGAATTTGCAGACATCATAGCAAATGCCGCACTTGATACATTTTTCCTGGTCCAGCACATGGGGTTTTTTCTTCTCACCGGTGACCGCTTCCTGGGGGCATTTTCGCGCACAAAGGGTACAACCGGTGCAGGCGTCTTCGCTAATTTCGTAATGAAACAGGGGTTTGCAAACCCCGGCCGGACACCTCTTGTCCCGAATGTGGGCCTCGTACTCATCCCTGAAATATTTGATGGTGGTCAGCACCGGGTTGGGCGCAGAGGTGCCCAGGCCGCACAGAGAGAATTTTCGAACCATATCGCCCAGTTCCTGAAGCAGGTCTATGTCCCCTTCCCTTCCTTCTCCGCCACAAATACGGTTAAGGACCTCCAGCATCCGCTTGATCCCTTCCCGGCAGGGATTGCACTGGCCACACGATTCTTCTTTGAGAAAGTCCAGGAAATATCTCGCCACATCCACCATGCATGTATCCTGATCCATGACGATCATACCACCGGACCCCATAATGGACCCCACCTTGGCCAATTCACTGAAATCGACCCCCAGATCGAGATATGCCTCCGGTATACACCCCCCCGAAGGTCCTCCGGTCTGCACGGCCTTAAAGGCTTTTTTCCCTGGGATGCCGCCACCGATGTCATAGATGATACTGCGCAGGCTGGTGCCCATGGGCACTTCCACCAACCCGGTGTTTTTGATTTTTCCCACCAGGCTGAAGACCTTTGTCCCCTTGCTGTGATCCGTTCCCAGACCGGCGAACCAGTCGGCCCCCTTGGCCAGAATGACCGGCACGTTGGCATAGGTTTCCACGTTGTTGAGGTTGCTTGGCCCCTGCCGAAACCCTTTTTCCACGGTGTGAATATATTTGGCCCGGGGACGTCCCACCTCCCCCTCCAGGGAAGCCATGAGCGCTGTCGATTCGCCGCAGACAAAGGCGCCCGCACCGGTTGAAATCTTCATTTCAAAGGAAAAATCGGAACCGGCAATCCGCCGGCCGAGGAGTCCGTACTCGGTGGCCTGCCGAATGGCGGTCACCAGTCGCTTCACCGCCAGGGGGTATTCGTTTCGCACATAGATAAACCCCTTCCCAGACCCGATGGCCAGCCCCGCAATGAGCATCCCCTCAATAATGGTATGGGGGTCCCCTTCCAGAATACTCCGGTCCATGTAGGCACCCGGGTCCCCTTCATCGGCATTACAGATGATATAACGTTCACCATCGTGGGCCGCACAGCTCTCCCATTTAACCCCCGTGGGAAACCCGCCGCCGCCACGGCCTCGGAGACCCGAATCCTTGATGGCGGCAATGATTTCCAGAGGCGCGTTCCGTTTGAGGGCGGAAAAAAATGCTTTATAGCCGCCCCTTGCCATGTACTCTTCGATTTTTTCAGGATCGAGGTAGCCGCAGTTGCGAAGGGCGATCTTGACCTGCCGGTCGTAAAAAGGAATATCTTCAAGAAACGGGACACCGGACGCCGGTTCAACATTTTCAAGGGGATTTGGAAAGTCCTGATCCAGCAGGGACCGCGGATCCCGCATCTGCCCAAGAACCAGTTTCTTGTCAAAAACATTCTCCCTGTAGCCTTTGATAATATCCGCTATTTTGTCCTCAGTGGCCTTTTTGTAGACGACCCTTGGGCCATCTTTCCGGTAGATTTCCACCAGGGGCTCCATCTCACAAAAACCTAAGCAACCGGTGCTGCGAATTTGAATATGCCCCTCCTCGCCGAATTCTTTAACGGCGCGCTTAAAGGTCTTGTCGGCGCCTGCAGCAATACCGCAAGAAGCCATCCCCGTGTTGACGGTCAGCATCTCCGGCACATAAAGGGTATTTTGCTGTTTACGGCCTGTCTCTTCGATATCAGTTATTCGCGCAATCTTCATGTCAATCGCCCTGTTCCGCATGGGATTCCCCGTAATGATCCAGAATCTCCGTCAGATCCTCTGATCCGATCCGTCCGTACACATCCTCATTAATTTTCACCACCGGCCCCAGGCTGCAACAGCCGATGCAGCGCACCGATTCCAGAGTGAAGCGCCCGTCGTCAGTGGTCTTGCCGTTTGTTACATTGAGGGTGTCTTCAATCCGTTCCAGCACCTTCCCGGCCCCCCTCACATGGCAGGCGGTGCCCAGGCAGATGCTGATAATGTTTTCCCCGCGAGGTTCCAAGCTGAAGGTACTGTAAAAGGTAGCCACCCCGTAAATGCGGCTTAAGGGGATCCCGATTTTCTCGGAAAGATAGGCCAGAACAGGCCGCGGCAGGTAATTGAACTGCGACTGAACGGCCTGAAGAATCATGATCAGATTTTCTTTGTCGTTGTTGAACTTTTCTTCCATCATTTGGTCCAGCGCCAGATAATCGATGGCCGGAGCAGTATTATTTTCGGTTTTATGGGTTCTATTCATTTTTTAAAAACGCTCCATGAAGGCCGCAAACCGCGGTTTGTTGTTCGCTTTTCGTCAGTCATTTGACCTGGTTTTTAAACGGTCACGCCTGTTGGGCCCGGAATCCCTGATGGGTGACCGGACAGTTTTCCACACAGCTGCCACACCCGGTGCAACGGCTCATGTCAATACTTCTGGCGCGCTTTTTGATTTTTACTTTAAAATTGCCCGCAGAGCCTTCCACCGATTCCAGGTCTGCATAGGTGATCAGTTCAATGTTCAAGTGCCGGCCGACCTCGACCAGTTTTGGAGAGATGATTCACATGGCGCAATCATTGGTGGGAAAGGTTTTGTCCAACTGAGCCATGACACCCCCGATGGACGGGCTCTTTTCAAGCAGATAGACATAATAGCCCGAATTGGCCAGATCCAGAGCAGACTGCATGCCGGAAATGCCGCCGCCCACGACCAGTACCGAACCCTTTACATTTTCAGTCATTGATGATCTCCTTCCGTGAATAACCGTTAAGACCTTGATCAAATGAGGCCTTAATAAATTGCTGCTCGCTTCAAATCCTCTCTTCAAATATAACTATATTATAATAATATGCAGAATCGATTGCAAGCCTTAAAAGTTGCACACTCCTGTTCTTGAAATCACTTTCTAAAGAACCTCTTCCAGCCGATGGATTTTTCATTGGACCAGACTGTTTGCCCACAAAAGGTTCTCATCAAAAGAGGACAACTGTCGACACCTTTCTTAACCTACAAGACCGGTGGACAGCAACCCATTTTTGGCCTAAGCCTCTCAGACGAATGAAATTTATTGAAATTATCATAAAATACTGGCATGATAGTCTCATTTTTCAGCAGGGTCTTTTCTGATGCTACAAAATAATCTGCTCAAAATTGGTTTATGGCGCCGATTGTTTGAGGATTTCAGGCTGCTTGGCGCGCTCATAAAAGATTATTGGAAAGGGGAATATCGTGATGTTTCTCTCGCGTCCATTGTTGTTTTCGTCCTTGCCGTTGTCTACTTCCTCAGTCCCATTGATGTCCTTTCCGATTTCATTCCCATTCTGGGACAAGTCGACGACGCTCTCATTCTCCTTTTTTGCATCTATTTTCTCGAAAAAGACCTCCAGGAATACCATCGCTGGAAACAAGACCGTTTCTGAGAGAAGGGGTCAGTACTCGCAGCAAATGCTCTTCGCCGCCGACCCTTTTGTCATCATCACCGCCAAGGAGATTAATTATGGATATTGAAGCGAAAATCAGTGAACTTGAAAGAAGAAACCTTGAAGCAGACCTGGGTGGAGGACAGAAACGAATCGATCAACAGCACGCCAAAGGAAAAATGACCGCCAGGGAGCGCATCGAATACCTGCTTGACGATGACAGCTTTGAAGAAATCGACAAGTTCGTTGTCCATCGCTGCCAGGATTTCGGCATGGAAAAAAAGAAGATTCCAGGTGATGGGGTTGTCACGGGATACGGTACTATCGATGGACGATCCGTCTTCATCTTCTCCCAGGACTTCACCGTTTTTGGTGGATCCCTGAGCGGTCCTTTCGGTGAGAAGGTCTGTAAAATCATGGACCTGGCCCTCGATAACGGCGCCCCGGTGATCGGGTTGAATGACTCGGGAGGCGCCCGAATCCAGGAAGGGGTTGTAAGCCTGGGCAGCTACGGTGAAATCTTCAGACGGAATGTGTTGTCCTCCGGTGTCATTCCTCAAATCTCCGTTATCATGGGGCCCTGTGCAGGTGGCGCCGTCTATTCACCGGCCATCACGGATTTTACCCTGATGGTGAAAAAAACCAGCAACATGTTCGTCACCGGACCCCAGGTCATTAAAACCGTTACCAGCGAGGAGGTGAGCGCCGAGGCGCTGGGAGGCGCCATGGCCCACAATAGCAAAAGCGGTGTGGCCCATTTTGCTGAGGAATCCGACCAGGCGGCACTGGACCGGGTCAAAGAGATACTGGCCTTCCTGCCTCAGAATTATCGGGAAATGCCGCCCGCCATCCCCTGCACCGATGACCCTTTGAGAACGGATCCGGCGCTGAACAGCGTGGTCCCCACCAACCCCAGAATACCCTACGATATCAGAGATATCATCAACTCGGTTCTGGACCATAACCAGTTCATGGAAGTGCAACGCCACTACGCACAGAACATGGTTGTTGGTTTTGGCCGTTTAAACGGCATGCCCGTAGGCATCGTTGCCAACCAGCCCAAGTTTCTGGCGGGGTGTCTCGATATCAACGCTTCCATGAAATGCGCACGGTTTGTGAGAACCTGCGATTCCTTTAATGTTCCCCTGATTACCTTTGTGGACGTCCCGGGATTTTTGCCAGGCGTCGGCCAGGAACATGGCGGCATCATCAAGCACGGCGCCAAAATCATTTACGCCTACTGCGAAGCCACGGTGCCCAAAATCACGGTGGTCACCCGAAAAGCCTACGGGGGCGCCTATGACGTCATGAGCAGCAAGCACCATGGCGGCGACATCAACTATGCCTATCCCACAGCGGAAATTGCCGTCATGGGGCCCGAGGGAGCGGTTAATATTATCTTCCGAAAAGAGCTTGCTGAAGCTGAAGATCCCGAAACCAGACGCAAAGAACTGGTGGAAAATTATCGCAACAACTTCGCCAGTCCTTTCAAGGCAGCCGAATTGGGATATATCGATCAAATCATTTTTCCGGAGAATACCCGGCCCCGCTTGATCAAAGCGCTGGTGATGCTGAAAGACAAAAAGCAAAGCATTCCCTCACGGCGACATGGGAATTGCCCATTGTAGTGTCGGATATCAATTTTTAAGACAAAAACATCCCTGCAAATTCGTAAACCCTAAACAGAAGGTTAGCAATGAAAATTCACGAATATCAGGCAAAAGAGATTTTCAGACAAAACGGTATTCCGGTTCCGGACGGTCAGTTGGTCACTTCCCCGGAAGAAGCCGAGAAGGCTGGCGGAAAGATCACCGGACCTCCATGGGTGGTCAAAGCCCAGGTCCATGCGGGCGGTCGCGGTAAAGGAGGGGGCGTTAAGGTGGTGCATGACTTAAAAGACGTGGTGTCCGTCACGGAATCGTTGCTTAAGACATCACTTGTAACTCCGCAGACGGGACCCGAAGGGGTCAAGGTCCGCAAGGTCCTGGTGGAACAGGGGGCGAAAATTGCCAGAGAGCTTTACCTGGGTATGGTCATTGACCGCAAACTGGGCAAACCAACCATGATTTTCAGCCAGGCCGGCGGTATGGAAATCGAGGAGGTGGCTAAGGAAACACCGGAGCTCATCTGGAAGGAGGCTGTGGATCCGGCCACCGGATGGCTCCCCTACCAGTCCCGAAACCTGATCTACCGGCTCGATCCCATACCGGCCCCCGCGGTCATCAAACAACTGATGTCCCTGATGGGAAAGATCTACAAGGTGTTCACGACCCTCGACTGTTCCCTGCTTGAAATCAACCCGCTTGTCATCACGGCCGACGACCAGGTTCTGGCGGTGGATGCCAAGATCAATCTGGATGACAACGCCCTCTTCAGACAGAAAGATATGCTGGCCCTGGATGACCCCGGCGAAGAAGATCCTTTGGAGCTGAAGGCAAAAGCGCACAATCTCAACTATATCCGCTTGGACGGCAACATCGGGGCCATGGTCAACGGAGCGGGTCTTGCCATGGCCACCATGGATCTGATCAAGGCCGCCGGCGCGGAACCGGCCAATTTTCTGGATGTGGGGGGCGGCGCCAATGAGGAAATGATTTCCAACGGGTTTGAAATTATTCTGAAGGATCCGCGGGTCAAAGCCATATTGGTAAACATCTTCGGTGGCATTTTAAGATGCGATGTTCTGGCAAGAGGCGTGGTGGCAGCCGCCGAAAAAAGCCAGGTTGACGTCCCGCTGATCGTCAGAC
Source organism: Deltaproteobacteria bacterium (assembly GCA_022340265.1). Taxonomy (GTDB): domain Bacteria; phylum Desulfobacterota; class DSM-4660; order Desulfatiglandales; family Desulfatiglandaceae; genus NaphS2. Next base: position 22,847 of record JAJDOH010000175.1, on the reverse strand, counting down.
TCGAAGGGACCAATGTTGAAGAAGGCCGAAAAATCCTGGAGGAATCCGACTTGACATTCCTGCTGGCAAGAGATCTGGCAGAAGCAGCGAAACATGTGGCCGGACAGGTGAAGGGGAAAAACTGATTATGAGCATACTGGTTGATGAAAACAGCAGAATTGTGGTTCAGGGCATGACCGGAAAGGAAGGAACCTTTCACACCAAACAAATGCTCGCCTACGGCACAAAGGTTGTGGGCGGCGTCTCCCCCGGAAAAGGTGGGCAGGCGGTTGAAGGGGTGCCGGTTTTCAATACGGTTCGGGAGGTGGTTGAAAGAGAAAAAGCAGACGTATCCGTCGTCTTTGTGCCGCCCCCCTTTGCAGCGGATGCCGTTTTGGAATCCATCTCTGCCGGCATCAAGGTGATTGTCTGTATTACGGAAGGAATCCCCACCCTGGACATGGTCAAAGTGAGCCGTTGTCTGAGTGGACGCGATACCGTATTGATCGGCCCCAACTGCCCGGGCATCATCAGCCCCGGCAAGACCAAGGTGGGGATCATGCCGGGTAATATTCACAAACCAGGGCATATGGCGGTCATATCCCGAAGCGGTACGCTGACCTACGAGGTGGTCTATCAACTGACCCAGGTCGGCATGGGACAGTCCACCTGTATCGGCATTGGAGGGGACCCCATCATCGGCACCACTTTTATAGACCATCTCCAACGATTCGAGAAAGACCCCGACACGGAAGGGGTGGTGCTGATCGGAGAGATCGGCGGCACCGCCGAAGAAGAGGCTGCCGAGTATATCAAGGCATCCTTCAGCAAACCGGTGGTCGCTTTTATCGCGGGGCAGACCGCGCCTCCCGGAAAACGGATGGGTCATGCCGGCGCCATCATCAGCGGCGGACAGGGAAAAGCCGAAGACAAAATCAAAGCGCTTAAACAGGCCGGTATTGCCGTCTCTCCCAACCTCTCCTATCTGGGACAGACCGCGCTGGATGTTATGAAAAGCGCTTGAAAAATGTGCCCGGGTTATCCGGGACCAATCAGGGAGATTCGCCCATGTCAGACGAAAGAAACCATGAAGCGCTGGCCGACGCAGTAAACAAATGGTCTGAGGCAGTGGATCAGAAACTCAGCAAACGGCCGGAGAGAAAACCCGAATTTATCAACACCTCAGGGATTCCCATCAAAAGGCTCTATACGCCTCTGGACGATGCCGGGCAGGATTACCTTGAGGGCCAGGGATTTCCCGGAGAATATCCTTATACGCGGGGCGTGCAACCCACCATGTACCGGGGCCGGTTCTGGACCATGCGGCAATATGCGGGGTTTGCCTCCGCCGAGGAGTCCAACAAGCGCTACCGTTTTTTGCTGGACCAGGGGCAGACAGGTCTCTCCGTGGCCTTTGATCTGCCCACCCAAATCGGCTACGATTCGGACCATGAAATGTCTCTCGGTGAAGTGGGAAAAGTCGGCGTGGCCATCGACTCCCTGGCGGACATGGAAATCCTTTTTAAGGGCATTCCCCTTGAAAAGGTGAGCACCTCCATGACCATCAATGCGCCCGCCGGCATATTGCTGGCCATGTACATTGTGGTGGCTGAAAAACAGGGTGCTTCCCCCAAGAACTTGAGAGGCACCATACAGAACGATATCCTGAAGGAATACTCATCCCGCGGCACTTACATTTATCCCCCCAAGCCTTCCATGCGCATCATCACGGACATCTTCTCCTATTGTGCGGAAGCGGTACCGCAGTGGAATACCATCAGCATCAGCGGTTATCACATTCGGGAAGCCGGATCCACGGCCGTTCAGGAAATCGCCTTCACCCTGGCCAACGGCATCGCCTATGTGGACGCCGCCGTCAAAGCGGGGCTTGATGTGGATAAATTCGGTCCCCGGCTCTCTTTCTTTTTCAACGCACATTTGGACTTTCTGGAGGAGGTGGCCAAATACCGGGCTGCCCGAAAGCTGTGGGCCCACATCATGAAAGAGCGGTTCGGTGCCAAAAACCCCAAAAGCATGATGATCCGGTTCCATACCCAGACGGCCGGGTGCACCCTCACCGCCCAGCAGCCCAAGAACAACATCGTTCGCGTGGCCTACCAGGCCCTTTCCGCCGTCCTGGGCGGAACCCAGTCACTGCACACCAACTCCATGGATGAGGCATTGAGTCTTCCTTCGGAAGAGTCCGTCCAGATCGCTCTCAAAACCCAGCAGATGATCGCCTACGAAACCGGCATCACCGACACGGTGGACCCTTTGGCCGGGTCCTATTACGTTGAAAACCTGACGCGGGAAATCTACGACCGGGCGTACGAATACATCCGGAAAATCGATGAAATGGGAGGGGCGCCCGCCGCCATTGAACAGGGATACGTGCAGCGGGAAATTCAGGACAGTGCCTATACTTATCAGCGGGAAATTGAAAAGGAAGAACGTATCGTTGTGGGACTCAACCGTTTTAAAATGGAAGAGGAAAAACCCAGGAATCTGTTGCGGGTAGACCCGGCGGTTCGCACCCGTCAGGTGGAACATCTCCAAAAACTGAAAGCGGAAAGAGACAATGAACATGTGAAAACCGCTCTGGCAGGGCTGGAAAAAGGCGCCCGTGGAGACGATAATCTTATGCCCCTGATCATGGAAGCCGTAAGAGGGTATGCCACGCTGGGAGAAATCTGCGACGTTCTGCGCGGCGTATTCGGTGAATACCAGGCCATTAACACACTGGGATAGTGTCAAATGCACAATGCGGAATACGGACGGCGGAATTTAATAACGGTGTCACTGGGTGCGTCGATTAAGCATGAAAAGGCAAATGATGTTATTAGCCATTAGGAGCAGAAGATGAAAGCAACTAAAGTCAAGAAAATAAGGGTCCTGGCGGCAAAGCCGGGGCTCGACGGTCATGACCGGGGCGTCAAGGTGGTGGCATCGGCGCTAATGGATGCAGGCATGGAGGTGGTTTACACAGGGTTAAGGCAAACACCCACTCAGATCGTGGAATCCGCCGTTCAGGAGGATGTGGACGTGATCGCCATGAGCATCCTCTCAGGTGCCCACGATTATCTTTTTCCAAAGGTAATGGAGTTGTTAAAGGAAAAGGGGATCAGCGACATGTTGGTCCTGGGTGGCGGTATCATCCCCGATGAGGATATCCCCGCCCTCAAAGAGGTCGGCATTGCCGAAGTCTTCGGACCGGGAACCACCACCACGGAAATCGTTACCTATATTGAAAACCATGTTCCGAATCAATAGAAAACAGATTCGGATCAATTGGGGAACTGATTACAAAAACAGACACTATGGCAATTCAACAAATACATTAATGGAGGTACTCCTTGGATTTTCACCCGAAAGCACACGTCGAATGCACGGACGGCCGAATCGGCCGTCTCGAATATATTATCATCAATCCCAAAATAGAGAGAATCACCCATCTGGTGGTCAGGGAAAATGACCTTGGAAACAGCCAACGACTGGTCCCGGAAAGGTATGTAAAAGACGCCGACCACGAAACCGTTCAGCTCTCCATTGACAAGAAGACATTCGATAAAATGAAGAGTTTCATTCAGGAAGAGTATATTCCCAGTAATATATTGTTGTACATGGCCGATCAGGAGGGATGGTATGCGGGTACGCCTGCCGCCGTTTTTGTGGAGCACGAAGCCATACCGGAAGGTCGGGTCGCAGTGCAAAAAGGTGCCAAAGTCTATGCCACCGATGGCCATGTGGGCCGGGTGGACGAATTTCTGGTGCAGGGAAAAAGCGGTCTGATTACCCACCTCGTCATGGTGGAAGGTCACCTTTGGGGCAAGAAAGACATTGCGATTCCCGTAACGGAAATCGACCATTACGAAGAGGATGGCGATATCTACTTGAAACTCACCAAAGATCAGGTGGAAAGCCTGCCGGTTTTTGATGAAAAGCGGGACTAACCCTGACTCCCATTGAACGCTATGTGCGTTCCCATACACCCCCATGGGGACGCACATCCTGTAATCTATGACTTCATGCGTCAATACAATCCCCATCAGGTGTTCCTGTGGCTGACGCGTTTGCAACACTATTATTACTGATCGGCCTGGAACTGGTCCTGGGTGTTGACAATATCCTGGTTATCAGTATTTTTGTGGCACGCCTTCCGGCAACCCGCAGAGCCAGGGCCAGATTAACAGGCCTGGGTCTTGCACTGGTAGCCCGCATCGGGATGCTCTTTCTCCTGCTCACGTTGTCCAGTCTGACCGGTCCCGTCATAGGTCACTTTTCAACCCGGGACATGATCCTGATTGCCGGTGGATTGTTCCTCCTGTGGAAGGCGGTTCACGAAATTCATCACACCATCAGCCTGAAGGATGAACATCCGGAAGAAAGCGGCCACCTTCAAAAGAGTTTTCTTTCAGTGATCGCACAAATCGTTCTGCTTGACATTGTTTTTTCCATCGACTCCGTCATCACCGCTATCGGGCTCACCGGCGAAGTCTGGATTATCATCGCTGCCGTGGTCGTCTCTTTTATCGCCATTCTTGCCTTTTCCGGTCCCATCGGCAACTTCATCATGGGCCATCCCGCCCTTAAAATCCTGGCCCTGTCCTTTCTGATCACCATCGGCATTACCATTTTCATGGAAGGGCTTCATAAGCATGTCCCCAAAGCGTATATCTATCTGCCCATGGGATTCGCCGTATGCGTGGAAATGCTGCAGATGTGGTATGAGCGTAACCGGAAGATGAAAACGCAAACAGAAAAACCGTGATGTCGGATGCCATTGGAATCGGTCGGGGAATTTAAATCCCCATGGCCTTCTCGACCGGCGTACGGTAGACAACCAGTGGCTCTCATTTATGAACTTCTACAGCTTCACGTCTCAGGAGTTTACCCACCTTGCTCTTGGGAAGCATGTCGCGGAACTCGATGTACCGGGGAACCTTCAGGGTCTTACCCCAGGTAGCTGATTTAATGTCATGCTCATTAAGGGTTTCCGCCGAATGGTGGTCCGTACAGGTCAGCGAATCGGTTAAAAACTGGATCTCCCGCTAGACCCCGCCTGACGACGGAAACCCTGGATTTTTTGCAAAGGAATCACGGGCAATAAACACCCTTGCAATTATTAATCATTGCGTTGTATGCATCTTCCATGGTTGATACCTCGAAGAGCCCTGTTTCGTCGCTGTAGTAATCCAGCTTGCCGTTGTTTAGGTTTACGCCAAGATAGCCATCCGACCCGCCGTAGTAACAGTAGAACCAATCCTTCGTATAGGCACAGTCGGGATAGTCTACACCGCTGTCGAGGTATGAATGATACCATTCGGCAAGCCAGTCAAAGACCTGCTCCCTCAAGCCTGGCGTAACCCCGAAATGCTCGCTTTCGTCCTGGTATTTGGCATCCATTGAAACCTGCGCTGAATTGAACCCGCACTCACCGCTGCCCTCGTTGTTGGTCCATTTGGCGATAAGGGTATCGCCATCGCCAAGTCGTGATGGGTCTGGAAAGCGGCATGCGCCGTAATAGTTAGCCCCTCCGTCCTTTGTGTAAGCGATGCCTATGATAGCCGTACCTGCAGGGAAGGTAACGCTCTCCGTGTCGTTCTCTTGAATTTCCGAACCAACCGGGATAAAATTATCCGGGTTTGACTCGGTACTGTAAGATGCAACGATTGTGGCCCCATCCACCGTATTTTGCACGTCAACGGTTGTATCCTGGGTAAAAGGCCCGTCGTTGCTTTTTGCCGAATACTCACAATCACCGTCGCCGGGGTCCGGGGTCCATATGGCAGTGACTTCCGTACCGTCGTTTATGACCGAGGTCGTCAGTCTGCAGGCACCGTACCAGTTAGACCCATCCTTGGTATAGGAGACGCCTATGATGGCCGCCCCCTTGGGAAGGGTTACCGCCTCCGAACCATTTTTCTCAATTTGCGGCCCAACGCTGATCCAATCACCGCTACCGGGGTTTGTCTTCGTGCTGTATGCAGTTTGAATCTTGGCGTCCATCACTTGGTTTTTCATGGTGATGTCGGTGTCGTGGTCAAGAACGCCGCCTGAAGGGTCATCGTCATTCGTGTTAGAGGATATGTCTTTTTCAGCAGGCGTGGGTAAGGCGTCGGGCGTGAAACTGCCTTCCGGTTGAAAGGGATTAAAGGTATAGTGAAGCATCACGGGCCAGGTGGTCGATGCGGCACTTGGAAGGGGATTTCCAAACCATCCAAAGGGTATAAAGTAGCGCTTCGAGCAATAGAGAAAAGCCAACTGTCCGTCCGGTACCGTGGTGAGATATTCGGGTTTCGGTGCGTCTGTATAATTGGCGGAAGGGTACCTGTCGTTACGCATATTCACAAGGTTTTTGAGCATGCTGTCCCTGTCGTCCTTTAGCTCCTTCAGTTGAGCAGCCGTGATACCATCCGGATTAGCAGTATAGTACTCAACGAGCATATGGACCATGTTAATGGCCCCAGCCGTCCATTCGGCACTCATGACGGAGTTTTTGTCCACGTCGGAATAGCCCACACCCCATATGGGATCTGTAACCGCATTGCCGTCAGGGCCATAGTAACCGCCCCAGGGTTTTACGTTTTTCCAGATCTTGTATCCCGTACCGGCGCCCCACCATGAATCAACCGTGGCCGCACCAAGGGCCGTAACGCCCCAGGTGTCAACGTCAACGGCAAGGGCCTCACCGGCCTGGTTGGGTTCGTAATTGTTGGTCTTCCTGGGGTCAACGGATTTACCACCCTGGTTGAAGATACCCGTCGTTTTGTTAAAGGCGCCGTTATAGAAGAAGGAGAGGAGGCCGTTTGTGGTGTAGCCTGCTTCGGTAGTCCCGCCGTTTAGCAGCGTGTCAATCTTGGCCAGGGTATCGGTAATGGTCTGCTTTTGGTTTGACGAAAGACTTGCGTCGTTGGCCTGGGACTTTTGCAGCACGTACTGGAGTATCCGTAAGCCACCGAGGATAGAAAAGTTGTTCTCTATGGAAATCTCACCTTTCGGCACCAGCTTGTCTCCATTTCCAAAAGACCCCCCCGGCGTGTAATATATGGCGCCGACACCGCTTTGCATATAGGAAAAGGCGGTTACGCTGTTAATGGCGTTTTGCATGGAGGTGTTGTTAAAGGGGATGTAACCCTGTGAACCACCATACCTTAACCAATCCGCCTGAAGTGGGCCAACAAGCAATGCCCAGCCGTTTTCACCGGCGATCGGTTTCCAGTCGGCCCAGGAAATCTTACCCAAAGCGTCGTCCGCTATTGCTCCGTCCACATCCGGGTCGCCCGGCCTGTTGGTGATGTAGTGTTTGTAATCGGCGGATTCCCACAGAGGGTCGGTATTCAGGAAGTACCTTGCCGGCATCCTCCAAACAAAAGAGTTCTCAGGGTCGGATATGTACGTTGTATACCCGTAGTGCCATAGGCCGTTATTGTCCTGAATGGCCTTAGCGGTATCCACGGCGTGCATACGCGTGTCCTTAAGGTGGAGATTGACGTTTTCGATCAACTCGTAAACCTTGCCCATGTCTTCCACATTGCCGTTTTTTGCGGCCAGTGCAAGGGCTATCTGAATCGTCGATACGTCATAAACGTTAGAGCCGGCCACTGTGTTTACCCTCTCAAGGGCCAGGTCGGCACCATCTTTATTAAGGCTCCTGTTAGGCTGTTGAAACCATGTGCCATAGACCATGCCCTGATAGAGTTCTATGTTGCAATCGTTCCCGGCAAGGCCGCACACGTAACCACCAAAGTATTTGGCGGCATCGGCGTAAAAGTTCACAAACAGGGTCTTACCCCAGGTAGCTGATTTAATGTCATTCTCGTTAAGGGTTTCCGCCGGATAGTGGTCCGTATAGGTCAGAGAATCGGTTAAAAACTTGATCTCCTGCTTGACCTCGCCTGACGTCTGAAAGCTTAGATTTTCAGCAAAGGAATTACCGGCAAAAAACACCACGGCAATCATTAAAATGATAAACCCGAAGGTACGCGAATTTTTGAACATGTCATCCTCCTTTTTACAAATATAGAAATAAAACATGACCTTTTTCTGCGCCATTGAATGGGCCGGCACGTCTTCCAGGGCCCAAATACGATAAGACCGCTGTTAATTTATGGCAATAAGGTCCACACCCCATTTTGGAACATATTAGGGTGTATGATCAGATGAAGATAATTCTACCGCCATTGGCAAAAACCGGTATTGAAACCTGTTTGGTTTTTCAAGTATGGAAGAACGGGAATGATTTCATTTACTGTGATACCTCAACTGAAATCAAGAGTCTTAGCGGGTAAAAAACCTTTTGATAAGCCTTACATATTGCGATCTCGGTTATATTTTAGGCTTTCTTTCCTCCCGGATCATCGACGTTCCTTTGACAAAAGCAGGCAGCAGCCCCATAGACCGCCGCGGGCAAGATTGTCACAAACAGCTTCAAAAGACCTTTGTGGGGAGCCAAGTGGAAAATCTCAAAAAGGATTACAATTGTGGCATAAAGGATAAAGGCCGCCAAAACACCTGAAAAGCCAAAGACCATTTTCCGTTTAATCGCAAGATGCGGCGTACTCCCCACCAAAACCAACCAGATGAAAGTCCAAACCCCAGGCATGGTGCTGACCGCCTGTTCCGGATTATAGGCCAAAACCGCCCTGTCCGATACTATCTTGACCAGCCAGGGTGTGAGCCCGTGACTGGACAACCATCCCATGCCAAAGGCCACGGGCAGTGCAATAAGGCATGAAATGAAAACCTGCCGCAGGTATTTCCCGCAGGACATTTCTCTTTGAACGGCACATCTGTAATAGCCCAAGAACCCCAGAAGAAATAGAACCAGAAAGGCCTGTCCGTAAAAATTGTAGACCAGGTTGACTTCTTTTGTTTGAAAACCCAGGGTCAAACTCAGCAGGACCGCACGGACAAGATGGTAGCCATAGAAAAAAGGAATGAATCCCAGAAAGATCACCAGAAGTCGCTTCCACCATCTGGCGGGCCAGGCAAATACCACGGCGGCAAACAGCACCACAACGGGACTTGACAGGCATCCTTCCACCAATCTTACGTTGACAGGGGAAAAGGAGGAGTGCTGGCGGCTCAGGACATGGGTACGGATAACGGTTAAAAACCATTCCAAGTGGCTCTGTATATGGTGATTGACAAAAAGGCCCAAAGGGCTTTCCAGAAAGACCTGGTAAAGGCCGTAACCCGCCACATACCCGAAACCAAACAACAGGAGGAAACGGAAAATGGCCCGGCTGTTCTTGAAAAAAGAAGGGGCTGTTTCCCCATGGGTGTTTTTTACCCACCACAGAAACACGCCCATCATGGCCACAATCACCAATGCCTGACCAACGACGATGTGAAACGTCCAGAGAGACCCCGGAAAGCGGCTGACCGCCAGTACAATGAGGGAGGTTCGGAGCAGATTGACCGCAAGCAGCGTCAAAAGCCCCATCAAAAGGCCTTTAAGGCGTGACTTCCAAGGAACCGGGAAAGGAATGACGGCCGCGGCATACATGAGGAAGACAAAACTGCCGCTACAGCTGTTGGCGATTTCGAGCCGCAGGGCGGGCCCCGTCACCGTCGTACCCGAAAGATTCACATCCAGCCCCAGTAAACTGAGGATGAAAACCGTTCCCCTGGCCGTCCAACGGGAAAGCCCGGCCACCACCGCTTCCTGAAAAATCCGATTCTGGTCCAGCCAGTAAAAAAAACCCATCAGTAACAGAAAACTGATCATCCAGACGAGGCTTGAGCGATCGTTTTTTGTCCTGTTGATGTCACTCATCAGAAAAGATAAACCGGCTCACGAAGGATCAGTGCGATACTCTCTGCGGCGGTATCAGCCAGTTTTGGATGGGTTTCCTTTAATGCCGCCACCTGCCTTAAGTGATCGGCCGTCCTCATAATCAGGGACGCCAGATCCCCCTCGCCCACGGAAACCATTTTAGAAAGTGTTTCCCAATCGGCACCTTCGGCCCACATGAAAAGAATGGCGGAGGGCCAGAAAGAGATGGCAGGTGTGGGAAATCCGCGGGCCTCTTTGAGGGCTATGAATTCCCGAAGATGTGTCAGCATCCTGTGAAAGAGCTTTTCAACCGGCGCTAGATCCGTGCCACCCGCAGCACTCAAATCCACATCCTGCGTTCTATCCCACACAAAGGGTGCCATACCGCTTGCAAACACCGACGGTGAAACTCCTTCAAAGGCTCCCTGACGTATGGATTCGGCAATCAAAAGCGGTTGATCCACCCTCAAGTTGGAGGCCCACAGGCCATCGTCGGTCAACCGATCATCAACATCCACAAACCCGGTTTCTTTCAGAAAACGGAGATGCTGTTTGAAACTCAACCAGAGTCCGCCCTCCGATGCTTCCATGCGGTCCCTGGAATTTCGAAATTCAAGCAGGAGACGGTTGAAATGACGGTTCACCTTGCCGTGGCACAGGTCAACATGACCACAATCTTCACAGGGCGTTTTTTTGGATTCTTCATGGGGGTCTACTTCCCTTTTGTCCGTTTCATCCGCAAGGTCATCGATTTCGATCCCCTTTAAATCTGCCTTGGATACCCCTTCAAAAAGCCGATCCAGCCGATCCCGCGAGTAATCGTCAGGGAACCCAACCAAAGGTTCATAGATGGTTTCAATCTGGGCCAGATCCACCCGTTTTAATGTCAGTTGGCGCGTTTGATCGGTCTCTTTCTTGCGGATATTGTGGGCAGCGCAAATGAGCCGCTCCTGATCCATATAAGCTTTGAACACCACATACATTTTGCCGTTTTTGTGGAGGAACAGCCTTCCGGGTGTCAGATAAGGGAGACTGGCCGCCACCCGCCGACCATATTCCATGGATTTGGGAGATTTGCCCACAGCGGTTTTCGATCCCGCGCTTTTCTGAATATACTCAATTACTTCATAGGGATCAGAGGTATCACAGAGCGCTTCGGGCAATGTTTCTTTCAACCGCAGCAGTTGCTCCTTCAACCAACGCCCATCATCCCCCCCACGCCCTTTCTCCTGAAAGGCGGCAAATGACCTTTCCAGCAGATCTTTCACCTCCAGGGGCGCATGGGACAGCAGCAGATTAAGGGTCATGGAAAAATTGATGTGAATCTGGCTCAATATGGGGTCTGCCGGGGATGAGAGCAATTCATGGATCAGCTCGGGCTTCTGGTAATACCCCGGCACCACCAGCGCGAAACCGATGTTGTCCATACCCCGTCTTCCGGCACGACCCACCATCTGATGAAGGGCCGTGGGAGTCAGATCGGCGAATTCGCGGCCGTTATAGCGATCGCTCTGAAACAGTACCACCGACCTTGCCGGGAAATTGACGCCCGCGGCCACGGTGGACGTGGAAAAGATGGCCTCCAGCAACCCTTTGTTCATCATCTGTTCAATGAGGACCTTCCAGTAGGGAAGTTGACCGCCGTGATGAGAACCTACCTGGGAATTCAAAAGAGGCTTGATTTGACGGTGTCCTTCAAGATGGGGATATTTTCTGACAAAGGCATTAACCAGCCCTTTCATTCGTCGCTGAATTGCAGGGGGCTTTTTGACGACGGAACAGGTGACGAGGGCCTGGTCGCAGTCAGCCCTTGATTTCAGAAAGAAAATGGCCGGCAGGAGATCCAGTTTTCTCAAACAGGCCAGGATTCTGCCATATTCAATCTTTTCAGACCGCCGCCCGCGCCGCCCCTCCTTTGAATTCAGGAATTTCCTGACTTCAGGGCCCAATCCTTTTTTGGAACCAAGTGCCGTCACAAGTCCATCGGGAAACAAGAACAGCGTTTTCAAGGGCACGGGGCGTTCCTGTGAAAGCACGACCCGGTTGGGAACACCGCGCACCTGCTTCAACCAGGCGCAGACCTCCTCAGGGTTGCTGATGGTGGCAGATAAAAGCAACAACCTTACCCGGGATGGCAGATAGATGAGCACTTCTTCCCATACCACCCCGCGATCCGGATCGCTTAGATAATGTGCTTCGTCAAGGATCACCAGATCCGTCCCGATGCTGACCCCTTTGTGCATGGCATCGTAAAGCTGGTTTCTTAAGATCTCGGTGGTCCCGATGATAACGGGCGCGTCGGCGTTTTCTTTTCTGTCGCCGGTCAGGATACCGCAGTGGGAAGATCCGAACTGCTCCGAAAATTCCTGATAAATGGAGTTGGAAAGGGCTTTCAGGGGAGAGGCATACCAGACCTTGAGACCTTTCTCCAGAAATGATGCGATGGCCTGAACGGCAATCCAGGTTTTTCCTGATCCAGTGGGTGCGCTGACCAGAACATCATCCTTCTGGACCAGTGTAACGGCATCAACCTGAAAGGGATCCGGGATAAAAGAGGCCTTTTCGGGAACGCCGATTCTGTCAAAAACCGTCTTAAGGCTGTGATCTATTTTGGGCTGCGTGTATTTTTCCCCACTCCTCGTCAAGTTCTTTTTGCCGGAGCGGGGAGGTCTTCTCGGTTTACGGTATAGCCTTTTTGTAGACACTTTCATCTAGGCCGCCAGCTCCCTGGCAATCATGTCCATGTCCGCCAGGCTGCCGGAAAAAATCTGCTCCGTATCAAGCGCGTTCAGTTTTTTTGCCATCTCATCCAGAACGGTTCCGCACCCTTGAGCAATAAAAAGACCATTGGCACGAATCTTACCGATGGCTTCACGTGCAAAAAGCCGTGCAGCCGCTTTCATGAATTCGGGCGTTCTTCGTTTTCCGTCGTCACCCTCGGCTGCCTTCCGGCACAGGGCGCTTGCCACCTCGGCCCATGTCATCATATCCGCCAACTGAAACATGACGTACTGGTTCTTGGTAAGCTTTTCTTTCCGGGCGCTTTGAATCACCTCATTCATGAGCCCCATGGCATCCGCCAGCATGGGGCCGCCGGTCTCAGACGGCAGCCGGGCCATATCCTTTGCAATCTCACCATAGAAACCGCCCTTGGAACGAACCGTTGATCTGAGCCTGAACATGGAAATGATATTCCGCTGAATTTCGCTGGTCCCCTCATAGATGGTCAGAATCTTAACGTCCCGTTTGATCTTTTCCACTTCGTATTCCCGAATATAACCGTAACCGCCGAAGGCCTGAATGGCATCGTTGGCCATGGCATCACCCGCTTCTGTGGCGAAGTATTTGGCGATGGAACCTTCCACCTGCAGGTCTTCCTCATCCGTATCCAGACGTCTGGCCACCTCTTCAATGTAGGCCCTTGCCGCCTCCAGCTTGACAGCGTTGGGCACCAGAAGCTGGTGCGTATAGCCCTGTTTCAAAATGAGCGCGCTACCGAACTGAACCCGTTCCTTTGCGTACTTGACGGTCTTTTCGAGGGCGGCCACACCTCCTCCCAAGCCGAAAGTGGCCACCATCAGCCGGGTATATCCGAACACTTTGTTGGCCTGTTTGAGTCCTTGCCCTTCCACACCACCAACCAGGTCCTCCACGGGAACATAAAGGTCTTCCAGGCTCAGAGGGCACGTATCGGAAGCACGAATCCCATGTTTGTCTTCATGTTTACCGGGAATCAGGCCCTCTGTACCGCCCGGAACGATGAAGAAAGACGGACCATCCGGCGCGTCAGCTAAAATGGTGTAGAGCTGCGCCACACCGCCGTTGGTGATGAATTGTTTCTGGCCGTTAATCCGGTACCCTTTGATCCGGCCATTTTCATCCAGAACCCGTTCCGCCTTGGTCTTGAGCGACTGAACATTGCTCCCCGCCTCCGGCTCCGTGACGCCGTAAGCAACCACAAGCCCTTCTTCGGCGATCCTACCGATATATTTTTCCTTCTGTTCCGGTGTCGAGCCCACCCGAATGGGATCCATCCCCAGGCAAATGGCCAGAAAAGATGTGGCCACCGCCAGGTCCATTTTTGCCATACGTTCGCTGACAATGGCAATTTCCGTGGCCCCGGCGCCCAGACCACCGTACGCCTCCGGAATAAAAATGAGGTGAAGCGCAATATCCGAACCCAGCATAAAACGGATCAGCTCAGTGGGAAAATCCCCCAGGCGATCCATTTCCAGTTTTGTTTCGACGGACAGTTTTTCCTTTTCTAATTTATCAATGGTATCCAAAACCATACTCAGAATTTCAGGATCCATTGTTCCTTGATGTGTCATAAATAAGCCTCCGTAAAATTTTAAAAAAACGGCAACATCTCTCACAATTTTAAATGGGTATTATTGAATTTCAAAACGCACCCGTCAAGACCAAAAAACAGCATACTTTCTTCGGCTTGCCTTTGCCCCTGAAATGCGTAAGAATAGATTGCAGCCTTGATGACCCGTTGCTTGAAATCGATTCTTGTTATGGGAGGAAAAAATTTTTCATGAAATTATCCATTATCATTCCGTGTTACAATGAAAAGACCCACCTGCCGTCACTACTTCAGCGAGTGATTGAATCTCCGGTTCAAGATAAGGAAATTATCCTGGTGGACGATGCCTCCAGTGACGGCACAGCGGAATTGATTCGAGCTAGCCTTGAAAAAAAGGTCAACAAGACCGTTTATCACACCGGAAACATGGGCAAAGGTGCCGCCATCAGATCCGGGCTTCATCATGTCACCGGGGACATCGTGATTATTCAGGATGCCGACCTGGAATATGATCCCATGGAGTACCCCAAGCTGCTGGAACCCATTCTGCAAGGAAAGGCCGATGTGGTTTTCGGCTCTCGCTTCATGGGTGAGGGCCCCCACAGGGTTCATTTGTTTTGGCATTATGTAGGCAATCGAATGCTCACACTCTTTTCCAACATGTTTACCAACCTGAACCTCACCGATATGGAAACCTGCTACAAGGTTTTCAAAACTGAGATCATCAAGGGAATTGCCCTGGAGCAAAACCGTTTCGGCATTGAACCGGAATTGACCGCCAAAATCGCTAGAAAAAAATGCCGCATTTACGAAGTGGGCATTTCCTACTATGGCAGATCTTACGAAGAAGGAAAGAAAATCGGCTGGAAAGACGGTTTTAAGGCTGTTTACACCATCGTGAAATACGGCCTATTTAAGCAGTAACCCTTCAACATGGGAAAAATGTTGATCCATGGTGTAGAGCGGCAGGCCGTGCTCAAATGCAACCGCTGCAATCCAGATGTCGTTGGTGGGAATGGGGGTTCCCTTCTTCTTCAATCGGTTCAGGATATGGCTGTAATACTCCGCAGTCGCTTCGTTTACTGAATAAACGTTCACACGGGGTGAATCCAGGAACGTGACAAGCTCTTGTCGGTTTTCATCTTCCCTGCGACCTGCCTTGAAACCGGAAAGTAGTTCGCCAATGGAGATGGCGGTGAAACCGATATGGGCAACCTGACGCAGGATCGCGATAACATCAGGATCTCCTCTAAGGGCATAAGAATAGATATTGGTATCGATCAAAATTCTATTCATTTCCAAATCTCTTGTTCGATACGTCTTTCGGCATCGATTTTGCGCTGAATTCCATCAAACTCACCCTTCGACCACCTACCAAAGAGGCTATCCAAATCGTAATATACATGCGTATATCGTCTTTTCTTTTCCAGCCCCACTTGTCTTTTAAGGAGCTCCAGAACAAACTGATTCACACTCTTCCGAGCTGCTTTCGCTTCCGCTTTGAGCAATGAAGCGAGTTGGTCGTCCACCCCTCTTATGGATATAGATTTCATTTGTCCCCCATGTCACTATGTGAATGCAATATGATTTTACATTATGCTAGCACAAACTGATTGTCAAGCAATTGAAAATTATTAATCATTCGCATTTTACCGGGTGAAAAACGTCACATAATCCCATGGTGTTACGGATTGTAGCGCTTGAACTGGATTGAAATATCATTAAAGGAGAATCTCCCGGTTATCTCCACCGCCAACGCGGCGCTGAAGCCGGGACCCAGGTCAATGTCCCGCAATGACCACCGGTTCACTTCTTCCGGTGCACCTTCCACATCCAGCAGGGCATTTTGATCTCCGGGCTTGAGAGACACATCAAAACAATCCAGCGGAAACCGCAGCCCTTTGCCGATGGCCTTCACATGGGCTTCCTTGCGGGTCCAACCGGCAAAAAATGCGGATACCTGTTCGTCGGCACCGAGCTTTTGGAAGGCCGCTTTTTCCTTCGCCGAAAAGAAACGGTTCACCAATTCAGGAGCTTTCGACTTCGGTCGAATCACCTCGACATCAACCCCCACCTCCCGGCCGCGGGCGATCGCATAGAGCGCGTACCCTCCCGAATGGGAGAGATTGAAACGGATCATGGGGTCCTCACCTGCAACCGCCGGTTTCCCGCCGGGTCCGTTCCGGAACCTGACTTCCCCGGGGGCCATCTCCAGGTAACGACCCAAAATCTCCCTGAGCATTCCATGCCGCAAAATAAATCGACGCTGATGTTTCTCGAGGCGAAATCTCTTGGCGCGGCTCCGTTCTTCTTCATTTAAAATACGCCACAATTCGGGAATTCTCGCCTCGTGACTGTCGATATTTTCCCACCAGAGATCCACTTGATCATGAGAAATGCGCTGACCTGCGTAAACGTTCATAGAAAGTCCTGCCTTCAATTATTTTCCCAAAATCACATCAAAAATGATGCAAATCAAATGGCGCAATTTGCTATATTTCTGATCTAAAATTATCGACGCTCAAACTTTGCATTAGTTCATAGGCAATTCCGCCACTGCTCAGTCGCATCATGCTCTCTTGAGAAATACCAAAGCCCAAGAGGTTGATACTGCCGTACCACACAATTTTGCGGTCAATGACGGCAAATTTCTGATGAATGAATGACTTGAAAACCACTTCAATTCCAGCACCCGTCAACCTCTCGAAAATCCCCTTTAAGATCGGCTGTCTCTCACTTTTAAAATCCTCAGCAGGCCTGGTAAGAACGGTAAGGATTATCTGTTTTTCATGCAGCATTTCGAAATACTGCATCATCTGGGAAACTCGTTTTTCGGTTACAAACGGGCTGACAATCAAAACTTCTTTTTTCGCATTTTGGATATCATTTGTGTAAACGTTGAAAAAGCTATGATTGTCAAAAATAATGTCAGCGGGCGCCCCGGGAATGCTTTCACCCTTCGCCTGATAACCGATGGACGCGTAACCTTTCAATCTTCTCCCATACATTTTCTCCAGCATGGGCACATGAATATCCACATAATCATAGACCTGAACGTCCTTTTTATTATCACACAACCGATGCAACCTTCCCACATACTGCTGCAAGGTGCCCTTCCAGGAAATAGGCATTGCCAAAAAAAGTGTATCAAGCCTGGGTTCATCAAACCCTTCACCGATAAATTTCCCTGTGGCAACCAGCGTTAGGGGCTTGCCTTTGGGTGTTGCAGCCACTTCTTCCAGAAGCCTGCCCGTTTTTTTGACGCCCATACCACCTGTCAAAACAACCACATCCGGAATCCTGTCCTTCAACTTTTCAGCAATGGTTTCCACATGAGCAACCCGTCCTGTCAGCACAATGGAATTCCTGCCTTTTTGATGGCAGTCCACGATATCATCAACGATTAAATTGTTACGAATCTCGTCAACGGTGAGCTCTGTGTATAGTTCCTGAAAGGAAGGATCATTGTCTCTTTTCTGGCTTGGAAGCCTAAAAGAGGTGAATCTTGGAATGATGTAGTGCTCAAACGGCCTTTCTTCCGCCTGTTTTTTTGCGTCCACCTGAAACCGAACCGGACCACAATGATACGCAAGAATGGGATGATGCCCATCCCGCCTCGTCGGCGTCGCCGTTAACCCATAGACAAACCTGGCCGTCGTTTCTTTCATGATCTGTCCAAAGCTGAAAGCCGGCACGTGATGGCACTCGTCAACGATAACCATCCCATAGCGCCTTACAAGGGGTTTCACCTTTCCGCCTGAGTACAAAGATTGCATGGTAGCGACATCAATAATTGTACTGAGTTGGTTTTTTCCTGCCCCCATCTGCCCGATGAGACTTTGCTTCTTTTTCCGGCCTCTCTTTTTGGGCAGTTCAGGGAGTTGTTCATCTATCATCAGAAAGTCTGACAATCTTTTAATCCACTGGGATAGTAGCTGTTGCCGGTGTACCAGGATGAGCGTATTGACCTTTCTTCTGCTGATGAGATTTGACCCCACTATGGTCTTCCCAAAAGCTGTCGTGGCAGACAAGACACCGAAATCATAATTCATCAAACTCTCTACAGCCGCCTGCTGTTCGTCTCGGAGGCTGCCTTTGAATTCCACGCGAATAGATTTCCCGTGCTGAGTTTCATCAAGCCAGCGCGGCTGGAGGCTGAATCGATCGAAAAGCTCACGCAGATCTTTTTCGCACCCCCGGGGCAGACCGAGATGGGTCTCCGAGTCATCAAAGCAGGAAATAATTCTGGATTTGCCATAAGTGGGCATCCTCATGGCCTGGGCTTTGTAATATTCCGGATTTTTGAAAGCTGCCAGACGTTTCAACACATTCAAAGCCTTTTGAGAAAAACCGTCTTTACTGATAAACAGCATGCCGGATTTAACAATATCAAAGGCTTCTGGAAAATCCGGTTTTTTCAAGCTGATACGGGTGCGCTTCCAGGGTTTTTCCACGTTTGGATCGTTTTCATTGAGATATCCCAGTTCGTTACCTGAACAAAGTTTTGTTATGAGAGAAGATACTTTCTTCAATCCCAGGGTTTGCACTCGTGATAGGAATTCCCATTGATCTTGATACGGAACAAACTGTTCATCAACAAAAAGGCTATGCCCCTTTTTCCTGGCCTTCATCTGAAGGGGGGCTGCAATCAAATTTCCCAATCCTCCTTTGGGCATAGCATCCTGGTTCGGGAAAAGTCTGTCATAGGACTTAAACCTGATCTCATGCCGTTTCTCCATGGCATGAGTGAGTAGTGCGGAACCAAATCTTCTTGCTGTTACAGCAGGCACATTTGTATCAAAGAAGAACCAGACATGAGCGCCATTTCCCGACATGGATCGTTCAACGGCAAACGGGATAGCAAATTCCCCGCACACCTCCCTCACAACGCCAACGTCCTTCTGCCAGCCCTCATCGTCGAAATCAATGGACAGAAAATGACAGGTTTCATCGCAACAAAGCGGGTATATCCCGATAACCATCAACCCTCGCAAATGGCTTTCAATTGCTTTCTTGTTCAACGCTGCATAAGATTGGTTTTTACATGCAGAACATTTTTTTCTTGGCTTTTCACATACACCCGGTTTCCATTCATTCAAACAAACGGGGCTGTATCCCCTCTTGCCGGCCTTATTCTCCCACTTTTTGGCGTAGACATCCTCCCGCCCTCTGAAAAGCGACATGAAAAGACCAATTTTGTCTTCAGGCGGGGAAAGGTTGGTAACAATTTTGTCATCTGCAGTCTTTCTATCTTGAAGTGAACCAGCGGGGTCTTCCCCAAACAGTGGCGGGGTATCTATTTCAGATTCAGGAGAGTCTGGGAACGGTAGTTGTCTCTTCAGTTCCCGAATCTCAGCTTTTAGAAAACGATTCTCTTCAAGAAGGGTTTGATATTTCTTTTTGAGCTCACCAAAACTTAAAGTGTCATTGGCAAAATTATCTTGATTCATTACAATCTTATGTTGTTTTTAAACAAAAAACCGAAGGCACAATTTGGAATAACACACCTGCCATGCCTCTCCCTATTGGGTATGCACACTTTGGCAGGTTTTTTTATGCCCTGAGAAACATGTCCGCTTTTGAACCACCACACCGCCTCGGTCCTTTACAAAACATGACCCATGGTATAGGTTTCCGACCAGCGGAGAATGTTTTATCCTTGGGAGAATCGTAGCTTTTTTTGATGAAAAAAGAAAGAGTTTGAGAATGGATGAAGGAATAATTGCGAAGAGAGCCATTCGATTGGCCGAATCACCCACCCTTGCCCTCCTGGCAAAGGTGAACGGCCTAAAGACCCGGGGCGAAAGGATTTTTGAATTTCATATCGGCGAACCTGATTTTACCATTCCCCCGAATGTTGCTGAAGCCATGAAACGCGCCCTTGATCGGGGAAAAACCGACTATACCCACCAGGCCGGTCTCCCCGAACTGCGGGAAGCCATTTCACACTATTACAAGGCCGAAATGGGTCTTCATTTTGAATCCGCCGACATCGTTGTCACATCCGGTCCCAAGGATACGATTTTTAAACTCATGGGGACCCTTGTAAACGAGGGGGACAAATTGGTTGTGTTTGACCCCCACTGGGAATCCTACGGCGAACAGGTGCAGTTTTTTGGTGGATCCAATATCTTTGTTCCCAGAGACAAAGACGACTTGAGTTACCGGCTTGATATCCTGGAAGATGCCTTCAAACAGCGGCCAAAAGCCCTTTTTTTCACTGACCCCGATAATCCGACGGGCTATAAGGCCAGCGAAAGAGAATTGAAAGCCGTTGCGCAACTGGCCAGAAAATACAATGTGCTGATTCTGGCAGACGAAATCTACTGGCTGCACTGTTATGATTCTAAATTCAAAAGCATTGCCCATTTCTATCCGGAAGGAACCATCATATTGAGCGGTGCGTCAAAGGCGTGGGCCGCAACCGGATTGCGAATCGGCTTTGCTCTGTTTCCAAAGACCTTAAAGCATCTCGCCACCCAGGTGGCAAAAGTGACCGGCCAGGCTTCATCAAGCGTTAACACACCTGCTCAATATGCGATTACGGACGCGATCATGAATCCTGAAACGAGGCTCTGGGAAAAAGAGATGATCGGGGAATTCCGGAAAAGACGGGATCTGGTGAAGGAGGCTATCGGTCCCCTGATCGGTTACGAATTGGGTGGTGCCTTTTATGCCGCACCCAAAACCCCCATCAACGCCGAAATCTTTTCCGAAAAACTTCTCAAGGAAGAGGGGGTCTCCGTCTTACCCTTGACAACACTTTCCTCCGGAGATCACGATCTTTTCGAAAACCGGGTCAGACTCGCCTATGTTACCGACCGCGAAACGCTGAAAGAGGGCTTGAAACGCTTTATGCGATTTATCAAAAGATTGGACTGAAACGCCTTACATTTTTCGATGCAATTAAACCGCCACCGGCGGATGATCGGGAAGTTTCATGATAACCCTGGTGCCTTTTCCGCGCTTACTGTCAATTCGCACATCCCCGCCATGCTCTCCGATAATGCGTCTCACCAGGGAGAGCCCCATCCCCACGCCGACCGCCTTGGTGGTAAAAAAGGGATCGAAAACATAGGGTAGATCAGTTCCCGATATACCGATACCGTCGTCCACAACTTCCACTAACAGACTATTTTGCTCTTCTGAGAGAAAAATTCTCACGGATCCTTCATCACATTCAAGAAACTCCAAGGCGTTCAGTAAAACCTCATAAATGGCCCTTCTAAAAAGCGCTGGATCAACGGGAAATACAACCGCGGAGAAATTCAAAGACCACTTGACCCGCTTTGAGAGTTCGATGGTTTTGGTCTGAAGGCGTGAAACTTCTTCTTCAATCATAGCTGAAAGAGAGACGTTCACCGGTTCAGCCGTTGCGATCCGCGTATATTCATTTACAACCTTTACAATGGTTTCCAGTCGCTCTGCATCGCTCAGAATATTTTTCAAATAGGGAACAACCGATGCATTTTCATCCATTTTATTGAGCGTTCGTTTGGCAAACCCGCCAATGCTCATAATGGGATTGCGAATCTGGTGGGAGATGGCCATGGCCAGCCGCATCAAGCCTTCTGCCCGCTCCCGCTCCAATCGGTGCTTTTCTTTCAAAACCCGCTTTTCACGGTCATGAAGCATTTGAAGTTCGGTGACGTCATGAAGAATCAGCACAATGCCGGCGATCTGTTCATCCTCATTCAGGAAAGATCCCGTGATGGATAATTGAAGACGATTGCCGTTCGGCTGAACATAAGAAACCTTGCGGTGAAGGTTCACCTTCTTTTCTTGTATCACATCCAGTATCACCTGGTTAAAGGCTTCATTTCTTGAATCCTCCAGAAACAAATCGCCCCAGCCCTTCCCTTCAAACATGCGGCAAGAGTAGCCAAGTATATCGGAAGCGGCATCATTGCTGGTGACGATTTCACCATCCGGGTTGATGACCAGAAGCCCCATCGGAATGCTTTCCAGAATGTTGTTCAGGATAATCGGTTTCATGTCGGCGTAACGGTTAGCTGCCTCGGCAACCAGTTTCAAATGAATGACCAAAGAGAAAAATTTTCACATTATTTGTAAGCTTTATACAATCCATCAAAAATGTCAAACCAAAGTCTCACGCAGAATCGGTCGGTATCATTGTCATGAAACATCGGCATGCCTCAACGCGTTGATGAATGATGATACTTCACATCCGAAGATCCACATATCCACCCTTGACATTCTCGACGGAGCTGGGGTAGCATCGGCCGTTCCCCGGAACTTACATAAGACTATCTTTACATGCTATTTCAGTATGTTATAATCTTTCAAAACAGAGTGGACGTATCACGTAAAGAAAGGACGCAATTAAATATGGACAAACCAAAAAACAACTCAAGCCACCTCATCATTTGGATATTCATCTGGTTTCTGTTGATGGGTCTGGCGCTCGCAGGGTTCGGATACTGGCAAATGGGAATTGTGAGTCAAAGCCTCCAGGATCAGCCGAGTCCGGAAGTACTGGCACCCATGCTTCAGAACGTGGGAATTCTGTCATTGCAGGTCCTGGGAGGAAGCCTCCTGTTGTTCGGTTTGCTTCTCTGGCTGACGCTGCGGGCTTCGGTACGGCGCACATTGGCCCGCATGGATGATGCAAAACCCGCTGCTCCCGCCCCTAAAAAAGCGAAGCAAAGTCTGCCACCTCGCCAGACACCGGAAGAAAAGGAAGCACTGCTTCGCGAAAACCAGCGAAGGACCGTCCATCTGTTGAGCCTGCTTCAGAGAGAGGGACGTCTGGTGGATTTT
>JAJDOH010000075.1 GCA_022340265.1 Deltaproteobacteria bacterium | reverse complement strand
TGTTTATGCGCCGCTGGACCTGCCCGGCTGCGCTTTCAAAGCCTTGTCCTTTGTGCGACCCGATGTCATGGTTTTT
The DNA here is from genome assembly GCA_022340265.1 of Deltaproteobacteria bacterium. Classification (GTDB taxonomy): domain Bacteria; phylum Desulfobacterota; class DSM-4660; order Desulfatiglandales; family Desulfatiglandaceae; genus NaphS2. Next base: position 8,270 of record JAJDOH010000075.1, on the reverse strand, counting down.
CTTGAAACGGAAATATGGCCTGCCTGGATTTTTACAGCCCACAAATTGGGTATCCGGCTGGCACTCTTAAACGGTCGAATTTCTCCAAGATCATTTAAAAGCTACATGAAGTTCCGGCCTTTTTTGCGGTCGGTACTCAAAAACTTTGACGCCTTCAGCATGATTTCCGAGAGGGACGCGGACCGTATTACCGCCATGGGCGCGGCGCGCAGAAAAATCCGAATCAATGGAAACGCCAAATACGATTTCACCCTCATGTGGCCGAACCCTTCCGTGGCACTGGAAATGCGGCACATCTTTAACCTGACATCAGGCAAACAGGTCATTGTCGCCGGCAGCACGCGGGGTGGCGAAGAGGCGATGCTCTTGGACGTTTATGAAAAGATTCGCTCCAAGCATTCCGATATGGTCCTGATACTGGCGCCCAGGCATATCAAAAGGGCTGCTGACATTTGCACCCTGATTCGTCACCGGGGCCACCCATGCCAACTGAGAACGGAAATCGGCCAAGGAAGAACGCTTCGAACTTCAGAAATTATTGTCGTTGATACTTTTGGAGAGCTTTTTAACATCTACAGTATTGCAACACTCGTATTCTGCGGCGCAAGTCTGGTTCCCTTGGGCGGACAGAACCCCCTTGAACCGGCCGTATGGGGAAAACCGGTTCTTTTTGGGCCCCACATGGAGGATTTTCCGGACGCAAAAGAGATGCTGGAATCGGCCGGTGGCGGCATGCAGGTTGCGGACCCCCGGAAACTGGCGAGCGCATTTCTCGATTTGCTCGATCATCCCGAGAAGGCTGCCGTCATGGGTCAAAAGGCCAGAGAAAGGGCGCTTCAAATCCGGGCTGCCGCCCATCGGCATGCCGAAATCATTGAAGAATTGTTATCCGGAAAAAGCAGCGCAAAAAAGGGCTCCAAAATTGATTAAAACAACCCCCAAGACTATGCCCGGACGCGTTGATCAAGCTGCCATTGATGCCCTTTACGGGTCCCTGTCTCAGGAGACCAGGGAACGGGTGGAGCAGGCCATTAACATCCTGGTGGACACCAAAAAAAGCAAAGGCAGAATCGTTGCCGTAGTGGGTAGCGGTCCCAACATCCATGAAGGGGTCACCACCCTCATCGCCGAGTTGATTCACAAAGGCCTCATTGACGGGGTGAGCACCAGTTCCGCTGTGGTCAGTCACGAGATGGCGGGGGCCCTGGAAAAAGTGAAACGGGTCGATGGAGGCGCCCTTGGCATCCATGAAAATCTTCTTCCCACAGACGGACGTCTCGAAGTGAGCCTCCTCTCCCTGGAACGGCTTCAGTCCTGGGAAAACGAGATTTCGCTGGATATGGATCTTTTCCGCAGGATGATCGGCGCCAGGGGGGATGTGATTACCAAAGTGGCAGGAAACATGGCCTATCCCAGCGGATTTCGAACGGAGCGACTGGCGCGGGATGTTCTCAAACTGGCCCGACGTTACGGTCTCCCTTTTGAGCAGGTGGCCGGCTTGGGGGCGGACCCCCATACCATGATTGGCGCCGGTGCTCAAAAAAACGTGCCCGTGCTGGTAACGGTTCCCCAACTGGTGGGAGGCGGGGAAGTGGGCATGGCCATAGGGGATTCCATTTCCATCTCACAGCGGTGCCGCAAAATCGCAGATCTCATGGAGAGTGCTGATGTGATCATTGAATCCGCCGTAGCCCTGAGCCAGGAAATTCATGACGGGCCCTTTGAGCTTTATACCGGCCACGGTATCTGGGCCCGCTGGGAAGGGGAAAGGACCTATTCGCTGGCAAAAAAGAAGATCCTGCGAATTGATCTGGACCCGGCCCTTGAAAAAGCATGGCTCCATGAACGAAAAGACCGCCGGGTATCCGGAGCCGTGCACCTTGGGCTGCCCAAAACAAAATCCATGGGACTCCCCTTTCGAATGGAAATGTCCGGATTTGCCAGAATCCCCGGAAGCCTTCCCATTGTGGGGGATATCGGTGAGATATGGCCTATTCTGGCGGCCCGAATGTCAAAGGCCCTTGACATTCGGCTGGATCTCATGAGCCACAAGCAGTCCACTCCGGAAGGAGAAGCCTTCAGGGAATGGATTGTCCGTGAAGTTCAGCCGCTGGACCGAACCCGCATGTTCAGTGCTCTCAAAAAGCGGGGTCAGGACTTTTGGAAATTGAGTCGAACCAGCGTGCTTCCCCATCCCGAAGGGCCGTCATCCAGATGATATTCGAGCACATCCGGGTTTTTCAAAAGCCGTGAATGCACCGTTCGACGAAGCATCCCTTTCCCCTTTCCGTGGATGATCCTCACATCAAGAATTCCTTTCTGAAGGCAGGCCCAAAGATATTCATCCACCACTGAAGCGACCTCCCGAGGGGCGAAAGTGTGCAAATCGAGAACCCCGTCTATGGGAAGTTCAAGGGCATCGGAATCCGCCTTTGTCATATTCGTTCCATATCCAGCTGGTCATCGAACACCAGGGCCAACTCGCGCTTCAGCGCTTCGAATGCTTCTTCCGATTCAAACTCCACGACCAGTTCCCGGTCGTCCAGAACTTTCAGCCGACCTCTTTTTTGGACCGTATCAACGGCCTTTTTTACATCAACGGTGACCCATCCCCGCATTCGCATAACCAGTTCATCGCCCTTGAAAGCACGATCAATGGTCAGATCGACCGTTCTCTGTTTGGCTTCCCAGCCGATCACAGTGGGTTTCACAATGGTCGGGGTGACCGGATCATGCATGGCGGCGCAACGAAACCAGAGTTTTGCGCGAATCATTTATTCTCCCTCTCGTATCTCAAAAAGGTGATCTAAAGAAACTGTAATATATTATTTTAAATTGCTCCGCTTGACACATCATATCCCCCTTTTTTATTATCCTGAAATGGGAATTTCAAGAGATTATGGAAAATAACCAACATCTGACCAGGGTTCAGTTCATGACAAAATATTATAGCAATTTGAGGGGGTGATAAAAACCAAAATCCTGCATGACGTACTTGGGCAAAAACAATTTGTTTTAGGCAACCGAAATAAGAAATTTAAGGAGGGGCTATGAAAAAACCAATGATGGTGCTTGCCGCGTTACTTATCCTGCTGATGACCCTGGCTGCCGCACCTGCCATGGGCGAAAACACAAAACTCTGGGATGTTTACAACAATGTTTTAAAAGAGGCAAAATATGTCGATTTAACCTACGCCTTCAACCCCACCATTTCAGTCTGGCCAGGCTTTGGACAGGCCAAGTTCAAACCGGCGGTGGCAGGCAAGAAATATGAAGGTTATTGCGAGATCGGCGAGGCCTTTGATTACAAAAAGCATGGTTTCATCGCCACAAGCTATGAGTTATCGACAGACCAATACGGTACCCAGCTGGACCCGCCGGCCCATTTCTATGAATTCGGGGCCACCATCAGCGATCTTCCGGCCACTTATGCCATTCGTCCGCTGGTGGTCATTGACATTCATGAGAAGGTGGCAAAGGACCCCGGCTATCACGCCACCGTTGCGGACATCAAAGCCTGGGAAGCCCAATACGGAAAAATTCCCGAAGGATCCGTGGTCGCCATCCGATCGGACTGGTACAAAAAGTGGAAGGAAACCGACCGCTTTGCCGAAAAACCGTTTCCCGGAATCAAACTGGATGCCCTCAAACTGCTGCATCTGGAACGCAAAATCCTGTTTCACGGTCATGAACCACTGGATACGGATACGACGGACAATATGGAAGGGGAAACCTGGTTGCTCAAAAACAATTTCTGTCAGGCCGAAGGGATGATGAACCTGGATAAGGTGCCGCCCGCGGGCGCTCTGGTGACCATCGGTTTTGCCAAACCTGAAGGCGGAACGGGTGGTTATGCGCGGTATGTGGCGGTCTGCCCGCCCGATTGGAAATACGGAAAATCAGTTGTAGAACTGCCCGGCGCCCCCCTACCCAAGCAGCCCTACCCCAATAAAAGGGACAAAAACGGCGTGCTGAGACCCACGCCGCCTGGAAAATAAACCTGATACAACAGCCCCCTGGCCGCAAACAGCCAGCCAAGGGGCCGTTATCCTTCTAGAATTTCTTCAATAGCTGGTTGGCGGCGGTAAGCATGGGATCCCACACGGGCCCAAAGGGCGGCGCATAGGCCAGATCGCTCTGGCCAAATGCTTCAACGGTCATTCCCGCATGTAGGGCCACGGCGGGAGCGTTGATGCGATGGGCCACAGCCACATCAACGGCCTCCACCCGATGCCCGGTTCTTGAATCAACATCCTGCTTTTCCCTGAACACGGGTGCGCTTCTGACCACCAGATCATCCATCTCCCGATCCGGGTCCCCAATATTGTAGGGCATGCCGCAGGCGCTGTATGAAACATCCGCGGTTTGCTCCAGGACTGTTACGTCCATTTCCGGCCGGTTCCTTTTTGCCCGGCTCGCAGCGCTCATACCGTCCGCATCTCCGCCAATCACCACAAATCTCATGGCTTTCTCTCCCACCAGAAATAATTACAATCCTCGGTTTGCCAGGGCCAACTTTCGGGTTCCCATGATCCGTATGACAAACCATGTTTTCTACCGAAAAAAAAATTATTCCATAAAGGATCATCGATTACCAGAATTATTGCTGCTATTCAGGAGATCCATACATGATGTGAACTATCTGAGCCGAACAATCCAAAATTAAATTGCCGAAAATGAAGAAACTTTCTTGACATGCCAATCGGACAACGATATATTTCTCTAACTGCATATAGGAGCTCTGATGAAAAAATTTATAGAAGTGATGAAAGCCCTTTCCGACCCCAACCGGGTCAGGATCATGAAAATGCTCCAGCACCGCTCCATGTGTGTGTGTGAACTTCAGGCAGGATTGGGTATTTCTCAGCCCACCGTATCCAAACATCTGAAAACACTGGAAGGGGCAGGGTTGGTTGATTTTAGAAAAGATGGGCTTTGGGTAGACTATTTTCTCTCTGATGGAAGTGAAAGTCCATATGCGGGCGTCCTTCTCGGAAACCTGAGGCACTGGCTTGAAGACGACGAGGCGGTTTCCCGGCTTATCAACAAACTTCCCTCAATTAGAAGAGAAGATATCTGCAAAAAGTAATTTTTTTGCGCTTAATATATCGTTATATGGCGATTCATAAATTCATAACACGGCCATCGGCTGTAAGGAGGGAATTCGAATCATGAAGGAAAGATGGAAACTGCTGTTGATCATACTGATCTTCTGCGCGGCCTACTACGTGCCCTGGGCAAGTCCCGTGATTCGCAGGTCAGGGTTGGAAGCCTTTATGATGCTCCAGGAATACGCCCGTGAACATGTCCTCACCTGCCTCATCCCCGCTTTTTTCATCGCGGGGGGAATCGCCGTATTCGTAAGTCAGGCCTCGGTACTCAAATACTTCGGGGCTACCGCCAAGAAGATTCTCTCCTATTCGGTGGCGTCCGTTTCAGGGACAGTCCTTGCCGTATGCTCCTGCACGGTGCTGCCCCTTTTTGCGGGGATTTATACACGGGGCGCCGGCATCGGTCCGGCAACGGCGTTTCTCTATTCGGGTCCGGCCATCAACGTGTTGGCCATCGTGCTTACAGCCCGGATTCTGGGCTGGCAACTGGGGCTGGCCAGGGCCATCGGTGCTATTCTTTTTGCTGTCATTACCGGGCTGCTGATGGCCTTCATCTTCAGAAAAGACGATGCGGAACGGGCTAAAGGGGAACTGTTTCTGCCGGAGGACGATGGAACGGGCCGGACCCTTGCCCAGGATGGGCTGTTCATGCTCACCATGGTGCTGATTCTGATCTTTGCCGCTTTTGCCAAACCGGCTCCGGAGTCAACGGGTCTGTGGCCTGCCATATTCGCCGCCAAATGGTATATCACCGCCGGACTTCTGGTCATTTTAGGGTTCATGCTGAAAGCCTGGTTCATCAAGGAGGAACGGGTCACCTGGGTCCAGTCTACCTGGGGCTTCATGAAACAGATCTTTCCCCTTTTGGGTGCGGGCGTTCTTGTGGCGGGATTCATGCTGGGAAGGCCCGGGCACGCCGCCTTGATTCCCGACCAGTATATCGAGGGGCTCGTGGGAGGGAACTCCCTGTGGGCGAACCTCTTTGCTTCGGCGTCCGGTGCTCTCATGTACTTTGCGACCCTCACGGAGGTGCCGATCCTTCAGGGGCTCATTGGGGCCGGCATGGGAAAAGGACCGGCGCTTTCCCTTCTGCTAGCGGGCCCGGCTCTTTCCCTGCCCAACATGCTGGTGATCGGAGGTGTCATGGGGGCTAAAAAGACAGCGGTTTTCTGTACGATCATCGTAATCTTGAGCACTATTGCGGGTATGATCTACGGAATGATTGTTGGGTAGACATCAATAGACCCTCGAAAAAAAAGGAATACATCATGGAAATCAAAGTGTTGGGGCCGGGATGTCCCAAATGCGAACAGACGGAACAACGGGTGAAAGAAGCGATCCAAGAGTCAGGCGCGGAGGCCTCCGTGGAAAAGGTCAAAGACATTATGGAAATTGCCAAGCACGGGGTTTTCATGACCCCTGCCGTGGTAGTGGACGGAGAGGTGAAGAGTGTGGGCAAGGTGCCTTTAAAAGATGATATCAAAGGGTGGATAACCCAATAATCAATCCATAAGCCGTGCAACAGGGGTGAATGACATGGAACATCAGAAAAACGGGATACACGACCTGGTCAAGGAAAAATATTCCGCCATCGCCCAGGGCAAACGCGGCCTGGGAGCGTCTTCATGCTGCGGCGGCCCCACGCCCCTTGTGGACATCCAGGCCCTTTCGAAAACACTTGACTACGGGGATGAGGATCTTCTTCTGGCCCCCGGAAAGGCAAATCTGGGACTGGGGTGCGGAAACCCCATCGGCGTGGCCGATTTGAAACCGGGAGAAGCGGTTCTGGATCTTGGGAGCGGCGCCGGGTTTGATGCTTTTCTGGCGGCTCGGCGTGTGGGCGAATCCGGGATGGTCATCGGTACGGACATGACGTCCGAAATGATTGGTAAGGCCAAGGCGAATGCCGAAGAACTGAACCTCAACAACGTTGAATTCCGCTTTGGTAAAATCGAGGCGCTCCCCGTGGAAAACGCTTCCGTGGATGTGGTCATCTCCAATTGTGTGATCAACCTTTCCCCGGATAAAAAAACCGTTTTCGGTGAAATCCACCGGGTCCTGAAACCGGGAGGCCGCATCGCTATTTCCGATGTGCTTCGATCAGGAGAAATGCCTGAAGAACTCAAGAACAACCCCGTCGCCTATACCGACTGAGTGGCCGGGGCCATTTCACCCGGTGAGGTGAAACGGATTCTCTCCGATCTGGGATTTCAGCAGATCGACATCAGATCGAAGGAACAGAGTGACAACATCATTAAGAACTGGAATGTGGCCGAAGGCGCCGAAAAGGTGGTGTTTTCCGCCTACATTCTGGCCGTAAAATCCTGACTGAATGCTGACGCATTTCACTCGGAGGAGATTGTGGCGCACTGCCGCATGTGAAGATAACTTTATGCATTTTATTTTGAGGAGGTTGAAAAGATGGCTGTAGAATGTTGCACGCAGGGAGGAAACGTAATGATCCTGGCCTGTTCAGGAGGTTCTAATGTAGGTCAGCTTTCAAATCAGGCTGCGGTGGAACTGACCCAAGAAGGATTCGGGAAAATGTTTTGTCTTGCGGGCATCGGAGGGCATCTATCGGGTTTCGCACAATCTGCCAAAGACACCCACGAAATGGTGGCTATTGACGGCTGTTCCGTTGGTTGTGCCAAAGCGATTTTGGAGCATGCCGAAGTTTCCCTCAAGCATTACCTGGTCATCACGGATCTGGGAATCGAAAAAAATAAGGATTTCCGCCTCAAAAATGAGGAGTTGGAAAAAGTCAAGATAGCTGTAAAGGAAATATCTGGAACAGACGTTAGGGAAGCGTCTAGTCAAAACCTTTCAGGATGCTGCTGTACAAAATAAATGCACGGTTAATAAGAAAGGACAATTCATGAGCAACAAACGAATCATATGGGGACTGGTCGCACTATTAACCCTGCCTTTTTTTTATAACGCCCCGTGGGTTTCTAATGTCAGGGCTGAAGCCGTGGCCACAGTTGAAGACTTATACCCCAGTCTGACATCGGGAGTCCTCCGTTCCGCCCAAATGGTGGAGTTGGAAAAGGGATTACTTCTTACGGGCGACGGTATTGAAATTCGAGAGAACTTCACCGAAAAAAATTTTGGTCAGGTAACGCCGAACATTCAAAAGGAACTTGAAAAAAGCCTCTTTTT
>JAJDOH010000066.1 GCA_022340265.1 Deltaproteobacteria bacterium | reverse complement strand
GTCAAAAATCCATAGACCTCGGTCCAACCAATGCGCAAGCCCATGTCCTTTTGGCGGTTACCATGAACAGTGTGGGCAGGTTCGATGATGCCATCGGGTTAGTCAATAAGGCGATGCGTCTTCATCCCTATTATCCGGCCTACTACTTAATTTGGCTGGGCTCAGCCTACCGCATGACAGGCCGCTATGAAGAAGCGCTGACCGTATACAAGCAACTCCTCGACCGTTCCCTAAAAGGTGAATATCCAGCGTCCGCCGCACACCTATTTCTTGCCGAGGTTTACGCGGAGCTTGGTCAGGACGAGAAAGCACGAACTCACGCAGCAGAGGTGCTCAGGCTAAATCCCGAATTTTCGTTAAAGAACATCAAAAGGGTCGTGACTTATGGATTTTATAAAGACCCTGCCCACTTGGAACGTCGGGTCAATGCCCTGCGCAAGGCTGGCTTGAAATAAGAAGAATATAGATCATGAGAAAATGAGGCCAGCTTTGAAGCCGTGTTTTGTATGACAATCTTGTACTTGAAAAATCAGAGAAGATAATCGAGGTTTTCTGATATTCGGGAGTACCCTTCGATTTAACAATTCGTGCATAGCGCTGGTTCCAATGCTCCAAATACGTTGGATATTTGAAATCTGATACCCCGGCTGACAGGTGTGCTGGTGCTTTTTCCGCGCATCTTTGTCCAGCCAGGTGTTGGGCATTTTGTTCATCCTAAGAATTTCGAAATTGAATCATACGCCGTTTCAAAATTGGAATCATTTATTTGGATAGGTTCGCCATACTGCACCGTTATTTTGGAGAATGGTACCGGCCATTTTCGTCGATCCCAGTTCTGGCTCGTAATGGAAGGTGAGCTTTCAAATCTTATTGGTAAGATCGGAACATTGCTTTGCATTGAAATATGAAGAGCTCCCTTCTTCATTTGAAATGGAGGGCCATTGGGGCCATCTGGCAAAAGAACAGTCGAATACCCCTTTCTTAGGTATCCCACCAACTGCAAAGCTGCTTCCTTTCCTGAATGGCCTGAGGATCCTAAAATGATTTTTCGCACTCCAATGTAACGGAGTATCACGTGACTCGTTTTCATATACCATGTTGGATGTTGCATCCAGGCATGACGGCGGTTTCGCAAGAAAACCGTGAAGTATAAGAATATAGATGTGTGCCAAAAACACAAAATGTAGTTTGATCTTTCTTTAAGGTTCTCCTTCCCAACAATGGCAATCTCGCTGGTTGAATGGACAGCTATCAAGTATATAAAGACGAAAAATGGTAATACATATCCGTAAAGGTAGAATATTGGTTTTATCAGTAGGGGTACCTCATTTACATGATATCTATTCAGAATCGATTTTTTCATTGTATCAAATTTCCATCAAGTGGGGATACATTGAGAATAGTCCCAGTAATCAAACCAATACCCACGCACCTCATCCGACCCACATCCACCAGCCAAATGCAGCAATATCAGATCAGTCATTGAATCAGTACATTGTGGTGGATAATAATACTTGCTCAGCCGGGTTCGCAAGCAATCTTTGACCTGGCCCAGATCCGGTCGGCAGTTCTGCCCATTTAGCGCCCCCAGAAATGACAGCGATCCACAGACGCCACCGCTGCTATTAATTTCGCACCAGCAACACCTGCTCCATCGGATTCTCTTGCCACCCAGGCAATGACAGCGCAGCTATTCTGGGATCTGCCAACCGAGGCCCATATACGGCCCTGTTGCGTGTAAAGATGGTAGGGCGTGCCGTGGGTAGGTGGAAATGGTTCCAACTTGAAGCAAGGGGTCTGTTTCTCGTGTTTTAGGTGGAGGGCTTGATAATTCTACGGATATTACGGATATTTCTCATAGGGTTCGGAATGCTATTCAGCAAAGCTGTTTTTTCTGATGCCTTCTTCAGAATCACCCAAAATACGCTGTTACAATGTAAGTTTTTGAGCAAGCTGCTGGATCGCTCCCATGTATTGGGAAAACCCGCGTGCCAAGATATCATTGTGGTTAGCGCCGGGTATCTTGAGTAGGGTTTTGTCATTCGCAGGACAGGCGTCAAAAAGGGCCTGACCGTCCGAAAAGGGAATAATGTGATCGTACTCGGCGTGAATGACCAGGGTGGGATTAACAAATGTTTCTATTTTCAAAACATTTTCAAATCCCGCTGATTCATCCAGACCCAAAGCCGCCGTATTTACACCCAGAAGCCGCAGAAGCGGAGTGGAATACGCAAAGCCGCTTTCAATGATCAAGCCGTTTACGTGGTCCCCGTAATGAAATGCCAACTCAAGGGCAGGGGCACTGCCAAGAGACCGTCCCATGACAACCAAAGGACCCGAATGATCTGTATGGTTGCAGCGGTCTTTTATAAATTCAAAAATCCGGTGGGCATCCATCATCATATCACTGACAGTGGGCTTTCCGGTTGAACGCCCATAACCCCGGTAATCGACGGGCAGAAAATTGATGCCGTTTCGGTTGTAAAAAGGGGCAATTTCATCATAGTCTGATACAATTTCACCATTGCCGTGAAAGAAAAGGATCGTTGGCGCACTTTTGTCACAGAAATATTCTCGTCCCCCCACAACGATGTCCTTATCGACGGGAATGAGGAAATCTCTTTTGCCAGCATTTTCGCCGCTACCCTGCCAATCGCGTCTCGGATGAAAAAGGTTCTTGAGAACCTCCGGCAAATCCAGGGAACTATAATCTGTATTTATCTTTTTCTTCATTGGCGCATCTCCTCGTAAAAAGTGGAAGGGAGAGTGTTGACACTTTCATTTTTTTAAGATTCCTGTGGTCTTTCTCATTAAAATGGCGTGAAATCAACGACAAAGGATGAACTGATTTTTGCGCCCATTCATATGTTTGTCAAGTCTAACCGTTTTCGGTTGCGGACCCACGGTTAACGGCGAAGGTTGACAGCCGATGCTTATGACCCATTGGCGGAAAACATGTGATCCGGAAGTTGGGGTTTGGATAGGGCCTATAAGGTATCCATGCGATATGGTACCAACGATGAAACGACGGACTCACCCCAATGAATCCTCAGAGAAAGGGTTGGTAAACCTGTCGATTCCCAGTATCGGGTGGCAGGGTCCCCTGTGAGGTTGGAAACAGGGTTGGAAAAAATCTTCTTTGGACTAAATTTTCCAGGTAACGGGAGATATTTTCTTATTGGCTTCGGGAAATTCATCAAAAAAATATCTTTTTGATCTCAATGTAAAAAAATGGGAAATATCTGAAAATGCGCTTGGAGGTTGGAAATAGGGTTGGAAAGAACTTCTTTCCCAAAAAAAACAAAGGGGCTACGTTTTAACGTAACCCCTTGTTTTTATTGGTGGCGTCCCCAAGGGGATTCGAACCCCTGTCGCAGGCGTGAAAGGCCTGTGTCCTGGACCTGGCTAGACGATGGGGACGTTAAATAACGTCAAAATGGTCACCGCCGAGGCATTTGCCTCAAATGAAGTCCGGTATATGGCACCGTGCTGGTGGGCCGTGCGAGAATCGAACTCGCGACCAACGGATTAAAAGTCCGCTGCTCTACCAAACTGAGCTAACGGCCCCGCCAGAATTCGTTTGAATAGCATTTGGCTTCCTGGTTGTCAAACATTTTATTCGAAAAGTTACGGGGCCGTTTCGAAAATATTTTCCTGGATCAGTTCGATCTCTTCCTGGTTGGGTTCATAAGGGTAGTTCCATTGCCGGACATCCGGCAGACAATTGCCGAACGGGCGGTTGCAGGCCACCTGTCCGTTTTCATCCACACAGCCGGTGGTCATAAAAGGAATTCCGGAACGGATGGCTGCTTCAACGGTTTTAGGTTCTACGCCAAAATCTCTAATAGCGTCTGTTTCGTCAAATGTCATCTGGCTCGGAGTGGAAATTTCACTTTCAATGAGATACCTGGCCAGCTGAACTCTCAGGTAGGTGGACCAGGGCGGTTGGGGCATGGTATCCAGTCCAGAACCTTCTTCGGCAAAAAAGGAAAAAAGATGGCTGTCCACACCCATTTGCCATAGCCGATCCATGAGATCTACCATGTCCTTTTCGGTTTCTCCTATGCCTACCATGAGGTGAGCACCCACGTTATGGGGACCGAACACCGAAAGACCCTCTTCCATGAACTGCCAGTATCTTTCCCACCGGTGCGGCCCGGATACCCCTTTTCCCCGGTACCGGTCAAACAGTACGGGGGTTGCCAGATCAAGGGCGATCCCGATCTTGTCGGCGCCGCAACCTTTCGCTTCGTGAAGAAAATCCCCGTTCAAAATAGTGGGGCTGGTGAGGACGGACACCGGCAGTTTCGTCTTCCGGGTCAGCTGCTCGGTCATGGAAAGGGTATGTGTCGCGCACTTGCCATTGGTAATCATGGAGATGCACGTTCTTCGGACATAGTGGGGCGCCCGGTTGACAGCGTCGATAACCTGTTCAATGGAAAACAGGGGCCAGTCCACATGAATGAAACTTTTTTCCTCATAGGCCCCCGGACGTCGTTTGGCGAGTCCGCAATAGGCGCAATTGGCAGAGCACCCCTCAGGGTAGTGAACCAGCAGGTTGACACATCGGTTAACTGCGCCCCGGTACATCCTTCCCCGCATCAATCCCAGCGACATGGCCGTGGCATGGCTCATTTTGGCGTAGTCTGGGCTTTGCTTTTCTTTGTTCATGCTGTTTTGGATCCCTGCCTAGAGTCTTACTTGATTTTCCTTTGCCAGAAGGACCGCCTGAGTCAGAGTGGATACATCAATGCCGTAGATCATGTCATCGTGCCACACGGATGTGATGTTTTCTTCAATGCGTTCTCCGCGGGCGCTTGTCCATTTCAGGGCATTTTCGATTTTGTGAATATCAGCGCTGGTGGAAAAGAAATCCCCTGTGATCAGGATGCTTTCGATGGAGGCTCCCGAAAGGGATAGGTAGATTTCCAGCAGCCCCCCCCTTGTTTTCAACTGCCCTACGCCCATTCGGGTCCTGGGGTGCTTGTGGGAAAAGATCCATTCCTCCTTTGTGTAACGTTGGTCAATAAAGTTTTGAATGGTTTTTCTCTCCCAGGCATCGGGACGCTCTTCCTTGAAGGCCACCTGAAATTCTTCCTCAAATGCGCCCTGAATGGCGTCAACGGTTTCCGCCACCGAAACGTCGCGGCCCGTTTCGTGCCGGACGGTGGTCATGCGCTGACTGAAGCAGTTGTACCCTTTGTCCTGGAATTTGACCACCGGTGTGTTCATGATATCGGTCATCAGCGCCACATCGAAATCCACCAAGAGGCTGGTGTGAAACAGCAGCGTGCTGTTGGCTTCGGCCGCCGCGGAAAGCCCCGCGATCTTCTTTCCGTTCACCTCCAGGTCGTTCTTGGGTTGAAAATTGGCCTCGATGCCCAGGGCGGCCATGGCTTTTATCAGCACAATGCTCAAGGACTCAAATACGCCTCCCACACCTTTTTTGAGTCCCGGATAATCAACGTTGATGCCGAGACCCAGCGACATGATTTCAGGGCCCATGATGACGGTACCGCCGCCCGTGCTTCTGCGGTTGTACTCAATACCGCGGGCACGGCAGCGGTCCAGGCGCAAGGCCGCATCCATATCCTGGTATTTTCCCACGATGGCCGAAGGGACAAATGTGTAAAGATGGAGTATGGGCGGCGAATGATGCTGCCCCACCGAACAGGGCAGGGTGTCATCCACGGCCAACCCCTGTGCGGTGGAAAGCGGAGTTTCGAGATTCTTGAAAAGACGCCAGTGGGTGTTCATGGTTATGCTTTGGCTTTTTCCTCTTCGGTCTTTTTGATTTCCGCTTCAATGAAATCCACAATTGCATCGCCGTGAATGAGATTGCCCAGTTCTTCTTTCAGATCGTCTCCATCCGCGGCTTCAATCACCAGTATCCACCCTTCACCATAGGGGTCGGAGTTGATCAGGGAAGTGTCATCCTCCAGATCTTCGTTGATTTCCACGATTTCCCCGGAGACGGGGGCAACCAGTTTGCCGATCCATTTCCTGGACTGAATTTTGCCGCAGGTCTCTCCCTGTTCCACATCATCTTCTTCCTCGGGCAAATCCACAAACACGATATCGCCCGCTTCCTTCTGAAACATGTCGCTCATGCCGACGGTGACTTTGGTGCCTTCCACCCTGGCCCAGCTGTGCTCTTCATGGTAGTAGAGCTCATCGGGCATGTCGTATCCTTTAATGTCAGCCATTTTTCTAATTCCTCCCTTTCAATTAAGTTTCGTAAACGTTCATTTGCGGCTAATTGATATCAGGAAAACCTGGCTCTCACCGCCCTGGCGTGGATGGGAAGGCCTTCTGCTTCAGCAAGTGTGATCACCGTCTCTTTCAGCCCGGCAAGACCTTCCTTGCTCAAATACTGGAATGTGGGTTTCTTGATGAAGTCGTCCACGGAAAGTCCCGAAAACATGCGGGCGCATTGACCCGTCGGCAGCACGTGGTTGGTGCCTGACGCATAATCACCCACCGGTACCGGGGCGTAAGGACCCATGAAAATGGAACCGGCATGTTTGATTCTGTTGAGGGTGATAAAGGGGTCCCGGGTGAGAATCTGAAGGTGTTCGGCGGCATATTCGTTGGTGAAATCGATGGCTTCATCCATGTCTTTTGAAATAAGGACGCAGGAATGTTTCACCAGTGAGGATTCAAAAATGTCCTTTCTGGGCAGGTTGTCAAACTCGCGGTTGATAACCTCGCAGACCGCCCGGGCCAATTCCTTTGAGGGCGTTACCAGCACAGCGGCGGAATCCGGATCGTGTTCCACCTGGCTCAGAAAATCAATGGCGATCCACTCCGGGTTGCCGCTGCCATCGGCCAGGATAAGGGATTCACTGGGGCCTGCCGGGGAATCGATATCCACCTGCCCGTAAACCAGCATCTTGGCGGCGGTGACGTATTTGTTTCCGGGTCCCACGATCTTATCCACACGGGGCATGGTTTCAGTTCCATAGGCAAGGCTCGCCACGCCCCATGGACCGCCCACTTTGAAAATCCGGTCGCAACCGGCGATGTCCGCGGCCACCAGGGTGGCGGGATTGGCGGACATCCCTTTTGAGGGAGGGGTTACCGCCACAACGTCCTTAACACCTGCGACCTTGGCCGGCAGAACCGTCATCAAAATGGAGCTGGGGTAGACGGCAGTGCCGCCGGGGATGTAACACCCCACCATATCCATGGGCCGTGTGATGCGACCCGCCAAAATGCCTTCTCTGACTTCGATGGACCACATTTCCCGTTCTTTCTGGGCCGTATGAAACCTGATGATGTTTTCGGCGGCCGCTTTCAGGCAGTCCACCACGTGGGGGTCCACAAGGTCGTAAGCGGCAGTGATTTCCGCCTGCGTCGCTTCCAGGTCGGATGGCTTGATGTCTTTCTTGTGTTTCCGGTAATGGGCACGGGTTACCGCATCCCCGTTTTTCTTGATATCATTTACAATCCCGCGGACATCTTCAAAAACCCCGGAGATGTCGTCCATGGACCTTTCCATAATGCTTTTCCGCCTTTCGGGCGTGAGCACATTGATTTTTTCCGGATTCATTTTCATTTGTCTGTGTTTCCTTTGATACTGGTTTTGAGCGGTGGCATCTTCATGGGCCGTTTCAGGGTTCTTCCTGTTTTGGAGTCGCTGGTGAGCCACACGTAATCTGCCAGCTTTTTATTGATAGTTGTTCGCTCTGTCAAGGGATAGAGCAAGATTGTGGCGGCATTGACGTCCACGCGTCGCAGGACCCGCTCGGGAATGCCGAAGCGGTTCACAATGTGACCGTTGCCGGTAAATACAACCATTTTGCCACCATGCACCTTGATATAGTCGGCAATGGTTTGGGCCATGGTTTCATCCCAGACGCATTGCGCCTGGTAAAAATAATCAAAATTTCCCATGCCGTGCGGCGGCTTTTTGCCTGAGCCGTGTTGTTTGAATATGCTGATGAGATAATCACGATGGGCCTTGTTGTTCAGATCGATATCACGGGCTACCTGGTTTCGTTCTTCAGGGGTCAGGCTTTCAAGACCTGTTCTCGCCACCTTTCTGACGATCCTGTTGGGTGCATTGATGCCCAGCAGTGCACTCCCTTTATCCTTTGAAACCCACAGGAGGGGCCGGTACAAACGATAAGGGAATCGCCAGGCGTTTTCCCAGTCAACCTCTTCAAGAAAAGCCTTTTCATCCAGATCACCTGCCATGAAGCGGTCCAGGACCGATTGCCGTGTGGTGTCAAAAAATTCCATTGCCACCGCCACGGGTGGTGCGTAGCGTGACATGAGGGCTTGCAGTAACTGCACCTGAATGAGGTGGTGCTCGGGATTGTTGTGTATTTCCCCCACAAAGATGACATTCACCGGTCCCAGCTGGTTGATCAGGGTCGGAAAGTCAATGGCTTTGCCTGTTTTAAGGTCAATGATCCGTCCCTGTGAAAAATGGCGCTTTTCGCCTTCCACGGTGGCCAGAGGCGGCATGACATGTTGTTTTGAAGCACAGGCTTGCAGCATCATCAAAACCGGAACCATGAGAAATAATAAGGCGCTTAAAGTGGCGCCGTGCACCGGGGTTCTCATAAAAAAGTCCTTTGAACAATGATCTTGACTCCTGGAGGTTCTATCATTAACCTTTTTTGGATGCAACTTTTTTGAAAGTTTTGTGTAGGGTGAAAAAATGGAAAGCCAACGAACCCTGGCCAATGTGTT
>JAJDOH010000055.1 GCA_022340265.1 Deltaproteobacteria bacterium | reverse complement strand
CAGGTTGGAACCGCGAATGCCGAAGGCCGGTCGCACCGCAACCATCGACATGATCCCGTGGTCCGAACCGATGACGCCGCCAAGGGTCATAAAGGTGTTGCCGATGACATGCCCCAGAAAAATGGCCCAAAACCCGGCCCAAAATCCCATGGGTGCCAGAAAGCCGCCGGCCCAAATTTCAGCCAGTGATATCCCCACACCGGCCCACAGCAAAAAATAATCGAATCCGCCAAGATTTCTATCTTCATTTTTGACTGGTTCGATGTCCATTCGCACCACGCTTTCTGCTGACTGTGTCCATCCGGAGAAGGGCACAAAAAAAGCCGACTCGATGAAGGTCGGCTCATATCCTGTCACTTTCCTCCACCGGCATTACCCGGATCAGGTTCGACGGTCGGCCCCTTTCGTGATCCCTTTCAGGGTCCCTCTCAGCCCGGTTTCACCAAGCTCCCGAAGACATACCGAATTGTCGTTTAATCCGCCTGTGTGCGCCTCCCTATCCAAGGCATTGAAATCAATTCACAAACATAGGTAATGGGTCATGGGTAATAGGTAATGGATGATACCATTTTGAAAAAGGATTCTACCTTGACCTATAACCTATTATCCATGACCTATCACCTATTACCTATTTCCAACCCCCCGAAACTGTCAAGTTTATTCTAATGCTTGAGGGAAAAGCGCGAAGGAACGCTCAACTGCTTCTCGGCAACTTTCGTAAGATGCCGGGTGGATCATGACGTACTGCATATTTTCTCCTTTGGTTGCCGGCAACAGGTGTGTGCAGTACGTGGAGGCACCAAGGATGTTGGGTTTTGGCTCTGAATTGAAAAGAACGAAAAGCTCACTTGTTGGAAGGGGGGTTTAGCAGCGGGCTAAATCAACAGAAAATTGAATCTGAAAAAAAATGGTAGCTATACCCGCGCGGCCCTTCCTGTCAATGTGAAGCGCCATTTTCGGCATTTTCAGGATGCCACTTAATATGTAATTTTCGTTGATTAACAGCGCAGTCGCGAAGATAAAGATTAATCAAACTTTGGTAAGGAATTCCAGTTTCCTCCGACATGGACTTGAAATATGAGACGGTGTCACGGTCCAGCCGCATTGTTACCGGTTGTTTTAAATATTTTATATAAGGATTTTTACGCCCTTTCATTTTCGAAAAATCGTAATGGTCTCTCATCGTCTATGCCTCCAATATTCATTTTCTTCATCACCATCCGCCTTCCTAGCCGATATAATTCTAACAATTGTTTCGCTTTCTCGAAAACAGTGACAGACAACGAGAATTCGAAGTTTAATACTTATTCCAAGTAAGATGAAACGGTCTTCATTTTCTGAATGGTCAGGGTCAAAAAATTGTATGGCATTTTCATCATAAAAGACCGTACGCGCTTCTTCAAAAGAAACGCCATGCTTTTTGATATTAGCTTTTTCCTTCCGCTTATCCCATTCAAACCGCAATTCATTCATATGTACATCGTACTTACAATAATGTCTTTGTCAAGATGTACGTTTAACCCGAACGTCCACCATCAAAGGTGAGCAAGGAATGAATCCTTTTTCAAAGGCACGTAAACACCAAACTATAAACTTTCGGATAATTATCAATATCTTGTCAATAATGAAGACCTGACCCATTGTCTTATGAAGACTTTATCCTAATGGATTGCCCGAAATGGCCTCACCACCTAAGGGTGGAAGTTTGAAATCTGGTAGGATTCGCATTTCCCCATCTATTTTAATCATTTGAGAATCAAAATCCCCAAGTCCCATGGTCTTTGCTTTTTGAAGAAACCGCAGACGGGCAGGATCAAGCCCCATCATTCTCGCAACGACCCCATCCAGGGCCACGGCATTTTCAGCAGCCAGCACGAGGCCGATCTCTCTTAACTCAGGTGAGGCCGGTCCATTGCCCTCCATGCCGACCACTGCATCCATAATAAGCAGATCCGGAATCCGCAATCGAAAAACCTCTACAATGACATCATGAAAACGTTCTGACGTCCCGGCAACTTTCGTAAGATGCCGGGTGGATCATGACATGGTACATTTTATCTCCTTTGGTTGTCATCAACGCGTGTGAGCAACGAGCGAAAAAAAGGGGGTGTTGGTTTTTATCACTGAATTGAAAAGAACGAAAATCATAATTTTCGTTCTCATTTTCTTTTTAAAAGTTGCGTATTTTTATTAAATTTGTTCCATATAGTCCCTCGGGGACCGAATGCATTCCGGCGACTTGCGCTGCTCAAATATTCAATTTTTTTCATTTTTCACGGCGTCAAGTTCAACCTGTGTTTCTGACTTAAAGATCCAGTTGAATTGTTATAGCTTGGCCTATACCTTCCATCTCAATGGAGGAAATCGATCCTGCCGGATTGATTAGCCGCTTTTTGCTCACTATAGTAAGCTGATCGGCCATAGCCTTGGCCTTTTTCCCACGAAATGTCACATATGATTCGCTTGGGTAGAGTTTACTAACACTGCTCGCCAGGGGCACGACTTGAACTCTATTGAGGAACTGGTTGGCAGCATCATTGCTTACGATCACGGCCGGTCGCTGCTTGCGGATTTCACCACCAACGGAAGGGTCGAAATTAATCCACCACACTTCACCTCTCTTCATCATTTAACTCTCCAAATGTGCCTTCGGTCCACTCAAGGGCCTCGGATTCCCTGACCTGGTCAGCAGCCATCTCCTTATATGCAGCATACATATTTTTCTTGACAACATGCGGGCGGACTAACTCTTCGATAAAACGACTGATTTTTCGTGGTCCAATTACTGCCCGTAAACCGTTATAGACCTCTTCGTCTATGGTCACCGTCAGTTTTTTTTGCATCACAAACACCTCCCTAGGTTATACACGTACAATACACGTGTAACGTATCGTAGTCAAGAGGCCAGGAAGATTTTTCACAAGCGTTTACAGGGCACCGCATCTGCTTTGTTGTCGGGCACTTGAAGTACAAAAGGTCGTCTGCGCACCCGACGCCTTGCATCTGCGGCACTCTGTAAACGCTTACAATTAGGTGGTTTGAAGCGCATCGGACTTTGCAACCCTGTGAAAGGCTACGATTTTTCTACTGCTTTGAACGCTGGAGCCGATACTCGGGAAATGCGCCAGCATTTTCCCGACCATCTTTCAGCTTCTCCGCCAACTATGTCGATGCGGGCTTGGCTGTGCATGAATCAATCCTTGTCAATGGCTTAATTCATTAGCAATATTAATATTTTAAAGTCACCATCTTCCCAATTTCTGACCCCAATTGCCTTATTTATTCATCAGGGCCGCTACCCTTGCCAGGCTGGACACGGCTCTTTCATGCTGTGTCACGTAAGGATTCTGCTTGTCCCAAACATATCCGGCAAGAACAGAACAAATCTGGTTTCGCACATCCGGGTCCTGCTGCGGGCTGAAGAAAATCGTCGGTAATCGGCCATCATACCAGGCGTTCACATATGTTCTGAATGTGTCGACACCCGCCATC
>JAJDOH010000030.1 GCA_022340265.1 Deltaproteobacteria bacterium | reverse complement strand
TCGATGTCAATGGAAAGCGTTTTCAGTTCTGGGGTGAAATCAGACGGATGAATTTTCGGATCCTTGAAAAAAAGGCACCCCGCTTCTGTCTTAACGGGTTGGCTTTCAAAACGAACGCCTCCCCGAATGAAATGTTCCATGAGGAACCGCGCCGCAAGATTCACATCGGCTTCATAGGTGAGAACAAGGCTGTCCTCGCAGGCTTTTCGGGCGCGGAAGAGATCTGAATTCTGACTAAAATAGAGTCCATCAACTGGGTCACCACGGAGACTCTTCAGTTTCAGGGACTTTCTTGATGCTGCCGGTGGCGTCCATTGCTGATGATGGTCGATGAAAAATATGATCGGCGGGCGGGTGACCGTCCAATGAAAGCGTCTGCCGCTAGACAAACGACCCTGAAAAACCAATTGGGTCCGGTTTCGAATCTGGATTTGTTTACTCGAAAGGATGAAGCCGTCGTAAGCCATTTAACCACGCAGAAGGGTTTTAAACGAGATAGTTTGCTGGCTATTGACCGATTGAAAAATGGATCTGGCCCAGATTTGAAAAAGATACGTCAAATACGTCTCCCGGTTCCACAAAATAGAATTTGGTGAGCGATCCTGTGGATACAATGGCGCCTGCGCTCAACCCTTTTCCCAGTGCGCCCAGTTTATTTACGAGCCAAACCATAACATTCAGAGGATCACCGAGGGCTTCGGCGCCGCAAGCACTGGCGAGGATTTCTCCCTTTCGACGCATCACAATTCGTTCATGAACAGGTCAAATCCAATAATGTTCTTCATGTGAGGACCGAGAATAATCCCCGCATGCAAGGCGTTATCCGCAATGGCTAAAGTCGTTGTTATCTTCCAATCCGCAATTCTGCAATCCACGAACTCTACGGCGCCCATGATACCGGCGGTGGCCTGAATTACGTCACTTTTTGTTACACCGGGGCCTTTAAGCGTTTGAGATTCGTAAATACGCGATGCAGGAAATAGGTCAAATTATCTATTAGTTACGGCAACTTTACTCTTTTTTTGTCGGAGGCAGCCGTTTTAATCACAGATGCGGTTGCCAAAGGGTTCTTACCTAAATATTCCATTTAGGTTAACACCGAAGTTTGATATACTATGGGGCAGACTGTGAGGGGCTGATAATGAGGAGCCCCCAAATCACCTAAATCAACCAACGACGGGAGAGAACGGCATGCAGCCAACACCGGAGCACTTAATGAAAGGACTTCAGCGCAGGGCCCAAGAAGGTTTTCAAGGGTATCCACTTGCTATCGTTGCTTTCTATGGTCACAATGACAAAATCGCAACCAAAGCGGTTATCGGCATCATAAAGAAAGCGGGCGACTCCCCTGAAAGTATCAGAAAATGGATTTTCGAAAAAGGTGATCTTCGCAAAGACGTAAATAGTATCAAAGAACTATTCAGGTATATCGAAGCCCATCAGGCCCTGAGCGTAGCACTTACACCTGGTATCTACAGCTGCCCCCACGAAGCTGGAATCGACTTTCCCGAAGGAGACACTTGTCCTCATTGTACGTTCTGGTCAAATATCAAAAAACCGGATCTTTTTAAAACAGCCAAGTTCTCAGCTACTCAAGATCAGCCAACCCGGATTCTTAACGTCTTAACCGAAGCAGCGCGGAACAAAAAGACATTGCTTTATGGGGATGTCATGAATTCAATGGGCCTGATTTACAAGGATGCCATGCACCGGAAAAGATTCGAAAAGGATCTCAGAGTGGCGAATCGGCAATCGGAGCTCTATGAACACGGCCTACTGATTTCAGCCCTGCTCGTATATAAAACTCAATATATCCCGGATGATGATTTTTTCCTGATGGCGAAAGAACACGGTATGTTTACACCTGGAAAAGACTCTAAAACAGAATTTTTCAAAGATCATCTTGAACGTATCTTTAATTTCTACGAAGAAAAAGAGGGATAGGGACAAACAGTTTAAGAAAGGGAGGCACCATGAAATTCTTGTGAACATGGGAAACCGGGAAGTGTCAGTGGAAGAGGGCCGTATCGGGGCCTAGGGCAGGTGCATCACGTCCACCACGATCAACGCTGAAGTTTCTCCCACCTGTGACCCGCTGGGGCCTGAAAACAAACTGATTCTGGCTCCGGGAGTGTTGAGCGGAACCAATCTGGTCACATGGGGTGTTCCCAGTGTATTGTGCATTGCTCCAATGAATTTGTGGACAAAGAGGGAAAGCATGTTACATTTTCCCTTGAGTACGAGACCATTTGGTCCATGGGGGGCATGACCGGTATTGATGACTTTGACACCATCGCGCAACTGGATCGTCTTTGCGACGGCATCGGTGTTGACACCATGGACACGGGGGTGGCCATGGACTCGGGATATAAAAACTTCGGCGGCGGCCAGGCGGCCATTGAAATGGTTGAGGAGATCGGCATGGGCACGCCTTTCGGAAAGATCTTGGGAAACGGCGCGGCAGCAGTCGGAAAACATTTCAATCACAAGCGGGTTCCCGTAGTCAAGGGACAAGCCATTGCCGCCTATGATCCCAGGGCCATGCAGGGAAATGCCGTCACCTCTGCGACTTCACCCATGGGCGCGGATCATACAGCGGGGAACGTGGTGGGGGAATACATGGCGGGGACACTTGATCCTTTGAAACCGGAAGGGCAGATGGAGGCTTCCCGTAAAAGCCAGATTGCCATGGCATCAGTAGATTGCACAGGATTGTGCCTGTTGGCCAGTTTTGCACTGACCACACCCGAAGGCGGTGGCGCATTCTTGAAGGCCATGAATGCGAAGTTCGGGCTCCAAATGGGACCGGAGGATATTTCCGGCTATGGGGATCAGGGTTCTGAAGGAAGGATTGGATTTCAACCGAAGGGCGGGGTTTACATCCGCCGATGACCGCCTTCCTCGGTTTTTCTACGAGGAAGTACTCCCCCCTCACAACAAAGTCGTGCTCATCAGTGATGAGCAAATGGATTAGGCCCTTGCATTCTGAAGGCAATGAAATGAGACTGAACGTCAAACTGTTCGGTACTCTGGGGCAGGGCTTTCAAGGGTATCGGCAGGAGGATGGACTGGATGTGGAGATCCCGGATGGCGCACAGGTCAGCGACCTGCTCGGCCATCTGGCGTTGTCCGTTACAAAAGGGTGCGTCGTGGTCGTGGAAGGGCGGGTCATTAGACCTTCCGGTTTTCTGGAGAACGGTATGACGGTGCACATCCTTCAGGCCGGAGCCGGGGGATGACGCCGGTTGATTCTTAAGTCTCTCCTCTTTTCACTCTTTCTGTAAAATTTTGGGCATTTTCGGCCAAACTTGGCCTTTTGTCAGGCGGATCAGTTGAAGCATTGACAGGGCCAGGTTTTTAAGGGCATGAAGCAGCCATTGGTTTTCGTAGAAACCGCGGCGCACCTCTTCCAGAGATTGCATGCTGTGGCCGGTGTGATAGATGAAGCATTGGGGTGGCAGGATAAATCCATAAAGATTCAGAATCAGCATTATTTCCTTTGCAACGTTATCCTGGCCCAGTTCGCTTCCAGCCACTACGATACCGCCCACTTTGCCCTGAAGCGGATTGGAAGCCTTTAATGTACCGTCTGCCATCTGATCCACCAGATCAAAGCATTCGTCCAGGGATTTGGTGACGATTTCTCGAGGAACGGGTGGCGCCTTGAAGCTGATCCAGCGTTCAAGAAACAGCTTTAAAACACCGGCCATGCCGAACATATACGTTGGGGATGCAAGAATAATCCCGTCTGCTTCGATCATCTTTCGGGCTATGATGCTGAAATCGTCGTCAAAGCAGTCGCACAGATAGTGGCACCGGGTTTCCATATCAGAGAAACACGCCCTGCAGGGATGGATATTCATTTGACTTAAATGGATTATTTCGGTGTGGCAATCGTTACAAGACTCCCGGATGGTATCCATCAGACCCTGTAGCATCATAGCGCAAAGGGATTCGTCGAGGGCATGGTTTCCTCTGATGCGTGGTGAACTATTGATACCCAGAAATCGGACCATGGATGATTTCCCTGTTTTGGCGTTACTACCCTGAAGGCATTATTTCGGCAGGAACCCCTTGCCAACCGCATCTGCGATCAAAGCGGCTGCATGGTCGTGTATTTCGGGGGCCGATTCTTTCATGGACTCGACGATCGATAACAGATGATGACGTGTGACGCCGTTCTCCCGCCATGTTCGCCCCTCTGTGACATAGCCATGCAAAAGCGGCTGAAGGCGATCTAAAATGTGCGCGAATATCGCTTCTTCAGATTCTTGGTTCTCGAATTCTTGCCACAGACCAAAGAAGATTTGTGCCTGGTCATGGGGCAGCAGATTAAACAGACGGTCTGCGGCTTTAGCCTCCTTTTCCATTTGCTTGCGGCGTTGTGCAGTATCGCAAAAGTGAACATCCCCTGCGTCAATCTCCACTAGATCATGTATCAAAAGCATTTGAAGCACACACGGAAGGTCCAATCCCATCGGGTAATAATGCTCCGCCAGTACCATCGCCATGATGGCCAGTTGCCATGAATGCTCTGCGGCATTTTCAAGCCTCGAGGCGTCGGTCAAAAGGGTCCGGCGAAAAACCTGTTTTAATTTATCGGCCTCGAGAATGAATCGAATTTGCTGTTGCAGCCGTGTCATTTGGCATCCACCGTTGAGGCAGCCATTTCCTGGATAATATGAAACAGCTTACCGGCAGGGATCGGTTTTTTAACGACCCGATCGACACCCGCGACCCTCAGCGCCTCAGTGTCCAATTGGGTATCCAGACCGGTCAAAAGCATAAAGGGCGTCTTGGAAATGCCCGCGATCCGACAAAAGTCCTGATGCGCCTTTCCCACTTCCAAACCGTTCATATCGTCCATGCCGAAATCGCACAAAATGACGTCGAACCGCTCTTGTCGAATGGCCTCCAGGCCTTTTTGGGCCGTACCGGCTGTACACAATTCCACATCCGAATCCTCGAACCAGAGTTTCATCATCTTAAGGATATTGGGTTCATCGTCAATCATCAGAAAGCGAAGGCAGGTATCCGACTTGCCCTCCTGTACGGATAAACATTGGGTACCTGTCTTTTTCATTGACCCACTCAGAGGCAAAACGATGGTGAAGGTGGTGCCTTTACCCAAGACACTGGTGACGCGTATATCGCCACCATGCTTTTTAACGAGTCCATAACTGGAAGAGAGACCCAAGCCACTGCTTTGAGACCCTTTGGTGGTGAAAAAGGGTTGAAAAATGCGCTGGATGTTTTCGTCTGGGACACCGTTTCCGGTGTCTGTAAAGGTGGTAAATATCCGACCATCACGAATTTCGGAACTGATGGAGAGCGTCCCGCCCCGGGGCATGGCTTCCAGTGCGTTTTTTATCAAGTTGACCACAACCTCATAGATCTCGGACGGGTTGCCTTCCACCAGGCATCCCGGGGTACGGAAATAATTCAAACGATACCTTCGCGTTTCAAGAGGATTTTTCCACAATGGCCGCGTCAGATTGACAGCTTCTTCGATAAGTTCGCTAATTGAAAACACATGAATTGTATCCGCTGATACGGCTGTCAACAGGGTGAAATCCCTGATTCTGCTAACGATATTGGCCCCTCTGTGGGAGGCATCGATGATATTGGTGAGGGCATCGTGACATTTTTTGATTTCACCTGATTCGAGTTTCCTGAGCGCCGCTTCACTGGCCCCCATGATTACTTGCAGCAAATTGTTGAAGTTGTGGGCAACACCTGAGGCCATCTCTCCGACAGCCGAGAGCCGTTCGCCATGGATCAGTTTTTTTTCCATCTGTTTCCGGATGCTCAAATCACGAGCCAGGCTCAAAACCGCTGGTTTGCGCTGGTAATTGATCATTCTTGAATGAAACTCGAACGGGATCGCCTCCCCGGATCGGGTCAAGACATCCAGCTCAAACTGAAGATTTTCCCCGGATCGGATTTTTTGCCCGATTTCTTTCAAAATATCCATATGAGAAGGGGATATGATATCTTTGAAGGACATGTTCAGCAACTGTGGGCGGCTGAAACCGAATCGCTCACAGGCCACATCATTGACCTCAAGAAATGTGCCCTGGGAATGGCTGATGATCATTGGATCGATGACATTGTCAAACAGCTCTTTGTACCGTGACAATTCTTCGATGGTTTTACGTTCCGTAATGTCGCGAACCAGCGCCAGAAAACATTTACGCCCCTGGATTTCCACCACGGTTCCAGTCACTTCCGCATCCACAAATGCCCCTGATTTTTTGCGAAAACGCCTTTCCTCTACACGGACGAAACCGTATTCAAGCGCCCTTTGGATATTTTCCTTTAACCCCCTGGAACCGGGTTCGAGAAGGTCTTCTACCCGCATGGACAACAATTCCGACCGCGTGTAGAAGAGCCACCGGGTCGTGTAAGGATTGCAGTCCAGAATCCGACGGGTTCGGGCATCGGCAATATAGATCGCTTCGGGGGCGTTTTCGATGATGGCTCGAAAATTGGCCTCGGATGTGGTGACTTGCTCCAGGGCTTGTTTGAATTCGGAGGTGGCTTCCTTTAACAGGTTGGTGAGGATGTATGACCTGCGCTCCGCCTGCTCCAAGAGATTTTCAAGCTCTTTGATCCGCAGTCGGAGGCTGCTGATTTCCTTCATGACTGAAAACCGATCACGGATACGGTAGCCGTTTCATTATGAAGATAACTGATGCCGCCGCATCTCACGGGGGAGTATTCACCGTAAGAGTAAAACCCCGCAATCGGCAGATCGGGACCGATCTTTTGCCGTATCAGCTCAATTTCCTCCATGGTACGGCTTCCCAGAACGATCTTCCGGGCCATGCAGGAATAACAGAAAATCATGGCGACCGTGGCATTTCCCAGATCGGATACGGCCAATCGGGCGGCTTCTTCTGAAGCGTGCAAAACAGAGGCAATATCTCCGCAGGTCAAACTCACCTCGGCGCCTTCCGGTATCTCTCCTGCAAAAGTGATGGAACCTTCTTCCCGATTCACCGACATGGTGGCGCGCAACATGGAATACTTGGTTTCTCCAACATCCCCTGCTTTTCCGAGAAGCCCCAGCGGATATTCCACGCCAATTGCGGGCAGTTCAGAAGCATGTTTTCCCAAAAAACGTTCATACACCTTCAAAGCCGGTTCGCCGTTTAGTTCAAACACTTTATTCCCGCAAGCACCCGTAACCGTTTTTGTCAGACCGATGGAATTCCAACCGCTTTGAACACCGACGCCC
>JAJDOH010000004.1 GCA_022340265.1 Deltaproteobacteria bacterium | reverse complement strand
GATCGCCGGCAAAAGGAGGAAGGCCGTGCACGATATCAACTATTTCCACGAACACGAACTTAAGGGGCATGATTTCTTGGGTTGTTGCAAAGACTGCCGCGCCAGCCTGAACATCATCAAGCCCCACATCCTGGCATTTGTGGAAAAAATTCGGAAATATACGCGTCAAATGCTTGAGGATCTTCCGCCCGACGACCTCTACCGGTTGTATCAGTTGCTGGATGATCTCGCTCACCTGGGTGCGGGAGAGCAACTTGCGGGTCTGATTCTTGAAGAGAAGGAGATCCAGGCCGTGCTGCCGATCATTCGCACCAATTATGCGACGTTTTTTTCAATTCACGAAGCGCATCTGGCCGAACGGTTGATCGAGGCCGCGGATCCCTGGGAGACCCTTCAATCCTTTCCCCTCTATCCCCGGTATGAAACCCTGATCCAGATTCAGATGGCCGCCATGTCGGATTGCCAGTTTAGAAAACTGGCATTTGTGGGATGTGGCTCCGTCCCCATGAGCCTCATACTCATGGCGCGTTCTCATGGAACCCGATCCCTTGGCCTGGATGTTTCCCGTGACAGCGTTGTGTCGGCCCAAGCGGTGATCCGATCGTTGGGGTTGGAAGACCGGATCGAAATCATTCAGGGGGATGAGCGCTTGCTCAGGGATTTAAGATGGGATGCGGTTCTGATAGCGGCCCTGGCGGAACCTAAAGAACGGATATTTAGAAATCTGAGACGCATCCTGGCCGAACAAAATCGTCACGTTCCGATTATTTACAGGACCTACACCGGCATGCGGGCTGTTTTGTATGAACCGGTAAGTACTGAGGATGCAAAGGGATTTAGAATCGTCAAAAAGATATTTCCCACAGGCCGAGTCAACAACACCACAATTCTGGCTGAGCTGGAGGATTGATGAAAGATAACGTTGCCGCCATCAAAAGCGAATTCCTTAAAATCGCTGCTTTGCTGGAAAATCTCTCGGAGGATCAAATAGCGAAAGACCCAGAACGGATTTATCGCTCTCATTTTGAGGGATTAAACCAACTCGCCGCAACCGAGGTGCCCCATGACATTGTTGAAAAACTTCTCGCTGATGAAATGTTGTTACCGGTGATTGCGCGTATTTCACACCTCAGAAGATTAACCGGACTGGGCCTGGAGGCCCAATGCGCAAAATCCGTTGTTGCCGATTCCGATCCGTGGGCGAGGATTCGAAAATTTCCTTATTATGCCAATTATCTGGTTTTAGCGCACATGGAAGTTACGGGGGCAAAGCTCAAACCCCGGGACCGGATCGTTTTTCTGGGAAGCGGACCCCTTCCCCTCAGCCTCATCTCTCTTGCAAAAGGGTACGAGATAGAGGGTATGGGAATAGAGCAGGATGAACAGTTTTCGGCCCTTTCAAGAGAGGTGGTCCGAAAGCTGGGTCTGGAACATTCCATTTCCGTGCTCCACGGAAACCATTTCTCCCTGCCTTTGAAAGAATACGCAAATCTCATCATGGTGGGGGCCGACGCCTCGCCGAAGGATGTCATATTCGCCCATCTTTCACGGATTCTTTCCCCCGACCAACTGATTTCCTACCGGATTTATGAAAAGGGATTGAGACGTCTTTTAGATAACCAGTCCATGGTTGACCCGCCCCCGGAATTTATCGAATGCGCTCGCATCCGCCCGGTGCCCCCCGTGAACAATACCTCGGTATTCGCCGTCAAGGCTCCGGGAAAAAGTGGAGAAAGCGCACCGTAGAAAAAAGACTTTGAAATTTGCCGGGAAAAACGTTGGCAACTGGGCTGAAGTTGTGACGGAAGTGCTTCAAGGACCCAAGAAAAATTAATTTTTCTCATGGGCGGAGTATGATGTCTTGAGGATTTCGATGGGGTGATAAACCGGATACGGCAGGGTTTGATTGAACTGCATCCGGCAACTGAGACAATCCGTCAACAATTGCTCCGGTGCCATCTGTTTAATGGTGGCTTTGAGCCTGCTCCCCATTTTAACGGCGTTACGATGAAATTCCACTTTGAACCCCATGATACCCGCATTTCCACAGCAATGAAAGTCTCCCGAAATCAGCGAGACGGAGATTCCCGGCACCAGGCCCAGAAGATCCACATACGGTTCACCGATGTCCTGCTCTCTTAGGTGACATGGCGGATAATATACAGCGTTCCCATGGATCGGCCCAAGGGCCGTATTCAACATCTCTTCCGCATGGAGGTTTTTCAGGAACTCCCCGAGATCGTAGGTATGTTCCGAGACCCTCATCCGTTTCAAACCGCTGATGGATGAAAAATACCGGTCGTCCTTGAAGAGCTTGTATGAAGATCCGGAAGCGAACTGTCTCATCCATAGATCACTTCGCCCAACAGGTGGTATGGACAGAAGCCGTTCCTTTTTCTCTTCCAGGTCTTTTTGAATTGCCGCCTGATAATCTTCCGCATAAACGGCCCCCTCCCTGATGACATGTTTCAAAACATATCCGCATGTGGGACAGGAACAGACAATATCAAACCCTTCTTTCACGAGCTCCGCCAGTTGCCCCACATTGAACTGAACGCACTCGAGGGTCCTTTGTCGGTCTCCCTCTAAAAGAAAAGGCATACCGCAACATCGCTGTTCCGGGAAGAAGAGTTCAATCCCGTTCCGTTTGAATACCTCTACGACGGCTTTGGGAATCTCCGGGAAAATATAAATTCCGTTACAGCCCGCAAAATAAGCCACCTTGTGTTTCGGTTGTTTTGCGGGTTTTTTATCTATATTTTGAGACTTTGCCCATGTCTGAAAATGATGCTTTGGGAACTCCGGGATTTTACACGCCTCATGAATGCCGGCGAATTTCTTGATCCAGTTTCCCGTGGTTTTGTTTTGCAGGAAAAAATTGCTCGCCCCCGGAACCATGCCGCAGAGTTTCCCCATGCGCTCGACGTCTTCCAGAATCCGGATGCGGTAATCGAGTCCAACCCTTTCCTTGAACTCGGTCTTCGCTTCCAACAGGGCCGCCCGGATATTCGGGCACGGACAGATCGCACAGAAATTGCAGAGTTCTACAAGGTTCTGGAGTGCGTCAGAGGTGATCTTTTCTCCCTTGTCGTCTTCATTGTCAAACAGACGATACAGTTCATTGAAAAAAAGACAGGCTGAATCGTCCATCAGCGTCCTGCATATATCGCACTCACGACAAGCCTGCAGCGCGATCATGAGTTTGTCTTCGGTTTCCATTTTCACCTCTTTTGCTGCCAATGTATGCATTGTTTGGAAAATATCCGCTATCATGGTACATAGTGCTAGTCAATGCAAACCCTTTTCATAAGTTGTCTGAAGGGATAATCGTTATGGCATATGCGTCTCTCAGAAACCGGCGGAAGATTGCTGCCATTCGAGCCAATAAAGTGGATAGCCCCTTTGGAAATTGATGATCTTTGATGTTTTATGGTTGACAGAAAATTGATCTTACAGCATAAGGGAATCAGGGCAAGAAGCCTGCCAGGGGTAGAGAAACCCATTCATTTAAAATAAGAATACTTTAAACCTAAAAGCAAGTGTGAATACAATCTGACTCGGGCGTGCCCGAGCGGTGAATCCGGAGTACGCGGAAGCCCAATTTCTACAACATTTTGGCAAGAAAGGGAGCGTGATTGGCGCACAGTGCCGTCGGTTATGAGAAAATTCGCATAACCGGCCAGCATTGAACACACCAACCCCTTTGCTACTATA
>JAJDOH010000206.1 GCA_022340265.1 Deltaproteobacteria bacterium | reverse complement strand
AAATATTTTTTCTTTGATGGTGCCTCAACAGGTAGAAGCACCCCTAAATGACGGCGTTAAGAGCGCTATGCCCCATTTCGCCAATTAGCGCATTGATAGGGCATTGAGACCGTTTTAAAAGCAGCCTTTGAGGGGCTGAACATTTTATGTGAATGATCAGAAAGGAGGGGAACCGTTTCGAGGTTGGTTGATGCTGGAGTCTACTCATACCCTTATCGCTGTGCTGCAGCAGAGCGTGGCCCATATTGAGCCTTTTATTCGACATTACGGGTATCTCGCCCTTTTCGCTGTCATTTTTGTTGAAGGGTGTGGCATTCCCGCGCCGGGCCAGACCATCCTCATTGCTTCGGCAATAATGGCTTTTCATGGGGATTTGCGCATTGAGTGGGTTATCATCGTTTCAATGTCGGCCACCTTCTTGGGTAATTGTGCTGGCTACAGTATCGGCCGCAGTGCCGGCCGAAACTGGCTTAAGCGCCTGCTGCCCGGCGAAGAAAAACTGGTCAGGATTGAAAAACGACTCAATCGGTGGGGTGTTTTGTTGCTGGTGGCGGGGCGGTATATCGAAGGGCTGAAACAAACCTCGGGGCTCATTTCCGGTGTTCTTCGCATGGCGCCCGGCCGTTTTCTATTGGCAAATGCGATGGCCAGCCTCTGCTGGGCGGTCCCGCTGGCTCTGATTCCCTACTGGATAAACCAACACAGTCATCAATTTCTGCAACTCAGCAAGAAATACAGGCTGTTGGCGTACTTAGTGATGGCAGGGATCATTTTTTTGGCCATTGGAATTGGCGTATTTCGTTTCAGAAAGCCGAGATCGTAAAAGAAAATACAACCGTTCACGGTTGTTGGAACCAAGAGCCGTGAACGGTCATCATCATAAGCGGTTGTTTTATGCTTCAGGGGGCATGGGGACTTTGTTAATGGTCAGTCGCAATTGACAGCGCAGGCACCTTTTCGCTTCTTCCAGGGCCGATTTTTCATCAAAAGCGTGCTCCACTTCTTCAAAGCCCTTTAGACATTCTTCAACCGGAAGCATTTCCTCGTGCACCCTTTTCCAGTAAGCAAACCCTTCGTCTCTGCCAAGAATTTTGTTCTCCGGTTCCTCAGGAACGAACCGTTGTGTGATGTCGCCCGTGCCCCCCAGATGCTTGTCAATTTCCGAGGCGGCCTCTCTTCCGGCGTTGATCGCCTCAATAACGGTTGCGGGGCCACTCATCACGTCGCCACCGGTAAAAACCCTTTTTCGCGATTCGGCTTTTGCTTTTTCGGCGCGAATATACCCGCGCCGGCTCAGAACGACGTTGAAATCTTTCGGAACAGCCGCTTTTTGTCCGATGGCCATGACGAAGTAATCAACTTCGAGCATGAACTCGCTCCCTGCCATGGGAACCGGACGGCGGCGGCCACTGGCGTCGGGTTGCCCCAACTCCATGCGGACGCATTGAACTTGCAGACAGTCGTCTTGCGCAATGATGCGAATGGGCGCGACCAGATAATCGATCTTAACCCCTTCATTCAGGGCGGCGTCCACCTCTTCCGGTGAAGCGGGCATTTCTTGGCGGGTTCGCCGATACAGCATGGTGACTTCATCAGCGCCCACGCGCAGACCACAACGTGCCACATCAATGGCCACGTTTCCGCCTCCCACCACGGCGACCCGGCCTTTCAGTTCGGATTTTCCTTCCAGGTTGATGTTACGCAACACCGAAAGCCCGTCCAGCACCCGCGGGTCATCTTCCCCTGGAATTCCCATGGTGGTCCCTTTTGTGGTTCCCATTCCAAGAAAAATAACGTCAAATCCCTCTTCAAAAAGGGGTTCAAGGGCTTCAACCCGCGTGTTGTAGCGAAATTCAACGCCGATGTCTTCGATGTCCTTGATTTCCTGGTCCAAAACGTGGCGTGGCAGACGGTATTCAGGGATTCCGATCCGCATGGTTCCGCCGCCTTTCCCCAGCGCTTCAATTACCGTGACGGCATGTCCCTTCTTTCGAATGAACCAGGCCGCGGTGAGCCCGGCGGGTCCGGAGCCGACGATGGCCACTTTTTTACCGGTATCCGGGAGGATTTCCAGCTTTTTGCGCCACCGTCCGTTGTCGCGTTCCGCCACAAATTTTTTAAGCGCACGGATGCTGATGGCTTCATTGACCTCTCCCCGTCGGCAGGCCCCTTCGCACGGGTGGGGGCAGACACAGCCCAGAGTGTACGGTAGCGGCACGGTTTCCCGTATCACTTCGATGGCGTCCTGATAACGGCCTTCGGCAATCAAACGGACATAACGGGACACATCGATGCCCGCCGGGCAGGTATTTGTGCAAGGCAGTATATAGGCCTCACGCTCCTCGCTCGTGACAGTCTTTTTATCCATTATGGCGCCGGACGGACAGACTTCCACGCAGGCTTCACAGAATTTACAGCCCGAGTCCATGATCGGTACATTATTCTGGGTTCCCACGTAGGTTTTAATGCCACGGTTGATCAATCCGATGGCGCCGATGCCCCGGACTTCCTGGCACATTCGGACGCACCGTTCGCATAAAATACATCGTTCCAAGTCCCGAATATAGACCGGTTCATCCTTCTTGATCTCCGGCAGTTTTCTGGGTTCTGAAACATGGTTGGGAAGGACATCTTTAACACCCACCCATTGGACCACCTTTTGAAACTGGGTGGATTCAGCCAGATCTCTGGGATGGTCACTTAAGAGGAGCCAGATAATATTTTTCCGAAACTCCTGAAGTTGAGGCGTATTGGTCCGAATAACCATCCCTTCGGATACATACGTGGTGCAGGAGGGTGGCAGGCCACGCATGCCATCAATTTCTACGAGACACAGGCGGCAGGCCCCGAGGGGAGGTAGATCGGGATGATAACACAGATTGGGGATATAGACACCGGCATCAAACGCCGCTTCAAGCACGGTTTTTCCTTCTTCGACCTGGAACTGCTGATCATCAATCGATATCTGTATCATTGTATGGCCTCAAAGTTACAGGCATCAATGCAGGTCTTGCATTTGATGCACTTTTTCTTGTCAAGAATTGGATATTGCTTCTTTTTCCAGGAGATTGCATCTACGGGGCAGGCTTTAAAACATTGTCCGCACTTGGTGCAATTCTCTTCAATGAACTCAAACTTTATAAGCGCCGTACACACCCGTGAAGGACACACGTGATCATGAATATGCGCTTGATATTCTTCCGGAAAATAGCGCATGGTGGTCAAGACGGGATTGGGTGCCGTGTTCCCGAGGCCGCAGAGGGCGGTGTTTTTGATGGTGGTTCCCATCTCTTGAAGAAACGTCAGATGTTGCTCCGTTCCCCGTCCAGCGGTGATTTCGTCCAGAACTTCCAGGGTTCGTTTCAGGCCGACGCGGCAGGGGACGCATTTTCCGCAGGATTCGTTAACCGTGAAGTCCAGAAAAAATCTGGCCACATCCACCATACAGGTACGTGTGTCCATGACGACCATTCCGCCGGAACCCATGATGGCACCGGTCTGGTTGATGGATTCGTAATCAATGGGTGTGTCCAGCAGACTTTCCGGCAGGCAACCGCCTGAAGGGCCGCCAAGCTGGATTCCTTTGAACTTGGCTTTTTTCCTGAGCATTCCGCCGCCCGGACCGAAAACGAGATCGCGGATGGTCATCCCCATGGGGACTTCTACCAGACCGGTATTTTTGATCTTTCCCGCCAGGGCAAACACCTTCGTTCCCTTACTGTTCTCAGTGCCGATGGATGCAAACCAGTCTGCGCCCTTCTCAAAGATATGGCGCACATTGGCGAGGGTTTCCACGTTATTGATGGTAGTGGGTTTTCCCCATAATCCCTTTTGTGCCGGGAACGGCGGTCGGATTTTCGGCATTCCCCGTCGGCCTTCGATGGAGGCAAGGAGAGCCGTTTCTTCTCCGCAGACAAAGGCGCCAGCACCCTGCTTGATGGTCAGATGAAAGGAATGATCACTCCCCTGAATGTTCTTCCCCAGATAACCGCGTTCTTCAGCCTGAGCGATGGCCTTGGTTAACCGCTTGATGGCGATGGGGTATTCCGCCCGGCAATAGATGTAGCCCTCAGTGGCGCCGATGGCATAGCCGGCAATGATCATCCCTTCGATCACCGCATGGGGATCTCCTTCCAACACACTGCGATCCATGAAAGCGCCGGGATCACCTTCATCCGCATTACAGACGATATATTTCTGGTCGCCTTCGGCCTGTCTGCAGAAATCCCATTTCATTCCGGTGGGGAAGCCGGCGCCTCCGCGTCCGCGCAACCCGGCGGTTTTCATGGTTTTGATGGCCTCTTCCGGAGACATGACAAGGGCATTTTTAAGGGCGATGTAGCCGTTGTGGGCCAGATAGTCGTCCAGGCTCTCCGGATCGATTTCCCCACAATTGGCAAGTACAATGCGGGTCTGGCTGGCAAAGAACTGTTTATAGTCCTCACCGGCCAGCTTCTTTTTGACCGGGTCCCCTTTCACCAGATGCTCTTCCACAATTTTGGATACATCATCAGGCGTCACGTATTCGTAAGTGGTTCTTTCCCCTTCGGGCGGGACAATATCCACCAGCACATCTCTGAACAACCCCCGGTCGCCGGTCACGATGACGTCATATTCATCTTCCAACTTGTGGTGTTTAATTCCTTCCTTAAAGAACTTGGCGACCTTTTCCGCTCCCGCTGAAATGCCGCTGGTTCCCGTGCATATGAGTATCCTATTTTTCATGATTCCGCAGTCTCCGATCGATACTTATTCCAGGTTTCTTCAATATTTTGAATGGTGCAGCGTCCATAAAAATCGTCATCGATCATGATTACGGGTGCCATTCCGCAGCACCCGAGGCATGCTACCCGTTCCACGGTGAAAAAGCCGTCTTTCGTGGTTTCGCCCTCTTCAAGCTCCAGCTTTTCCAGAAGATAATCAAACAAGCCTTTGGCGCCCATCACATGGCAGGCCGTTCCCTGACATACGCGAATGGTGTGTTTGCCGCGAGGGGTCAGATAAAACTGTGTGTAAAAAGTCAGAACGCCGTAAATCTCCACAGGGAAGATGGCCAACTCCTGTGCTACCAGCTGCACGGCATCGTCGGGAACATAGCCGTAGGCGGCTTGAATATCCTGAAGGAGCGGAATCAAGGCGCCTTTTTTTTGGCTGTATTTTTCAATGAGTGTTTTGGTGGGTGACAGATCTACATCCATGAGCAAATCCTCTTTTTTTAGGGCTTCAGGACCATGGGGTCTATAAGGGTTAGGGCCTTTCAGAGAAATGGAAATTCCTTATTTTTTGTGCTAACATGTTCAAAAACAGCTCTTTTGTCAAGAAATATTTCTTTTGCAACAAGGGGATGCACCGTTGGATAAATTTGACGCTTTAGCGAATGGCCATTATCAGTCTTTTTTTCAAAATGTGACGGAGTATATTGTTGCCATCAACAGAAAATTTGAGATTGTCATGGCCAATGATCTGTTCAAGGAACGGTTCGGCGGGCACCCGAAAAACTTTTGTTATCAAGCTTGGAAGAAAAGGGATTTTAAGTGTTCGGACTGTATCGTTGAACGAACATTTCTGGATGGAAAAAGCCACCAGCGTCAGGAAAAGGTTCTGTTGAAAGACGGCCGAAAGGCTGAGATGCTCCTCCGGACCACACCCGTCAAAGATGCCCGTGAGCGGATTATTTACGTGTTGGAAACGGCTGTAGACATTACGGAAAGCGGAAAGCTGTTGAAGGAACTGTCCCAATTAACGGGTAATCTTGAACAAGTGATATCGGAAAGGCTGAATCGCTTGCGGCAGTCGGAGGAGAAATACCGGACGATTTTTGAGCGCTCTGGGGATGCCATTATGCTCACCGATCCCAAGGGCGCCGTCCTGGAAGTGAATCAGGCCGGCGTCGATATCCTGGGGTTTAAGAAGCGGGAACAGGTCCTCAAAATAAATTCGGTAACGGAATTTTTTAAAGATGAAGACGACCTCTACCGATTTCAGAAAAAATTGTTTCGAGACGGTTTTTTAACCGGTTACGAAGCGCCCCTGCTGCGAAAAGACGGTTCCATCTTCTACGGGCTTCTGACAGCCAATGTTACCTTGGATGTGGTAGGACAGATTACCGGTTATGTCTTCATCGTTCGCGATGTGACCAAACGGAAAAAGGCCCAGGAGCAGATCGAATGGCGCAACCAATGGCTGGCCACACTGAACTCCACGTCCATGGCCATCGGTAGCAGTTTGGATCTTGATGAAATCGTCAACAACACCATTGAAAAGATCATGGGGATCCTTGAGTCGGTCAGCGTCAGGATTTATCGCCTTAATAAAGAGAACCAGACGCTAACATTGTTGGCCAGCAGAGGCCTTTCTGCACGATTTGTGGAAAACGGGCGCATCAAGACCCGTGAAATGGGACAGGGCTTTCTGGGGAATACACTGATTACTTCCGAAACAACCGTGGTAACCGATCCTGCGAATCTGGAAGATCCATGTGCCGATTTGTTCATGGAGGAAGGGATAAAATCGGCCATCTATGTGCCTTTGGTTTCAAAAGGCGAGCCGGTGGGGGCGATGGTCATTTCAAGTCGATCCACTTCTGATTTCTCCGACGATAATCTGGAATTCCTGTCTGCCATCGGAAACCAGATCGGGGTCGCCATTGAAAAGGCCGCCCTTTATGAAAACCTGAAAAAAGCCTACCAGGAGTTGAAGGAGGCCCAGGACCAGGTGATTGCCCAGGAAAAACTCGCCTCTTTGGGTAAATTGTCCGCCACCATTGCTCACGAGATCAACAACCCCTTAGCAGCGGTGCTGACCTACAACCGCCTTCTGATCAAGCAGAATCGAAACGGCCGTTTGACATCTGAAAGAGCCGATGATATCGCGCGATACCTGGATATTATGGAATCTGAGACAGCGCGGTGCGGTGAGATCGTAAAGAACCTTCTGGCGTTTTCCCGCCAGTCCAGGATCAGTATCGAAAACAGGAAGATGGAAGAAATCGTGGATCGGACTTTGGCGCTGTTGGCCCACGATCTTGGCTTGAAAGGCGTCAAGGTGGTGAAACACATCGCGCCGGATTTGCCACAGATTCAGTGCGATTTTAAGCAGATGCAGCAGGCGCTTCTAAATGTGGTTGGAAACGCATCTGAAGCCATGACAGAAGGAGGGACCCTGACCATGGCGGTGGAATGTTCCCCAGAAGGGCGCACCATGGAAATTAGAATTTCCGATACGGGATGCGGTATTCCAAGAACGCACCTGAAAGATATTTTTGAGCCGTTTTTTACCACCAAGGAGGAAGGAAAAGGGGTTGGTCTGGGGCTTTCTGTGGTTTATGGGATCGTGACACGGCACCGGGGAGCCATCGAAGTGGAAAGTGAACCAGGAGAAGGAACCACCTTTACCATTCATCTGCCACTGGCCGATGACGGCCATTCCAATGATGCAGGTTTAGACGATTCATCATTTTGATTGTTTTCGAAATTTGACTTTTTTGTGGCAAGATGAATCTTTTGAAAGGAGCTAAAAATGACAAAGATGCCCAGCATTCTGGTTGTGGATGATGAGGCTGCCATACGCGAATCACTGAAAGATTGGTTAATGGAAGACGCTTATAATGTTGCGCTGGCTGTTGACGGGGAAACGGCCGTTAAAATGGCGGAGACGTCTTCATACGATGTCATACTCCTGGATTTGAAAATGCCCGGAATAGACGGCCTTGAAACCATGCGGCGGATTAAAGAAATCAGTCCTGAAGTGGAGGTGTTGATGATGACCGCCTACGCTTCGGTGGATACGGCAGTTCAGGCCATGAAGGAAGGTGCTTTTGATTACCTGGTCAAACCCTTTGATCCGGATGAGGTGGACCTGCAAATCAAAAAAATTGTGGCCCACAGGGAAATGCGCCTTGAGAATATCATGCTGCGCAAGAGACTGGAAGAACAGTACCAGTATGATGAGATCATCGGCAAAAGCGAGGCCATGCAGGAGATTTTTGATTTGATTGACCGCGTGGCGCCATCGGATTCAACAGTCCTGATCACGGGAGAGAGCGGTACAGGAAAGGAGTTGATTGCTCAGGCACTGCATGGAAACAGCAATCGTTGTTACATGCCCTTTGTTGCCATCAATTGCGGTTCTTTGCCGGAATCCCTTTTGGAAAGCGAACTTTTCGGCTATGAAAAAGGGGCTTTCACCGGCGCGGGCCACACAAAGAGAGGCCGTTTTGAGATGGCCCAGGGTGGTACGCTCTTTTTGGATGAGATCGGCGATATCAGCCTGAAGACCCAGGTGGATCTTCTGAGGGTTCTGCAGCAAAGGGAGATTTCGCGGCTTGGCAGTGAAAGCACGATCGACGTGGACGTTCGTATATTGGCTGCTACCAACCGGGATTTGAAAGTATCCATTGAAAAAGGTGAATTTCGAGAGGATCTTTTTTATCGTCTTAATGTGATCTCCATTCATGTGCCACCCCTTCGTGACCGAAAGGAAGACATTCCCCTTCTGGCCAAAGCTTTTGTGAGCCGACAGTGCATGGAAATGAACAGAGATAACGCGAAAATCAGTTCAGGAGCGATGCGGGAGCTTATGGATTATCATTGGCCCGGAAATGTTCGAGAGCTGGAAAATGTTATTGAAAGAGCGCTGGTAATTGGGGCCGGAATAGAGATCATGACCGATGATCTGCCCTTTTCCCATGGAAATTGCCTTGTGGCAGATTCTCCAAAATCCCTTAAAGCCATGCAAAGAGCCCATATATCAAAGATACTGGCGGAAACAGGGTGGAATATCAGCAAGGCCGCCCGGGAGTTGGATATTGACCGTCAGACGCTCTATAACAAAATCAACAAATATGCCATTAAACGGGTGGGATCCTGATTCGCCGTGCCCGAACAAATCTATGTCTGCCCTTTAGGTTCCGTTGACGAAGCGATCCTTGACGGTGTCGCCCAAAGGCTTTCAGAATCCACAAAAATGACTGTAAGCATCCTGCCGCCAATGGGGGATCCCTCCTATGCCTATGATCGGAAACGCGGTCAATATAATTCAAAAAAGATTTTAAAGCGTCTGGGAGCATGCTGCCCCCGCGGGACCTTCAAAATTATGGGGGTAACCGTGGTGGATCTATATGTTCCCATTCTCACCTTTGTTTTCGGAGCGGCTCAAATGTCCGGGCGGTGTGCGGTGATCTCCACCCGAAGACTGGATCCCCTTTTCTATCAGGAGACCAAAGACCGCCTCCTGGTTCTGGAACGTGTGAAGAAGACGGCTCTCCACGAACTTGGCCACGGTATGGGTCTGGTTCACTGCCGTGACCGCCGATGCGTCATGTTTTCCTCGACCCGCATCGAAGATACCGATTTCAAGAGATCAGAGTTTTGTTACACATGCCGTGAACTTTTCAGATGGCAACTGGAAAAAGCCCAGTATCTTGCCAAAACCAAAGTGTAGAATATATGGACACCCGTCTAAAATTTCAGCATTTATCAATAATGACTATATTAATCAATATGTTATGGCTATTATCTTATGGGTCTATATGAATGTTTGTCGAAATTATCACCAAAAGAGCACCGTTTTAAAAAACGTCTTCCTATTAGAATTGTTTGTAAAATATTAATGTTAAAACAAATGCTTACGCTTTAATTAGATGGTTGCCTTTTGAAATGGCATCACCCTTGCATGATCCAACACAAACGGAAAAACAGCAGTACGTGAATAGATACCTGCAAGCAACCAATTTGCCAATGAGGAGGAGAAAATGGGAACCAAAAGAGAGTCCATGAAAATTGTACCCCCCGGAAAGAAGAAGTGTGTATGGATGGAAGCCGGCGTGGTGTCTTATAAACTCTGCGATAATAATTTTGATTGTCCCACATGCGTTTACGATCAGGGCATGCAATTGAAAGTTGCCAAAGAGAAAGAAAAGGCGGCCGTGTCAAAGGTTGACGTAACACCTGATAAAATCACTGAAAGCTGGGTGGAACGTATGATGAAGCTGCCGGCATCAAGAAGAAAATGTCGCTATATGATTACGGAAGAAGTGGGCCGGAAGATCTGTCCCAATGCGTACGAGTGCGGCAATTGTTCTTTTGATCAAATGATGCAGGCCCGTGTTGAAAATGAGGTGCTGCCGGTTCATGGGAAGAAAGAAGTTGATGGGTTTCAATTGGCGGACGACATCTATTACCATGAAGGTCATACCTGGGCAAAACCGGAATACGGCGGACAGATCAGAGTGGGCTTGGACGATTTCGCCAGAAAAATGCTGGGGAAGTTTGGCAGCATCGATCTTCCCGAAATCGGCCATGAAGTCCAACAGGGAACAGCGAGTTTTCATGTGAGGCGGAATGGCGAGGTTGCGGATATTCTTTCCCCGGTGGATGGTATCGTGTCACGGGTCAACGGCCGAATTGCCGAAAACCCGGACCTGATTAAAGCGTCACCTTACGAAGAGGGTTGGCTTTTCGTTATTGAACCCACAAAATTGAAAAAGAACCTCAAAGCCCTCTATTATGGAGAGCATGCGGAAAATTTCATAAATGAGGAGGCAGAACGCCTCTGGGCCATGGCAGATGAAGAGTTGAGAATCGCTGCCGACGGTGGTGCTTCTGTGGACGATGTCTTTGAAGCCATTGGTGGAAAGAGTTGGAAGGCCTTCGTAAAAGCCTTTTTGCGAAGTTGATGGTTCACTGGCTCACTTTCAGTGTTTTTTCTCCAAAAAGGCTGAATTTGAGCCAGTCAAAGCCAAATTCCATGAGTGCCACGTCGTCTCTTTTGATCTTTTCTTTCAAATCCCCCTCTACATCAAAATGATCAAAAAATTTGCTGTTAAAAAGGAATTTCCTGAACTGGTCCAGGTTGTAGGAAGCCATGAAAAACATCTGATGCTTCTTGGGGATATGGACTTTAGGCCCCAGGCTCTTAGATGAGGTCATGATGCCCAGCCAGGGGCCGTTCATGGCTTTGTACTCTTTTACGCCTTCATGATTTAACCATTTTTCGAGGGTCCATTCCATTTTTTCCTCAAAACCGCGGCAGTGCACTTCATTCACAATAAAATATTTCTCTCGTGTATTTGTTTCCCGGTCCACCAGGGCTGAAGCCCTGCCAACAGGATAGAGTCGGCAGGCCTCCGGCCTGTCTTCATAAATAGAACAGCCGCGTTCAGTGACAAAGGGGCATCGATGCCCTTCTTCGT
Organism: Deltaproteobacteria bacterium; assembly: GCA_022340265.1. Taxonomy (GTDB): domain Bacteria; phylum Desulfobacterota; class DSM-4660; order Desulfatiglandales; family Desulfatiglandaceae; genus NaphS2. The sequence goes on along the minus strand of JAJDOH010000206.1, from coordinate 3,295 downwards.
CTTTCATCTTCAGTTTGACCATGGGAAATCGGGAGTGCTGGTCAAAAAGTGTCTCCGTGTATTTTTCAAGGAATTGATCTGAAGGCATGTTCATCCGATTTTTCATGCGAAGAATATCGTACGGTGTCAAAAGGAGTCGAAGCTTGGCACAACACTCGGTGAAACATGAAATGTCGGGGCGACATTCAAAATGAAAGGGATTTTCATTCTCGAATGGTCTGAAGACATTGGTTTTTTCATGAAGGGTCATGGTTCAATTCTCGTATCCATAGAAGAACTAACCGTTGGTTTTTTGAGGTGCTTCTTTGACTTGAAGCGTTTTTTGGCCAAAAATTCCAAATTTTACCCAATCAAATGCGAATTTCAAAAGCTCAACATCATTTCTTTTTAGTTTTTCAATGGTAACATCATCTATTACAAAACGATCCAGAAAAGAACTCCCAAATACAAATTCTTTGAACTTATCCAGGTTATATAATGCCATAAATGTCATTTGATAAATTTTCGGGTTGTCAATATCCAGTTCCTGGGCCTGCAATGGTGTCGTCACCTGGGAAAACAACATGTTCATTTCATCGTACATGGGAACACCCTGCTCAATGAGCCAGCTGGATATCCTGGCATGATCGGGCTGTTCCAAACCTTTGCATTTTAGAGGATCGGCGATCAAACTGAAGGTTCCATCATCATTCATATTCAACGGATACATGCGGCATGGCCAGGGGCGGTCGTCGTATACACGGCATCCCGTTTCACCGACAAACGAGCAACGCTTTTCGTTATCTTCGTTCATTTTGAGGACGACCATCGGGATAAGCCGCTTTTCCCTGGGGATGATAATGGTATATTGATCCAGAAACGCCTCTGAAGAGATCTGGAGCGCGTTTTTCAGCCGCACCACATCATAAGGGGTCAACACAATGGTGATGTCCCTGCAACAATCGGTAAAGCAGGGCACATCAGGGCCGCACTTGAATTGAAAAGGCTGCTCCGGATCCATTCGAAGCAATTTGTCTTTGGTCTCGGTCTTCTTTAATTCATTCATTATAAAAGCTTTCCTTTCAGAAATTGATTTTCCCAAAATCGAAGATAAACCCCTTGACTAACAACATCCATTTGATTCTAATCAGAGATAGTCCTGTTACGAGGAGGAACCTTTAGAGCCGGGACTTATAACGAGGCGAGCGCAATTATGGATGCAAGATCTTGCAAACGCTCTATACCAGTAAGGAAAGTGCCGGGTCAATCAAATTGTGTAGAAGGAGGAATTTTATAAATGGTGGAAAGGACTTTATCAATCGTCAAGCCCGACGGCGTTATGCGAAATCTCATTGGGGAGGTTATTGGCCGTCTTGAAGGAGAAGGGCTCAAAATCGTTGCCATGAAGATGATCCATATGAACAAGGCGCAGGCAAAAGGGTTTTACAAGGTACATGAAGGCAAACCTTTTTTTGAAAGTGTGACAGATTTCATGTCTTCCGGACCATGTGTCGTCATCATATTGGAAGGTGAAAACGTTATTGCCCGATATCGTGAGATCATGGGGGCAACCAATTACAAAGATGCGGCGGAAGGAACCATCCGGCGAGATTTTGCAACTGATATTGAAAAAAATGTCGTGCATGGTTCCGATTCACTGGAAAACGCTGACATCGAAATCAATTATTTCTTTAATGCGCTGGAAATCCACTGAATCAAAAAAAGGCCCCGGAATCAACTGCCCGATTTCGGGACCCTTTGTATAGGCTACCGACGGTTTGCCGAATTTACTCTTTATCTTTCTTCAGGTCGTTGAGTTCTTCTTTAAGGGTGTTGATCTCATCTTTTAAATTGCTGGTTTCATCAAAAGGCTCAGGGGCGTTTTTCTTGTCTTTCAATTCCTCAAAACCGAGATAAGCGGCCAGTGCACCGCCTAAAATCAACATGGCGGGTACTGCAGCCAGAAGCGCTTTTGCAAAATACCCCCACCAGGTAATGATTCCAATAATACCAAGCACTAATGCGACCAAACCTCCACCTAATGCTGCCATTTTTACTCCTCCTTTTTAATAATAGACGTTCCGAATTTGAAAAACAAAGCTGAGAGCAGCGTTTTTTCGCCTGCCAAAATACCGTAGAAAAAAAACTACCACAAACAAAATAACTGTTCAAGCACTTAATTGCTGAATCTTTAAAAAAGATGGGGGTCAAAATTGAGCAATTGGGATCACAATTAGAGAAAATACATATTGACAGTCTACTGTTTTAACCCTATGTTCCTTCTGCGTGATCAAAGGGACCTTAATACCCCCTAAACTCTCTGCGGTTCAGGCACCGATGGCGTTTTTATCAAGCCTTCTGTGGTCTCATAGCAGGTGAAAAAAGTTGAGGACGTCTTGAGGTTTTCAATTGAAAAAGTTCGAAATATTGTAAAAAAAGGCGTATTTCTAAAATATCCCTTAAAGAACCCTCCATTTTCTAATTTTTTGGTTGCAAACGATTTAGAAAAGCCATATACTGGGTTTGTTATTCTCAAAACAAAAAATTATACTGATAATTTATTTTATTAAGCGTTTGAGGCCAGCGTAGCTCAGATGGCAGAGCAACTGATTTGTAATCAGTGGGTCGGGGGTTCGATTCCCTTCGCTGGCTCCACGGCAGGATCGAAAAAGAGCCTCATTGTGGAGAGGTTCCCGAGTGGCCAAAGGGAGCAGACTGTAAATCTGCCGGCTCAGCCTTCGGAGGTTCAAATCCTCCCCTCTCCACCATCGAAATTTGTGTCATGCTTTGTGGATCGATAACCGGACATGGCGCAACCTTCCGTGAAATATTTGTGTGACAGTTGGCACCGGCGGGAATAGCTCAGTTGGCTAGAGCGTCAGCCTTCCAAGCTGAGGGTCGCGGGTTCGAATCCCGTTTCCCGCTCCATAGAACCTTGGTGTGCTTTATTTTTTTGTCGCTGTTTTGGCCGCCGTAGCCGGGCGGCGATGTTTTGTGTGGTGCGTTAGAGAAAATGAGGCCCACGTAGCTCAGTAGGTAGAGCACATCCTTGGTAAGGATGAGGTTCACCGGTTCGATCCCGGTCGTGGGCTCCATAGAATTAGCAGGCACCCTTAATTTTTGGTTTTTCCAATACAAACCCGCTTAAGAAAGTAGACGTCGCTTAAGAACAAATTTTGGAGGGCACAAAATGGCCAAAATGAAATTTGAGAGGACGAAGCCGCATTTGAATGTAGGGACCATCGGCCATATCGATCATGGCAAAACGACTTTGACCGCGGCAATCACAAAACATCTGGGGCTGAAGGGGATGGCG
>JAJDOH010000201.1 GCA_022340265.1 Deltaproteobacteria bacterium | reverse complement strand
CAAAAGGATGCGCAACCCGCCAGGGCCGTTCAGAAAACATCGAAGCCGGCCAAAACAGGCGAAGGGGGCGGTGCAAGCAACCTTTTTAAGACCGTTGGGCTGTTTTTAAGGCAGGCCAAAGTGGAATTGAAAAAAGTCAAATGGCCTACCCGAAAGGAGCTGATCGCTTCCACGGTGGTGGTAATTGTTTTGACAATTCTGGTTTCTTTTTATCTTGGGTTGATTGATTTTGGTCTTATCAAAATTATAAAGCATGTTATCGGTTAGGTTCTGTTTTTTTAACAGTTTTACAGCGATCAGGGGTTTTTGTGGAATTAAAATGGTACATTGTTCATACCTATTCAGGCTTTGAGGACAGAGTGAAAAAAAGCCTGGAAGAACGCATCGAATCCTCTGGGCAGCAGGATTATTTCGGAAGGATTCTGGTTCCCACTGAACAGATCGTTGAGTTGAAAAAGGGTCAGAAAAAGACTACATCCAGAAAGTTTTACCCTGGTTATATTCTTGTGGAGATGCATATTAACCAGGACACTTGGCATACCGTTCGCAATACGGCGAAAGTGACGGGATTTGTGGGTGGAGAGGTTAATCCCACACCGGTATCCGATGAAGAAGCCGAAAGGGTGATTCATCAGATGGAAGAGGGCGTTAGCAGGCCTAAAGCCAGGTATAATTTTGAAGAAGGCGATGAGGTGCGGGTGATTGACGGTCCTTTTACCAATTTTCAGGGAACGGTTTCGGAAATAAAGCCCGATAAAGAAAAATTGAGGGTGCTCATCACAATTTTTGGACGGCCGACGCCTGTGGAACTTGATTTCATTCAAGTGACAACCATCTGATTTTAGCGATTGGTTCCGTCGATTTATTTGAGATAAGGCAAGGAATTTAAAGGGATTAACACATGGCAAAAAAAATAATTGGATCCGTTAAATTGCAGGTAAAAGGCGGACAGGCGAATCCTTCGCCCCCCATCGGGCCTGCGCTAGGTCAGCACGGCGTCAATATCGCTGAATTCTGTAAGGCATTTAATGCAAGGACTCAGGACCAGATGGGAACGGTCATTCCGGTCATTATTACCATATATGCAGATCGGTCTTTTTCATTCATTACGAAGACCCCTCCTGCTTCCGTGCTGTTGAAACAAGCGGCGAAAATTGCCAAAGGCTCTTCAGAGCCCAATCGAGATAAGGTCGGGTCCGTTACGCGGCAGCAGATAGAAGAGATTGCGAAGATCAAGTTGGAAGACTTAAACGCCATTGACATAAAAGGCGCAGCAAGGATTATTGAAGGCACCGCGAGGAGTATGGGTATTACGGTTTCCTGAAAATCCGTACAATGAGGAAGGGAATTTAACGATGGCCGGAAAGGGCAAGAAATACAGAGACAGCGCTCAGAAAGTTGACAAACTGAAGCGGTATACATTTGAGGAGGCAATTCAGCTTGCCATTGATTGTGCGTACGCCGGATTCAATGAAAGTTTGGATGTAGCCATTAAACTGGGTGTTGATCCAAGGCACGCCGACCAAATGGTCAGGGGTACGGTAGCGCTCCCAAATGGTGTTGGAAAAGAGGTTCGGGTCGCTGTTTTTGCTAAAGGTGAAAAGGAAAAAGAGGCTATGGATGCCGGCGCCGATTATGCGGGATCTGACGATCTTGTGGAGAAGGTTCAGGGCGGTTGGCTTGATTTTGACAAAACCATCGCTACCCCTGATATGATGGGCACTGTCGGTAAACTTGGCCGCGTGCTGGGACCCAGGGGATTGATGCCGAATGCCAAACTTGGAACGGTGACTTTTGACGTGGCCAGAGCGGTGACGGAAATCAAGGCAGGTAAGATTGACTTCAAGGTGGACAAGACGGGAATTGTGCATGCCGCGGTAGGAAAATTGGATTTTGGCATTGAAAAACTCGTGGAGAATGTTGCCTCTTTCGTGGATACGATTCAAAAACTGAAACCGCCTGCCAGTAAAGGGACTTATTACAGAAGTATTGCGGTTTCATCAACCATGGGGCCCGGCGTTAAGATTGATCCCGTTTATGTAAAGGATATATTGAGCCGATAGACATCGTTGTCCTGCTTGTCCACTATCATTTCGCATTCCGGAATTTAATGATCCGGCCGTTCAGATGCATTTTGTCAATCGGTTACCCGCAGCTTTAGCGGGGTTGGCACACACTCTGTACAGGTTCTGATTCCAAGAAAAGCATAATGGTATTTTTTTGAAAGCAAAACAGTGGATGGTCTTTGCCTGTGGTAAGATCGTCCACTTTTGTGTTTTGAAGAATGCTCCGGAATATGGAGCATTGATTAAAATTTCAGGGTGACGCGCTTCATTTTTTGCGGAGAAGCGTTTTTGGTCAAAGACAGTAGGCGCCGCCGGCCCCGTAAGCCTTATATGAAGGGGGAAGCGGCTTAAAATCAAGCCTGCCGAGACTGGATGGAAAGGGTGCTAAAGGTGTACACCTTTTGTCTTTGACAATATTATTGTCCATAAAAGAGAGGAGGTGAATATGAATAAACAAGATAAAAAAGGGTTGGTCGACAATCTTCACGGTCGTCTTGAAAAGGCACAGGGATCCTATCTGGTGGATTACCAGGGACTTGAAGTGGAATCCATGAACCGTTTAAGGCGTGATCTCAGAGAGGTGAATGCTGAGTTTGAGGTTGTGAAAAACAGACTCTTGAAACTGGCGTGTAAAGATACCGACACGGAGCAGATTGTAGATTTTATGCAAGGGCCTACGGCCATTGCTTTGACCTATGACGATGTTGTGGGCCCTGCAAAAGCATTGGTGGATTTTGCCAAGGATTTCGAAAAGCTTGAAATAAAATGCGCCCAGATATCCGGCAAACCGGTTGATCTCGCGGGTGTTAAGACGCTGGCGGCCTTGCCAAGTAAAGATGTCCTTTTGGCTCAGGCGCTGTCGGTGATGCAGGCTGTGCCCACATCTTTTGTTCGGGTGTTGAATGGCGTTATGGGCCAGTTCATGAATGTTTTAAAGGCCATTGAAGAAAAGAAAAGCGAATCGCAATAATTTTATTTGAAGCTGGAGGAATGATTAAAATGGCAGCTGATATCAGTAAAGATGATGTTGTAGAATTCATATCCAATATGACCGTGCTGGAGCTCTCCGAATTCGTCAAAGAGCTTGAGGAGAAATTTGGCGTAAGTGCTGCAGCACCTGTGGCCATGGCGGCGGCAGCGCCGGGTGCACCGGCGGAAGAGGCCGCTGAACAGACGGAATTCGACGTGATCCTGACCGCGGTGGGTGATAAAAAGATTCAAGTGATCAAGGTCGTTCGCGCCATTACAGGTCTGGGACTTAAAGAGGCGAAAGGTGTTGTGGACGGTGCGCCGGGCCCTGTCAAGGAAGGTATTCCCAAAGACGAGGCTGAAGGGATCAAGACCCAGTTAGAAGAAGTCGGTGCAACAGTCGAAATTAAGTAGCTAAAGAAAGGTTTTTGGGGAGAGGTGCCAAATACCCCGGGAAACCTGGGGTTTTAACCGAACCAGGTTTTTTGGCGTTTTGAAATTTACTCATTAGGGCCAAGAAATGATCATAAGGAGATACCATGTTTAAAAACGATGGTGTCAGAAGACGAGCCAGAAAAAGTTTTGGAAAAATCAGCAAAGTGATTGAAACGCCCAATCTGATTGCCATGCAGAAACGTTCCTACGAACGCTATCTGCAGCAGGATGTTCCACCCGAGGAGCGCGAAGATGTGGGTCTCCAGGCAGCCTATGCCGGTGTTTTTCCGATTCATGATTTCGCGGGAACGTCATCCCTTGAGTTCGTCAAATATGCTTTTGAAAGTGCCAAATACAGCGAAGAAGACTGCCTTAGCAAGGGTATGACCTACGAGGCATCGCTCAGGCTTACGGTGCGATTGGTTGTTTTTGATACCGACACCGTGAGCGAAACCAAGAGTATTCGGGATATCAAAGAACAGGAGATCTACTTCGGCACCCTCCCCATCATGACCGATCGCGGTACATTTATCATTAATGGAACAGAGCGCGCTGTGGTGAGCCAGCTTCACCGCTCACCCGGCGCTTTCTTTGATCACGACAAAGGAAAGACACATGCCAGCGGAAAGTTGCTCTATTCGGCCAGGATTATACCCTTGAGGGGTTCGTGGCTTGATTTTGAGTTTGATCCGAAAGATTTTTTGTATGTTCGGATTGACCGAAGAAGAAAATTCCCTGTCACAATCCTCTTAAAAGCGTTGGGCTATACAGCCAATGATCTCCTGCATTATTTCTACGATACTGAAATGGTTGAAATCGGTGAAACCGGAGCCTGGCGGGAAGCGAATCCTGAGGTGCTGGCACAGGATCGGGTCGCAAAAGACATTATGGGCGAAGACGAAGTAGTTATCGCCAAAAAGGGTGTTAAGTTCACGAAACGTCTACTCAAAAACTTGGGGACCAATGAAGCTGCAAAAGCCAGAGCTCCCATGGTAAAGCGACTCCCCTTTGACTTTAAAAAGGGTACTGAATTGCAACTGGCCGAAGACATTACAGATCCTGAAACCGGTGATGTGATTGTGGCAGCGGGCAGTCTCCTGACAAAAGAGATATATGCGTTACTTGATGAAAAAGGAATCAGCCGGATCAAATGTATTGACCAGGAGCGAATTCGAATTCCTGTTGAGCGCGAAAGTATTGAAGGTCGTGTGGTCTGCGACGACATTATCGATCCTGAAACCGGTGAAATCCTTCTGGAAAGCAACAATCATTTGACCATGGAGAAGATTGATGCACTTCTGGAAAGGGGAATCGTTCATATCGAATGCCTTGTTCTGGACGGGCACGGTATCAGTCGAAGCATTCGAGAGACCCTGGTAGGGGATCGGATCAACACGCCGGAAGAGGCCAAACTTGATATTTATAGAAAGATGAGACCAAGCAGTCCTCCAACCCCGGAGGTTGCCGAAACTTTTTTTCACAATCTGTTTTTCAACTTAGATACCTATGATCTTTCACGCGTTGGCAGACTTAAACTTAACTACCGCTTGGGCATGGAAGATGTTTCCCTTGAAGAACGGACGCTCAGGAAGGAAGACATTTTCGGTACTGTCCAAGAACTCATCAGGTTGAAAAGCGCTGAGGCTATGGTGGATGATATCGACAACCTCGGAAATCGACGCGTACGTGCCGTGGGTGAACTCCTTGAGAATCAATACCGTGTCGGTCTCGTGAGAATGGAAAGGGCCATCAAAGAGAGAATGAGTCTTCAGGAGGTGGAGACACTGATGCCCCACGACCTCATTAATTCCAAACCGGTTTCGGCCGTGGTGAAGGAATTTTTCGGAACGAGTCAATTATCCCAGTTTATGGATCAGACCAATCCTTTGAGCGAGGTGACCCACAAACGGAGGCTCAGTGCACTCGGCCCCGGTGGATTGACGCGGGAAAGGGCCGGGTTTGAGGTCCGCGATGTGCATCCGACGCACTATGGCAGGATCTGTCCCATCGAGACGCCGGAAGGGCCGAATATCGGGTTGATTGTTTCTTTGAGTACCTATGCACAGGTAAATGAATTCGGCTTTATCGAAACACCCTACAGACGTGTTACAGACAAAAAAGCCACCGAAAGTCTGGAATACCTCTCCGCTCTCGATGAAAAGGATTTTCCCATTGCCCAGGCCAATGCGCCCTTGGACGAGGAGGGTAATTTCATTCGCGATGAGGCGGCGGTACGGATTGATGGAGAAGCTTTCAAAGTTCCTGTGGATGACGTGAAATATATGGACGTTTCGCCGGACCAGCTGGTCAGCATTTCTGCCTCTTTAATCCCCTTTCTGGAGCATGATGATGCGAACAGGGCACTGATGGGGTCCAACATGCAACGTCAGGCGGTGCCGCTTTTGAGAGCCAAGGCCCCTTTGGTAGGAACCGGTGTGGAAAAGGTTGTGGCCAGGGATTCGGGCATTTCGGTGATCGCCCGAAGAGACGGGATTATTGAACACGTGGATGCATCTCGAATTGTCATTCGTTTTACCGATACCGATGTGAATGACGACTCTGAAGTGGAAATCTGTAAGCTGACCAAGTTTAGACGATCCAACCAGAACAGCTGCTATAATCAAAAGCCCATTGTTAAAAAAGGTGAATTCGTCAAGAAAGGCCAGATCATTGCGGACGGTCCCGCCATGGAGCAGGGGGAGCTTGCCCTGGGCCGAAATGTGATGGTGGCTTTCATGAGTTGGGGCGGGTATAATTTTGAGGACTCCATCTTGATCAGCGAACGGGTGGTCAAAGACGATGTCTACACCTCAATCCATATTGACGAATTTGAAATCCTCTCCCGAGATACCAAACTGGGAAAGGAAGAAATCACGCGGGATATTCCCAACGTGGGCGAGGATGCGTTGAGAAACCTCGATGAGAGCGGGATCGTAAAAATCGGTGCGGAAATTGGTCCTGGCGATATTCTTGTGGGCAAAATTACGCCCAAAGGAGAAACGCAGCTTTCTCCTGAAGAGAAACTCCTAAGAGCCATATTCGGCGATAAGGCCGGCGACGTAAAAGACAGTTCCATGCGTGTTCCCCCGGGAGTGTATGGCACGGTCATTGATGCCAAAGTGTTTTCTCGGGGCGGTGTTGAGAAAGATGCGCGGGCTCTCGCCATTGAAGCCGAGGAAACGCGGCGCTTGAGAAAAGACCTTCGGGATGAGATTGAGGTCGTGGAGCGGAGCGCACGAGAAAAACTGCTGGGAATTTTTAAAGGAAAGGCGCTCAAATCAGACCTTCGTGACAAAAAGAGCGGGGCGATGCTTCTGAAAAAGACCGAGAAGCTGACACGGGAAGACATTGAATCCGTTCCCATCGAAGCAATCGCATGGGCAGACGTGAAGGTGCCCATGGATGAAATTGAAAAGGCGGAGACCATTGTTTCAAAGTGCACCGTGAAAGTTGAGCGTCTGACCACAATCTGTGAGAATAAAATAGAAAACTTCGATCTGGGAGATGAACTGGCGCCCGGGGTGGTTAAAATGGTTAAGGTCTATGTGGCGGTAAAACGGAAACTTTCCGTGGGGGATAAAATGGCCGGTCGCCATGGAAACAAAGGCGTTTTGTCTCGAATACTGCCCGTTGAAGACATGCCCTATTTTGCGGATGGTACCCCTGTGGACATTGTACTGAATCCCCTGGGTGTGCCTTCACGAATGAACGTGGGGCAGGTTTTAGAGACACATCTGGGTTGGGCTTCCCATGGCATGGGTATGAAAGTTCGGGAACTTTTTGGAAAGATCGATAACGCCCAACATTTGAGGGACAAATTTAGAAAATGGTTTTCCAAGGACGAATACGAGGCATTCTTTGCTAATTTGCAGGACGATGAACTGCTGAAGGAATCTTCACTTATGCTGGATGGCGTGCCGCTGGCAACGCCGGTTTTTGACGGTGCCTCGGAAGATGAGATTAAATCTTTTCTTGAAGAGGCGGGATTGTCAGCCACCGGTCAGGCGACCCTTTATGATGGCCGTACCGGTGAACGTTTTGATCAGGATGTTACCGTCGGCATTATGTATATCATGAAACTGCATCACTTGGTGGATGATAAGCTGCATGCACGTTCCATCGGCCCTTATTCGTTGGTGACCCAGCAACCGCTGGGAGGAAAGGCGCAATTTGGAGGACAACGGCTGGGTGAAATGGAAGTGTGGGCCATGGAGGCTTATGGTGCAGCCTATACCCTTCAGGAATTTTTGACCGTAAAATCAGACGATGTGGCGGGGCGGACCCGTATGTACGAAAGAATCGTTAAGGGGAATAATGCACTTGAACCCGGACTGCCCGAGTCGTTTAAGGTTCTGATGAAAGAACTGCAAAGCCTGGGCCTTGAAATGGAACTTTTTGAGGACAGCTGATCAGCGTTTTGGCGCTGCATGTAGAAAGGGGAGCAGGCATTGGAAGAATTATACAACTTTTTTACGAAGCCGAAGGATCCATCCAGTTTTAATTCCGTGAGGATATCACTGGCATCCAAAGAGAAAATACTCGAATGGTCCTATGGGGAAGTAAAAAAACCAGAGACCATTAATTACAGGACCTTCAAGCCGGAGCGCGATGGACTTTTCTGTTCCAAGATTTTCGGCCCCATTAAAGATTTTGAATGTAACTGCGGTAAATATAAGAGAATGAAGCACCGGGGTATCGTCTGTGAAAAATGCGGTGTCGAAGTTATTCAAAGTAAGGTCCGCAGAGAAAGAATGGGGCATATTACCCTGGCGGCTCCTGTGGCTCATATCTGGTTTTTGAAGGCCCTTCCCTCAAAGGTTGGGAACCTTCTGGATATGACGCTGAAAGAGTTGGAGCGGGTGCTTTATTTTGAAGGGCATATCGTCGTTGATCCCAAGGATACACCACTTACTAAAGGTGAAGTGCTTTCAGACGAACAACTGCATCAGGCGCGCGAGGATTATGGTGACCGGTTTGAGGCGGGCATTGGCGCCGAGGCCATTCAGACCATGCTAAAGGATTTAAATGTTGAAGAACTGTCCGAGAGCCTGCGTGTGGAGATGGCCAGCACCAAGTCTGAAGCGAAGCGAAAAAAACTGACCAAGCGGTTGAAAGTCATCAACGCTTTCAAGGACTCCAAGAACCGTCCCGAAATGACGATTATGAATGTGATCCCCGTGCTGCCTCCTGACTTGAGACCTTTGGTGCCCCTGGATGGCGGACGGTTTGCCACATCCGATTTAAATGATTTGTACCGGCGGGTGATTAACCGCAACAACCGTTTAAAGAGGCTCCTCGAACTCAATGCGCCTGATATTATTGTTAGAAATGAAAAACGGATGCTGCAGGAAGCGGTGGATGTCCTTTTTGATAACGGCCGCAGGGGCAAAGTGGTGACCGGCGCCAACAAACGGCCTTTCAAGTCTCTGAGTGACATGCTGAAAGGGAAGCAGGGCCGTTTCAGACAGAACCTTCTCGGGAAACGCGTGGATTATTCTGGCCGATCGGTCATTGTGGTGGGTCCGGATCTGCGTCTGCATCAGTGCGGTCTTCCCAAAAAAATGGCCCTTGAGCTTTTCAAACCCTTTATTTACAACAAACTGGATGAAAAGGGGCACGTCACCACAATCAAAAGCGCCAAGAAAATGGTTGAACGCGAAACCCCCGAGGTATGGGATTCTCTGGATGAAGTGGTGAAGGAATACTGCATTTTGTTAAATCGGGCGCCGACGCTCCATCGCTTGGGTATGCAGGCCTTCGAGCCCATCCTGATTGAAGGAAAGGCGATTCAGTTGCATCCTTTGGTCTGTACCGCCTTTAACGCGGATTTTGACGGTGACCAGATGGCTGTTCACATTCCCCTTTCCATTGAAGCCCAGATTGAGGCAAGGGTATTGATGATGTCTACCAACAATATCTTGTCGCCTGCCAACGGGGATCCCATTATTGTTCCGAGTCAGGATATTGTGCTGGGGATCTACTACATGACCCGTGAAAAGCCTTCAACCCTGGAAAAACCGACCAAAGGGGAAGGCAAGATTTTTTCAAGTCCCCAGGAGCTTCGTGTGGCCTACGATGCGGGAGAACTGGACCTTCATGCGGCTATCAAGGTCAGGATGGACGGGAAAATATGGGAAACGACTACAGGCCGGGTAATTCTTTATGAAGTCATGCCGGACAAATCCCTCTCTTTTGAACTGGTCAACCAGATCATGACAAAGAAAGCTTTAAGGAACCTCATCAACGAATCCCACCGAAAGGCGGGGATCAAGGCGACGGTTATTCTGGCGGACCGGCTCAAGGATCTCGGTTACAAATATGCAACCCATTCAGGGATATCCATTGCCATGAAAGACATGGTGATTCCATCGGGAAAGGGATCCATTATCAGCGAGGCGGAAAACGAAGTAAGAAAGATCGAGGACCAGTACGTGGACGGTCTCATTACTTCGGGTGAAAAGTACAACAAAGTTGTTGATATCTGGGCGCAATCCACTGAAAATGTGGCCGCTGAGATGATGAAAGAAATGGCTGTGGAGAATGTGGTGCGTCCGGATGGCAATTCCGCCGAAGTCAGCAGCTTTAATGCCGTCTATATGATGTCTGATTCCGGCGCCAGAGGGTCAAAAGACCAGATGCGTCAGCTGGCCGGCATGAGAGGTCTGATGGCGAAACCATCCGGTGAAATCATCGAAACCCCCATTACAAGCAATTTCCGGGAAGGGTTGACGGTGCTGCAGTATTTTATATCAACCCATGGTGCCAGAAAAGGTCTTGCGGATACAGCGCTAAAGACGGCCAACTCAGGATATCTGACCCGGCGGCTTGTTGATGTTTCTCAGGAAGCCATCATCACGGAAATCGATTGCGGTACCATTGACGGCATCTGGGTTGAGTCATTGGTGGAAGGTGGCGAAATCCTCCAGCGGGTAGGGGAAAGAATTCTCGGACGTGTCGCCAGTGATGATATTGAAGACCCCGTGACGGGGGACGTTTTGGTGGCAGCCAATGCCGCCATTAACGAAGAGGAAGTTGAACGCATTGAAAAGGCCGGTATTGAAAAGGTCAGGATCAGATCGGTTCTAACCTGTGAAGCGCGAAGAGGCGTCTGCAAAAAATGTTACGGCCGGGATTTGGCCCATGGTCACGAGGTGAATTTGGGAGAGGCGGTAGGTGTTATTGCGGCACAGTCCATCGGTGAGCCGGGTACACAGCTGACAATGAGAACATTTCACATCGGTGGAACAGCCAGCCGCCGGGTGGAACAATCGACCATTCAATCTCGAAATCCCGGTGAAGTGAAATTCATTAACCTCAAGACGGTTGAAAATGTAGAAGGTGATCTGGTGGCCATGAATCGAAATGGTGAAATGGCTATTTTGGGGAAAGGCGGCCGAGAGGTGGAACGTTACCCCATCATTTACGGTGCTTCTCTCAAAGTGCGGGATGAGCAGAAAATAGATCCTTCTCAGGTGCTTGCCGAATGGGATCCTTTTACGATTCCCATTTTAACGGAAGTGCCGGGGCAGGTGAAGTTCGGGGATGTCATCGAAGACCGGACCATGAAGGAGAAACGTGACACTGTGACAGGAAAAATCAGTCGCGTTATCGTGGAGTCTCGTGAGGCGGATGTCAGACCCCGTATTTCAATCAAAGACAGCTCCGGAAAAACAGCGGATCTACCGGGCAGCATAAAAGGCAAAGGTCGTTATCAACTGCCGGTGGGAGCTGTCATCATGGTCAATGAAGGAGATGCCGTGGGTGCCGGAACGGTACTGGCCAAAATTCCCAGGGAGACGACCAAAACAAAAGATATCACAGGGGGTCTGCCACGTGTTGCGGAACTTTTTGAAGTGCGCAAACCTAAGGAGACGGCGATTATCACGGAAATAGACGGTGTCGTTTCCTTTGGAAAGAATACCAAGGGTAAAAGGAAAATGATCGTTACCCCTGAGGTGGGTGACCCCGTCGCCTATTTTGTTCCGAGAGGAAAGCACGTCAGTGTTTTAGACGGGGACTATGTGCGCGCAGGAGAGGCCCTTATGGACGGATCCGCGGACCCCCATGACATTCTTAAGATCAGAGGGCTGAAAGAGTTGGCCAAATATCTCGTAAATGAGGTGCAGGAGGTGTACCGTCTCCAGGGGGTCAGAATCAACGATAAACATATCGAAGTGATTGTTCGCCAGATGGTTCGCCAGGTGAGTGTTACGGATGTGGGTGATTCGGATTTTCTCCTGGGAGAGAGCGTGGAAAAATGGCGATTTCAGGAAGAAAACAATAAGTTGATTGCCGATGGAAAACAGCCTGCCAGCGCTGAATCTCTGCTGTTGGGAATCACCAAGGCATCTCTCAATACGGAAAGTTTTATTTCCGCTGCGTCTTTTCAGGAAACCACTAAAGTGTTGTCTGAGGCGAGTATTGCAGGAAAGGAAGACCGGCTTAGGGGCCTTAAAGAAAACGTCATTATGGGTCGACTGATTCCAGCGGGCACGGGACTCGAGAGCTATCGGAATATAGAGATTGGTGTTTCGGAATAGATTTTTTCATGCTTCTCTTTAATTGTCTTGACAAAGGGCGATGAAGCGAATATAAAAAAGAATTTTGTGGTTTCAGGAAATAGCATTTTTACGTGCTTGTGATTGAGTGAAAAACGAAGGAGATTTCATGCCGACTATTAACCAGCTTGTTAGAAAGGGCCGTCGGAAATCAAAAAAGAAAGCTACGACACCCGCGTTGCAGGGAGCTCCTCAAAAAAGAGGTGTGTGCGTAAGGGTTTACACTTCAACGCCCAAAAAGCCCAACTCTGCATTGAGAAAAGTTGCAAGGGTTAGATTGACCAATGGGCTTGAGGTGACTTCCTATATCCCAGGGATGGGCCATAACCTTCAGGAGCATTCGGTGGTCTTGATTCGGGGAGGCCGTGTCAAAGATTTACCGGGTGTGAGGTATCATGTGGTGAGAGGAACCATGGATACCACGGGTGTAGATGATCGACGTCAGGGGCGATCCAAATATGGCGCCAAGAAACCGAAAGGCCTTCGAGCAAGCGGTTCATAAAAGCGTTAGCATAATCATATATGCAAAATGAGGGGCCGAAGTATTCCAGCGAGTGAAGATTTCAGCTTCTTCCGGCGGTAAAAAAATCGTATCGGCATTTGGGAGATTTTTATGTCAAGAAAGAGAGTGGGGATCAAAAGAGAATTGAAACCCGACCCCAAATACAACAGTGTGCTTGCGGCCAAGTTTATTAACAACCTGATGAGTAAAGGGAAAAAGAGTACGGCCCAGGCGATTCTTTATGAGGCTTTTGGCATCATAGAGGAGAAAACCAAAAAAGACCCCTTGTCAATTTTTCAAACTGCTCTTGAAAATGTAAGGCCTGCTGTTGAGGTGAAATCAAGGCGGGTAGGGGGGTCCACATATCAGGTTCCCACTGAAGTGCGACCGGCCAGGCGGCAGGCGCTCAGCATGCGGTGGATTATCGGTTTTGCCACGGGCAGGGGCGAAAAAACCATGGCTGCAAAGCTGGCGGGTGAATTGATGGATGCGGCGAGTGAAAGAGGCGCATCCATTAAGAAACGGGAAGATACGCATCGAATGGCTGAGGCGAATAAGGCCTTTGCCCATTATCGCTGGTAAAAGAAAAAACACGCATTATTATTAGCGAAGTCGTTAGAGCACAAGCGTTGAATTATTAGGATTTGGAGGGCACAAAATGGCCAAAATGAAATTTGAGAGGACGAAGCCGCATTTGAATGTAGGGACCATCGGCCATATCGATCATGGCAAAACGACTTTGACCGCGGCAATCACAAAACATCTGGGGCTGAAGGGGATGGCG